>JBGSUV010000062.1:0-25242 GCA_041753315.1 Pirellulaceae bacterium | reverse complement strand
GCTGGGCTCTACATCCCCCATCAGCCACACCGGCAAGGGTTGTGTCGGCCTCTGGCCTTAAAACCCACGAACCGAAACGCTCAACATGATCGCCTTGAGCGACGCCGTCGAGTTTCGATTAAAAGACCTCTTGCCCGAGCTTCGGCTCGAGTTAGGCAAGTACCCAGAGCCGTTGCCGAATAAGAATGCCAAAAAGACGTACGTCTAGATTTTGGCCCCGTTTACACCCAACAGATCCGCCCCAAACACAACAGCCCGTTGCAAAACAGTCGCGTAGCGATGGCATTTGATAGCCTGGGGTGGAGCTTGGCTGGGACGTTTTCCCAAAATGTCCTAGCCGAGCGGAACCCCAGGTACAGTGGAATGTGCACGCAGTGGCCGAGCAGAAGATTATCCCAGCGCGCGGTTGTGCGCCGAGGCCGCAATGTGACGGTTTGTCCAATGAGGAAATATTGCTGCACAGCCAAACGTGGTTGGTTTGTGTCTTCTTGCCGCCATCGTCTTGCCTCCGCTGCCGCAGGTTGTTGCGATTCCGCGAAGACTCGACGCTCTGCCTCATGTTGGACGGCACAGTCGCATCGCACGCGCTCGTCCCAGCCATCACCCATTTGTTGCGACCTCGAAACGAGACTGAGGGTTGGGTAAACATCCGCTCGGTCGCTGTTCCGCTCGAACGTTCGACCTGGGGTTCCGCTTCCGAACTCGTCTGCGACTCGTTCTCGCTCCACCCCAGGCTATCAAATGTCGTTGCTACGCAACTGTTTAGTACAGACCTGGTTGGTAACCGCTGACCGTTTGGTTGTGTATACACCATCGAGTTTCGTTTGCAGGACCTCTCGCCCGAGCTTCGGCTCAAGTTTCAGATGCGATCCAACGCGTCCATATCTGTCTCTGAAACATCTTCAAGAACGATCCAAGATGCGGCAGCAGCAAGCGTGAATGTAACGACAAGAAAAAGAAACCACTTTCATCTTACGGGCGGTGAAACGATTTGACGTCGCATCGACGCTGTGGTTCACTTTAGCCATTTCTGCCAGCCAATGGGCTG
This sequence comes from Pirellulaceae bacterium, assembly GCA_041753315.1. Lineage (GTDB taxonomy): Bacteria > Planctomycetota > Planctomycetia > Pirellulales > Pirellulaceae > Aureliella. The sequence goes on along the minus strand of JBGSUV010000062.1, from coordinate 24,194 downwards.
GGTCCAAGCTTTCTGAAACGGGCTCTCACTGGTGGGATTGGTTGGCGGTTGATCGCTTGTGATCGTCGCACGGACGTAGAGCTCTTCGCCGGTCAGTTGATAGACGGCGGTTGTTCCGGTCACGCTTGCAAAGACCTTGCCAACATCAGCGGAATAGTCGAGCGTTCCAGGGACTGGCAGACCTGTATCTGCTTCGATGCGCGGAGTGGTGGTGTGATCAAAGTTGCGTGGGGTCCCGATGAACTGAGTTGTAAATTGCGCGGCGCTGTCGGGTTTGATTTGAATGGTCAAAGTCTGCTTGTCCTCATCAAACTCCAACCGCTCGAGTTCGATACCCGTCGATGCGTAGAATGCGCCTCGCTGCAAGGCGTTCAAGATTGATTCAGGAGTCAACCAGCGGCAGCGGACCATGATCCACCCACGTCCGGGCGACGCCTTGTCTTTGCCATGGTAGTTGTGGCTATCATCGGTTGCCAAGCCGTACAATGGCGGCGCGTTGTATTCCGTCAAACGAAGCGTGCTCGTAATATCCCATAACGCCTCCAAGCTATGCCGACGACTGCTTCCAAGATCGCCATCCTTGTCAACGCCATTCCACACTTCAAAGAACTCGTCTTCAACCAGGGACGCTAGATCTTCAGCCGCGATGCCTTTGTCACCCAGATTAGGATGGTTTAAATGGGGCAGAATCACTCTGCCCAATTCCTGCGCCTGGGCATCAATGGCGCGAAAGTTGTTGTAGATGGTCTCACGTAACGTTTGACCACCTTGTGGTTCAATCAACGTGTGAATGTTGGTGGCGTTGATATGCGCTCCATCATCGGTGATTTCCTCCGAGGGAATCATCAAGAAACTCCCAGCTTCCTCGACCAGCGCGCGCACTTCTTGCAACGGCTTAAGTCGGACTTCCAGGTTATCCGCTTCGTGTGTACCTCGCGTCTCAACCCAATGCTCTCCAAATCGTTCGAGATACTTCGGGAAAGCACTTGGACCACCCCGCGACTCGACCGTTTTTAGCGGCATCCACTTCATACCTTGACTAAGCACATTGTGATCCGATAGCGCCAGGAACTGATAGTTGTGCTCGCGATACCATAGAGCCACCATTTCCGGAAAACCATCGCCATCGCTCCAAAGCGTGTGCGTATGCAGGTTTCCCTTAAACCAACGTTCTGCATTGCTGGAAGCGCCAATTTGCTGTCCATGACTGACCGCAATTCCACAAAGTAGTTGTAGGACGATTGCGAAAACGATTCCAACAGTCTGCGCCAGAGAAACTTGCATCTGGTACGCGCCTTATCATGGAAAGTCAGGTGTCAAGGATCAGTTGTCAGGGAACCGATTTTTCGCCGTGGATTTCGACGATCGGCTTGGTACGATTAACCCTAACTTATAACTCAATGCCATTCACCATCCCTGTGGGAAATTAGAATTCGGCATGAATTTTCGCGGTGAGGATCAATTGCAAAAAAACGGCGGCGAGTATGAAACTCGCCGCCGGTGCTATTTTTGCATTGCTTTTTCAAGCGATCCAAATGTCGCCAGAGGTTCTTAGGTCTCTTCACCACTACCTACGGCGACGGGCTCTTCGGCCGGCTCTCGCGATTCACCATGGAACCCAAGGCGAATGACTTTGCCATTTTCATCCTTGATCGCGTCTACGACGATGGTGTTGCTGCCTTCGAACGCGCCGCGCAGGAGTTCCTCGGCGAGAGGATCTTCGATGCGTTGCTCGAGTGCTCGGCGCAATGGACGAGCACCGTAGTCGAGGTTCGCACCTTTCTCGATCAAGAACTCCTTCGATTCCTCGGTCAGCACCAAGCCGAAGCCACGGTCGACCAGGCGATCGCGGACCTTCGACAGCTCGAAATCGATGACCTTCTTGAGGTCTTCTTTGTTCAAGTGACGGAAGATGATCGTGTCGTCAAGTCGATTGAGGAACTCGGGTCGGAATACTCGCTCGATCTGATCCATCACCCGAGCTTTCATGCTATCGTAGGAGGAATCTTCGTCGGGCTTTTGGAAGCCAAACGCCGATTCATTCTTGATCGCATCCGCTCCGGCATTGGTGGTGAGAATTAAAATCACGTTGCGGAAGTCGACGTTACGACCAAACGAGTCGGTCAAACGTCCTTCTTCCATCACCTGCAACAGCATGTTGAACACATCGGGGTGCGCTTTTTCAATCTCGTCCAGCAGGACCACTGCATACGGACGACGACGAATCTTCTCGGTCAACTGACCGCCTTCTTCGTAGCCGACGTAGCCGGGAGGAGCACCAATCAGACGACTGATGTTGTGTTTCTCCATGTACTCGCTCATGTCGATGTGCACTAGCGCATCGGCATCACCAAACATGAATTCGGCCAGCGCTTTGGCGAGCAACGTCTTTCCAACACCGGTTGGCCCGGCGAACACGAAGCAGCCGGTAGGGCGTCGAGGGTCTTTCAACCCGCTACGACTTCGCCGCACCGCTTTGGCAACCGCTGCCACGGCCTGCTCTTGGCTGACGACTCGCTTGTGCAAGTCCTCTTCCATCTTCATCAGTCTTTCGCTGTCCTCAGTGCTGAGCCGAGTGAGCGGAATGCCCGTCATCTTGGAGACGACTTCGCAAACCACGTCTTCGTCGACGATACCATCCGTTTCGCGGCTCTTTTCGCGCCATTCTTTGGTGATGGTTTCTTTCTTTTTGCGCAGCTTGTCTGCTTTGTCACGCAGCGAAGCCGCCTTTTCGAAGTCTTGGTTGGCAACCGCGTCTTCTTTGTCTTTGTTCAGCTTTTCAATGTCTTCGTCGAGCTCCTTCAAGTTGGGTGGCTTCGACATGTTGCGCAGTCGGATCCGCGCACCGGCTTCGTCAATCACATCGATCGCCTTGTCTGGCAAGCAACGTGCTGTGATATAGCGTTCGCTCATTTCGACGGCTGCTTCGACAGCATCGTCGGTGAATTTCACACGGTGGTGTTCTTCGTATCGCGGCCGCAAGCCTTTGAGAATGGCAATCGTCTCTTGTTTGCCGGTCGGTTCGACAATGATCTCTTGGAAACGCCGAGCCAGTGCATTATCTTTTTCGATGTACTTTCGATATTCATCGAGCGTCGTGGCGCCAATGCATTGGATTTCGCCCCGAGCTAATGCAGGTTTGAGCACATTGGCAGCATCAATGGCACCTTCGGCGCCACCGGCACCAACCAATGTGTGCAATTCATCAATAAATAGAATCGTGTTCTTGGCGCGCCGAACTTCGTTCATCACCGCCTTGATCCGTTCTTCAAACTGACCACGATACTTCGTACCAGCTACCATCATCGCCAAATCGAGCACGACGATGCGCTTGTCAGCTAGAATCTCGGGCACTTCGCCAGCGATGACACGTTGCGCAAAGCCTTCGACGATGGCCGTCTTGCCCACGCCAGCTTCACCCAAGAGCACAGGATTGTTCTTGCTGCGGCGGCAGAGGATTTGGACAGCGCGTTCAATTTCTCGTTCGCGTCCAATGACAGGATCAAGTTTGTTTTGCTTGGCGAGCTCGGTCAAATCGCGACCGAAACTGTCCAGAGCTGGAGTCTTGCTTTTCGAACCCTTGGCCGCGCCACCTGTTTCACCCGCTCGTTCGCCGCCACCTTCGCGTCCGCCACGACCCTCTTCGCCACTCTCCATGCCATGCCCAAGAAGATTCAGGACTTCCTCGCGCACATCGTCCAGCTTCAGACCAAGATTCATCAAGACCTGCGCAGCCACACCTTCCTGTTCGCGAAGCAAACCCAGCAAAATATGCTCGGTTCCAACGTAGTTGTGGTTGAGGTTTCGAGCCTCTTCCATCGAGTACTCGATCACTTTTTTCGCACGCGGCGTTTGTGGAAGCTTGCCAATCGTGACCATTTCCGGCCCGCTTTGTACAAGCTTTTCCACTTCCAGTCGGATCTTTCTCAAGTCGACGTCGAGGTTCTTAAGAACATTGGCCGCAACGCCGCTTCCCTCTTTTACCAGGCCAAGCAAGATGTGCTCAGTCCCAATGTATTCATGGTTGAAGCGTTGCGCTTCTTGGTTTGCGAGTTGCATAACCTTGCGAGCACGGTCGGTAAATCGTTCGTACATGTCAAACCCCTTACAGCGTAGCAAATGCTACTGAGTCATCTGGTCGTGTGTGCAACCAACTGGGATAGCTACTGTTTAAGTGAAAAGCGGCATCTCAAAACGCCAAGTTTGAAGAATGCAAACTCTATGCCATGGCATTCTGCGTGTCAAAATGGCGCAGATAAAGCATTTGGGAGTCCAGCAAACTGCAAGCTTCCATCCTGTATGTTAACGCTTTTGGTGAATTCCTGTGAGATCAGCTCCGTGTAAAATCGACTTCCCGCGACAAAACGAAGAACTAAAGAAAAAACTAGGTCGGCGAAATGCCAAAAGCTGCCCGCTCAATCGCTACCGCAGCCCGAATGCGCCACAATTGCAGCGTTCGTGCGGCCTGCACGGATTGTACGGAAAAAGTCAAGAAACTTTGGGTGGCTCCATTTTGCCGTTGCCAAACCGACAAGACTGTAAGTTCCGTAGCTGTCACGCGTCGTAGCCGCTGTTTTCACCCGCTTCGGTTTCCACCGAGCTAACTGCCTCAAGTTCGGGGGTGGTCTCGTTCACGTCGTTGGTGTCCGCTTCGGTCCCCATACTCCCAGCGATTGCCCGTTCTATCAGCAATTTCTCGCGAGCGATCTCGTAATGCCACGGTTGAGCCGTCTCCAGCAATTCCAATTGGTTCAAACGTCTAAGCGCTGGTCTCCAGCGGCGCGTCTGCCGCAATACCGAAACGAGCAACAACATCGCTTCCGCATCCCGAGGTTCATCCTGCAAGATCGCCAAAAGCTTGGCTTCCGCGGCAAACCAATTCCCATGTAGGTACTCAGCCTGCGCCTGCACAAACTCCGCCGACTGCTCGGGAGCATGCGAGCGAACTAAGCTCCCATATTGCCAATGCCCAAAAACGACAGAAAACAGCCAAACAATGGCCGCGGCAAACCACAAGGTGCGGACAGTAGCCAGGCCTATCCACTCTGGCCAGACATAGGTTGCTAGCAAAAGGAAGCAAACCGCCCAAGTTGCTAACAGGGCCAGGAATAGCTGATGCACTCTTCCACGCAGCCAAGCACCGGGTAGACCGGGCCAGAAGCAAACAACACGAACTCCGAGCATGATTTGACGCAACCTCTTGAAACCGGGGACTATGCACTACCGGGGGCGTTTAGCCATACACAATTTGCACTTCGCACGCAAATGCAATCCTTGCGTCAAGAATAAAAGAATTAGGGAATTGGACGAAGCTGCGAGTCCCGCGTGCCCTGGTTTTCGAATGGTCGAAGGATTGTCTCAGTCGATTCGTAAGTCTCAAATGGTTGAGTAAGTTTCAGACGTTTTTGAAGCGATTGAGGACAATCGCTCTACACTGTTTCTTCAGCGATTGAGGACAATCGCTCTACACTACTAACTTACACCATAGATGGGCTTGAGCTTCTGCGAAAGATAATCGACGAGCGGCTGAGCGGATAACTTTTCACCGCTTGCGCGCTCTATCAAGTCGTTGGGATGGTAACAAAAGCCATGCGCGTGAACTTTGGTTCTTAACCATTCCAGCAAAGGTGCAAATTCGCCACGCGAAATCAATTTGGGCAAGTCCCCGAGCTCACGTGCTGCCGCCTGCATGAGTTGCGCCGCATAGACATTCCCCAGCGTATAGGTGGGAAAGTAGCCAATCAAGCCTGCACTCCAGTGCACATCTTGCAGAATACCATCGCGATCGGACGTCGGACGAATGCCCAAATAGTGTTCGTAGCGTTCGTTCCATGCCGCTGGTGCATCGCTCACGCTCAGTCGATTGTTAAGCAGTTCTTGCTCGAGCTCAAAACGAATCAAAATGTGCAAGTTATAGGTCACTTCATCCGCTTCGACGCGAATGAGTGATGGCCGTACCAGGTTCGCATCGCGATACAATTTCGTTGCGTCGAGATTGTCCCAGGAAGTACCCACTCGTTTCGATATCTCAGGGAATGCCCACATCCAGAATTCGTGGCTGCGTCCGACGAAATTTTCCCACAATCGCGACTGGGATTCATGGACCCCCAAGCTTGCATAACTGCCGGGCGGCAAACCATACCATTCGGTTGGCAATCCCTGTTCATATAAGCCATGCCCGGCTTCGTGCAAGGTTCCATAAAATCCACTGGGGAAGTAATCCGTCTGGTAGCGCGTGAGAATACGACAATCGTGTGGCCCCAGCGTCGTGCAGAAGGGATGAGTCGTTTCGTCCAGTCGACCGCGCTCGAAGCTGTAACCGATTTTCTCCGCGACCCAGCGACTGACATGCCGCTGTTGCTCTAACGAAACCGGGGTTTTCCAGCTTTCACCGGTCGGTCGCTGGGGAGCATCTTGAAGTTGCTTGACCAAGTCGACGAGTGCATTGCGCAGTTCGCCCAGTGACTGTGTCAACTGCTCGCTGCGCCCGCCCTCTTCGTATTGATCGAGCAGAGCATCATACAGAACTCCAGGCGCGTTGCCGCTGGACGGTTCACTCAGCAACTCGGCCTCTTCGCGACGCAGTGCGTAGATGCTCTCCAAGTGCGGTTCGAACTGTTTCCAATCATCGGCGCTGCGGGCTTTTTCCCACGCTTGTTGACCGAGCACGGTTGCCGTTGATAACGCCTCGACCAGTCGCAGTGGTAGCCTGATATTCCGCTCATAGTCCTTGGCCAATCGTAGAATGCAAGCGGCAGTGGCACGCGTCGGCTCAGCCACCAAGTCGCTGTCGCGCAGGGCGAACAGTTGATCGCCTAGCCACGGATCGGTGCGTCGGCGATGGATCATTCCGCTGAGTAACGTGATTTGTTCAGCGCGATAGTTTCCCGCTTGGCTCGGCAAACCGGTCCGTTCGTCCCACTCAAGTAGCGCTCGTGTGGCGTCCAAGAGCGCGGTTTCTCGAACGTGGGATAGAACTGCTTCAAAAGAGTCGTTGTGCGACATGCTAAATCCTCCTTGTTAGACGAGCCTCTGTTTCGAAGCGAGCTCGCGTACTACTTAGTGCGGTCCCTCGGGCGTCGCGAAAGCTGATGCATGCCAAACCAAACACGTCCCCTCAGGAACGTGTTGGATCGGCAGTCGATTTTTTGCCCATAACCATCACCACGGGCAGGCAAGCAAAGCCACTTAAGCGTACTCGCGTTTCGTAATCAAGCCGGGCATCGGTACGGGATACTTGCCATTTTCGTCGGCTTGCAAAGGCGCTGGTCCATCAATTTTGAGCCGATCGACATTCGGAGCAAACTCGTGGTCGCACTCCATTAGATCTTCGAGCGTCACCAGCTGGCCTGTGTGGGCAGCCATGCGTCCCATCGATGTCACCGCACTTGCCATCACGCCGCGTTCGACTTCGTTGTAGGGAATGTCGTTGCGAATGGCGTTGATCAAGTTGTTCCACTCCAATTGATAGGGGTTCTTTTCGTCTGGACCGTATTCCCAGGCGATATCTTTCTTGGAGAAGTTCTGACCTTTGTAGATCTTGCAGCGGGCTGGCGAATGGCCGGCGGCCGAGATCGTGGCGCAGCTCTTGGAACCATGCGCGAAGCTTGCAAACTCTTGCTGGCAACCGGGCATGGTGCGACCATCGAGCATCAACTTGGTACCGTCGGCGAACGTGTATTCGACCGAGTAGGTATCGAAGTTCTGATCAATATCATCGCCTCGATAATGTCGTCCACCGGAAGCGATGGCTTCGACTGGCCATGCATCTTTGATCCAGCAGCATTCGTCGATATTGTGAATCAGGAAGTCGCTGTAAGCTCCTCCGCTGGCCCACAAGAACGAATGGAATCGCTGGATCTGATAGCTCAGTTCGCTAATACCTTCTGGCTTTGGTGGTGAAGCGGCGGTGGCTGTTGGGCCCGCCATGCGGTAGGCTCTCAACAAAATGATATCGCCAATCTCTCCATCGCGAATGCGTTTCACCAGATCGTGGCGAGCTTCGCAGTGGCGGCACATCAGTCCTACACCCACCTTCAAATTCTTGGCTTGCGACAACTTGCCGAGTTCCAGCATGCGTTTGCTGGTGGGGCCGTCGACGGTCACCGGTTTTTCCATGAAGACGTTAAGTCCCTTTTCGATGGCGTAAGTGAACTGCACCCAACGAAAGGCAGGTGGAGTTGCCATAATCACCACGTCGCCCGGATTCAGGCAGTCCATCGCTTCTTTGTAACCGTCAAAACTGATGAACTGGCGATCTTCAGGCACGTCGACCTTGTCGGTGAACTGTTCTTTCAGTCCCGTTAGGCTGGAACGCAGGCGATTGTCAAAGACATCCGCCATAGCGACCAACTTCACTTGCTCGTCGGGAACTGACAGTGCTTGAGAAGCAGCACCCGTGCCGCGACCGCCACAGCCGATGAGTGCAACTTGAATTTCGCCGCTTCCCGCAGCGTGGACCGACCGCATGGATGCGGTCAAGATTGAAGTTGCCGCAGCGGCCGTGCCAGCGTTTTTTAGAAATCCGCGACGGGATGTGGGGGAGGGTTGTTGGGACATGAAGTCTCTCCGGGAAGGATTTAAAAGGAAAGGGAAGGTTGCATTAGGCACTCCTAAAAACACAGGAGTCGGTGTCTAGACGAAGAGTCAAGCTATGTATTGATTTCTTTCTTGGGGCCGACGCGTTCGACCTGCACAGGCTCGGATTTCTCCCATTTCTTGAGTTTTTCTTCGTCGGTTGGCTCATTCAGCGGACGAACGACCCGAAAGCCGACATGCAGTGCATCGGTAAGATACCAAATGCTCTTCGGTACTTGCGGATCTTGTTTCTTCCAATCTTCTTCAGAGCCTTGACGGGCGGCGGAGCGGCAATCCTCGGGGAATTGATCCCAGCCACCGCCGCGCACAACGCGCGGATACAACTTTAAAGGAATGGCCAGCGGATCGACAGTTTGATCAGCGACCAAATCGTAGCCCGCTTCATCGTACTGATCGAGGACCCATTCAGCGACATTGCCATGCATATCATGCAGGCCCCATGGATTGGGTTTCTTTTTGCCAACGCGCTCGTATCCGCCGTCGGTGTTGTCAAAGGTCCACGCATAATCTTCGAGTTCGTCGGGATCGTCGCCAAATGAATAGGCCGTGGTAGTACCCGCGCGGCAAGCATATTCCCATTCCGCTTCAGTTGGTAAGCGATAATAACGTCCCGTTTTGGCGCTTAACCACTTGCAGAAGGTGCGGGCCGCATGCTGTGTCATGCAGACTGCGGGATAACCTCGCTTCCCCATGCCAAAGGACATGTCGGTGTAAGGCTTCGTTGGTTGGCTAATTTGAAACGTATCTGCCAAGGCGTCGCGCGGCGTGGCGGCTAACTTCAATGCGTCGCGGCGAAAGATGTCGAGGTCGGACATCCACACGTCGTAGACGTCCCACGAGATTTCCGTCTTGGCCATCCAAAACGGAGCAACCTCCACTTCGCGCTGCGGACCTTCGTCTTCGCGACGTCCCTCTTCATCTTCCGGACTTCCCATCAAGAACTTCCCGCCAGGGATCGGCAACATTTCGAAGTCGACATCCGCTTGTTCGATGATCTCTTTGTAGGGCTTCATCTCCGCTTCGTTCGATGCCGTGGCCTCCGCTATTTCAAGCAACGGACCTTTTTCAACAGGTGGAACTTTGTCGTCAGCCAGTGCGCTACCGGACACCAGAGCCAGCCATCCACAGGCTACGAACCAGCCAGTTCCGCCGAACCTCTTCGCGTCCATCGCAAGCCATGATTTACTGGTGCCACCGCTTGAAGCGACCAATGGGAAGAAATTCAATAACCTTCGCACGCAAAAAACTCCCGTCATCTCAATCCCGTCTAAAATAAAGTTTCGCTCGGTTCCGTGATCCCACGCACCAGCGGTTGTCATTGTTTCAATTGCCTTAAATTCTACTTGCGGCCGTGCATGTTATTCTACACCAAACAGTTCTTTCTTTTGGTTGCCACCATTGGTTGGGTTGCAGGTTCCGGTTTCAGCCAGGAGCCGAACTGCCCCACCGACCAAACCACCACAGAAATTCAAGGCTTTGAGGGCACTTTCCCAGCCTTAGGCACGCTCGTGCAAATCAAATGTTTTTCTGCGGATCCAAGCGCTGCCGAGACCGCTTTTACCAAAGCGCAAGAGGATGTACGCCGCCTCGAAAGCATATTGACTGACTATGATAGCGCAAGTGAAACGAGCAAATTGACTCAATTGGCCGCCGGCAACGCTACCCCAGTGTCGGCGGAGTTGTGGCAAGTCTTGGAGGCATCGGATCGCTGGTTTCGGAGTAGCGAAGGCGCTTTCGATTCGAGCCTTGGCGCATTAACCAAACTGTGGCGAAAAAGTCGGAGATCCAATTCAACTCCCTCGCAAGCCGAATTGCAATCTGCACTTGAAAGCTCGGGATGGCAACATGTAACGCTCGACCGTGACGCTCAGTCCGTAATGCTCACTCGGCCCGGCATTCAATTCGATTTTGGGGCAATTGGAAAAGGTTACATTGTAGACAGCATCTTCGAAGGGTTCGTCGAGCAAAATCTTACCAGTTGTTTAGTGAACATCAGTGGCAACATGCGCTGTGGTTCAGCTCCACCGGATCGTCCAGGCTGGCGAATCGCTATTTCGCCACTCGAAGAAGATGGCCAGCCACTTCGCGAACTTGTCATCAACAACGCAGCACTCGCGACATCCGGTGACCTGTGGCAGTATCAAGTCATCGATGGTGTGCGGCGGAGCCATATCCTTGATCCCAAAACGGGCATGGGAGTCGAAGGTCCCATCGCAGCAACCGTGGTGGCCAACACGGCGACCGACGCTGATGCACTTGCCACAGCCGCGTGTGTGATGGGGCCAACTCGAGCACTCGAGTTTGCACGGACACTTGAGAACGTTGCCCTGCTAGTCGCCGTGAAACCAGCTGATCAACCGGTTGAAGTCCATGAAACCAAAGGTTTCCCAAAGCAAAATCCTAACCCGAAGCGTTAGCGAGGGAAAGACTGATTCCCAAAGCGTTAAGGCGACACCAGTGGCTATGAAATCAAAATACCTAGCGCATTTTTCCGCGGGTGTCTAATGCAGATTAGTTGGACAGCGTCACATTGATCAAAATCCTAACCCGAAGCGTTAGCGAGGGAAAGACTGATTCCCAAAGCGTTAAAGGCGACACCAGTGGCTATGAAAATACCCAGTGCATTTTTCCGCGGGTGTCTAATGCAGATTAGTTGGACAGCGTCACATTGATCAAAATCCTAACCCGCAGCGTTAGCGAGGGAAAGACTGATGCAAAGTCCCTCGCTTACGCTGCGGGTTGTGAAAAGACGGCACTGTTAACGAAAGTGGCGCTGTCCAATTAGGTTTATTGCAGATCGGGTTTACCATCTCCATCAGCGTCGATCTGCTTGAGGTCGATGAATGCATAGGGTCGTTGGTAAGCTTCCTTGTCGCCTTTGGCATACGAGACCCACATGCGGAGTGCGGTTGCATCGTAGACCACGTTTTCAACGTTGCCGCCTTTGATGGGAATGCTATTCGCAAGTTCTACCAGTTTTTCACCGGTCAGTTTGCCCAGTTCTTTTTTGAGCGTTGGGAAGGCACCGCGTCCTTCATCGTTATAGACCACGCAGGTTAGCACTTGCGGCGCAAACTCGTCAGCAGGATCGTTGTCCTTCCAGATCTTGATGCGCTGATCGGCCGGCTCGGGCGAATGGGCCCGCACCTTGACGGCGCGTTGTTCGTTTTGTCCATCGCCAAACACATAGTGGTAGCGTTTGGTTTGCGGCAAGCCTTCGAAGATTCCCAGCACTTGGCCCAGCGAATCGCCATCGTAAAGCAACGTTCGGAAGAACGCAGTGAAGTGAGGCGCATGGACGTGGTAGGGCGCTTCCTTGGCCGAAGCATCACCCATTTCGGACAGCACAATGCCACGCGCATTCATGCCGGTGTGCGCACCGATCATCCCAGCAAACGACGGGACGACGTGAGGCGTTCCTTCCTCCGGAATGTAAAGCACGATCATCGGAAATTCATGGGCTCCAACTTCCATACTCCAGTCCAGGTTGCGCGTCTGATAGAGATGTCCATCGGCTGTGGCGCTACCCAAGGCTGCAATGCTGCTGCAAGAATAAGGCATCAGAAGCGGTACTGCATGCATCGCTTGCAACGTTGCCAGCGGTATGCCAGAACCATCCGCCAGTCCGGCCAGCTCTTGCTCGACGCGGTCGTCAGCGTAAGCAGATGACCGTCCCCAGACTTCGACAAGTGTAGCTAAGTCAACGCCCAGCTCTTGCATAATGCCATTGAGGGCAGCCGGGACAAAAGTTTGCATCTCTGTTGCTGCAGCTTGGCCAAGATGGAATCCCATTTCATAGGGCGTTCCGCGCACCACGACCAGCGGAAAATGCGCATCGCCTTCGCCCACGAGGATGCGATGCCCGCTTCCCTTGACGTCTGGAGTCATAAACGGCTTGGCGGCAGGGGTGGCTGCGACGTCCTGAATGACTTGTGCTTTGGTATCATCTGCCCATAGGCTGGCTGGGGTCAGCAAGTACATGGCCCCGCCGACCAACGCCAAGTGGCGAAGCATACGGCGGATAAGGCATGTGCGAAGTGAAAATTGCATTGGGAGTTGTCGCCTGGTGTGAATTTACAGTAGCCGTTCACGGCAATGGCAATGTAGAACAATTGTCCCCAATTGTTTTGTGTTTTTTGTACCCAGCTTACGTCAACTAACAATCGGGGACAATTGTTCTAGATTTAGGCCCATCCGTCCGATCCAGTGAACGACGAATTACATTTCCGGTTCGATGCTGCACGACATGCTACCCGAACACTTCGTGGCCAACGGGTCTTTACCGAAGCCATGAATCTGGTCGCGTTTTAGTTCTGCATGCTCTCGGGTCGTTGTCAAACAGATGGCACGACCGCTTGAGTCAACTTCTTTTGCCAATTGCCATGCGCGTTCGAACGTATGTCCAAATAACTGCTGCATCATTGAGATGACATAGTCGAATGTGTGCTCGGAATCGTCCCACAAGATGACGTTGTAGCGTGGTTGTCTTTTGGGCTTGGTCTGAGTTGGTGCCTTGCGCGTTACAACTTCAACTTCAACTTCTGGCTCCATCACTGCGCTTTGAGATTCCGACATATTCTCCATCTCCTCTGTTCTGTGCCTATGGCTTTTCGTCTTACTATGGTTTGTCAACTGGCTTTCAATGGCCTGCACTGCCTAACGCCTTGTGGCCATACTCCATCGAGCCGCAGTTCGATTTTGCTGTCGACATAATTGTCAGGACTGATTTAGCTCGTTAGCTTGGCGAACTCCATTTATGAGTTGCAACCGGCTATATTGTTAAGCTCGCTACCATTGTAACCCCCACCCGGGGTCGCATAGCAAGTACTATTTGGCCTTTGGGTAAATTGAAATTGGTGAAATGAACGAATTGCAAGTGATTGATCAGTATCTTCAGCAAAGTCAGCCCCAGCACCTGGAGGCGTTAAAATCGCTACTTCGCATTCCAAGCGTCAGCGCCGACCCAGCTTTCAAGGACTCCGTAACCGCTGCGGCCCGCTCAGTTCTGGACACTTTAGCGAACGCCGGCTTAAAGGCAGAGTTCATCGAAACGGGGGGGCCACCTCTGATTTATGCCGAAACCGCACCCGTGCCTGGCAAGCCGATTGCCTTGGTATATGGTCATTACGACGTCCAGCCCCCTGATCCACTCGAATTGTGGACAACACCCCCATTTGAGCCGACGGAACGGAACGGGAATCTTTATGCGCGAGGCGCGACGGACGACAAAGGGCAGGTCCTGACGCACGTCCATTCAGTGGCTGCGTGGGTCGCCACCGGTCAGTCATTGCCGCTGCAGGTCAAATTCCTGATTGAGGGAGAAGAAGAGGTCGGCAGTGAGCAGCTAGAAAAATACCTGGGCGATCCAGGTGTCGCCGAAAAGCTGGCCTGCGATGTGGTGGTCATCAGCGACTCGTCGCAATATGCTCCAGGCCAACCCGCGATCACTTATGGGCTGAGAGGCATTGCCTACTTTGAACTGCACTTTGAAGGGCCAAAACAAGACTTGCATTCCGGTAGTTTTGGCGGAGCGGTGAACAACCCGGCGATCGCGCTTTCCAAATTCTTAGCGTCAATCGTGGATGATGCGGGACGCATTCAACTTCCTGGTTTCTACGATGCCGTGAAGCCGCTGGAGGATTCCGAACGAGCCATGTGGGCGACACTAGGCTTTTCGGACGACGCATTTGCCAAGCAATTGGGTGTTGAAGGATTGCTGGGAGAAGTTGGATTTATGACTCTGGAGCGACGCTGGGCTCGACCAACCTTTGATATTCACGGGCTGTGGAGCGGCTATCAGGGCGAGGGAGGAAAGACCATTATCCCCGCCAAGGCGAGCGCTAAGATCAGCTTCCGGTTAGTGCCCAATCAATCGCCCACTGTGGTCGCCGGGCAGTTGAAGGAGTTTGTGGCGGCCCACACTCCGCCTGGTGTTCGCATTCGCGTTGTCGACCTCCATGGCGGTAGTGGCGTTGTGGTGGATCCGCACAGTCCATTCATCGCTGCAGCGCAAAAAGCGGTTGGAACTGCCTTTGGCAAGCCAGCCGTGCTCATTCGCGAAGGTGGTTCCATTCCAATCGTCGCGCAGATGGTGGATAAGTTGGGCGCTGATGTGTTGCTCTTAGGTTGGGGATTGGATGACGACGGCGCGCACAGTCCAAATGAAAAGTTTTGCATTGCCGACTATTACCGCGGAATTCGAGCCAGTGCTCACCTCTGGCAGGAGCTGGCGGCCGTAGCGAAATCGTAAAAGCCAAGCGTTTGACCCGGCCTACAGTCGTTTGACCCGATGCTCTAGAATCTTTGCTGTTTGAGTGGAGGTCTCGCAGGAGCTTACCACCCAAGTGCGGCTTCGCGTCCTTCGGAAATAAACGACACTCCCCATGCTCGATCGTAAACATATTGTTGAAAATGCTGCTGCTGTAAAGCAAAACTGCCTCGCCCGAGGCGTACGTGTCGATGTCGACCAGTTGGTTGCGCTCGAACTGCAGCGCCGAACGCGGCTTGCCGAAGCACAAGAGTTGAATCGACAGGCAAACGAAACGAGCAAGCTGATCGGTGGTGCCAAGTCGAACGAAGAACGCGAGGCGCTGAAAGAGCAGGGCCGCAAGTTGCGGGAGCAAAAGGAGGCGGCCCAATCAGAGCATGATCGTCTGGACGCCGAAGTTGCCGCGTTGCAGGCGCACATACCCAACTTGACACATCCCGCGGCACCCATTGGCGACGATGACACCGCAAACACCGAAGTCGCCTTGGGGAAGACACCCATCCCCAAGTTCGATTTTAAGCCAAAGGACCATGTGGAGCTCGGCAAGTCACTTGACTTAATCGACTTCGAGGCAGGAGCCCGCGTGGCGGGTGCCGGCTTCTATTTCTTAAAGAACGAAGCGGTATTACTCGACTTGGCCCTCCAGCAATTTGCGGTTCAACAATTGATCCAGCGAGGTTTTACGCCAATCACGACTCCTGATGTCGCGCACACGCAGATCTTGCATGGCATTGGTTTTATGCCACGTGGCCCAGAGACGCAAATCTATTCGATCGAGAACACCGATTTGAACCTGGTTGCCACTGCCGAAATTACTTTAGGCGGCATGCTCGCCGATCAAGTGCTCGAGGCCGAGCAATTGCCCATGAAACTCGTGGGCATTAGTCACTGTTTTCGCACCGAAGCGGGAGCGGCCGGACGCGCCTCGAAAGGCTTGTACCGCGTCCACCAGTTTACGAAGATCGAGATGTTTGCCTTCACATTGCCCGATCAAAGTGATGCGATGCATGAAGAGCTGCGACAAGTCGAATGCGATCTGTTCGATGCACTAGAGGTTCCTTATCGGGTCGTCGACACGGCGACCGGTGACCTGGGTGGCCCCGCCTATCGCAAATACGACTTGGAAGCGTGGATGCCCGGGCGTGGTGATGGCGGCGAGTGGGGAGAAGTCACGAGCACATCGAACTGCACCGACTACCAGGCGCGACGTCTTAATATTCGCTACAAGAACAAAGGCGAAAAGGGAACAAGCTTGGTCCATACGCTCAACGGAACGGCTTATGCCATCAGTCGTGCATTGATCGCAGTTATTGAGAACCATCAGCAAGCCGATGGCTCGGTGCGGATACCAAAAGTCCTCCAGCCCTGGGTCGGAAAAGAATTGATTCTTGCCAAGTGAACAAGCGCATTCGATCGACAATTGAAAATTAAATGATGAAACTCAAAGTGATTTGTTTGCTGAGCGCTCTACTAATCCAAACTCCAGCGGTGATCCATGCCGATTGGCCCGAGTTTCGTGGCCCTTCCCGGGCCGGTGATGCTACGGCCAGCGAGCTACCACTCCATTGGTCCAGGATGCAAAACATTGACTGGCGGACTGAATTGCCGGGCAACGGTTGGTCCAGCCCCATCGTGGTCGACTCGACCATCTATTTGACGACTGCGATTCCCAGCGGACCCGATGGTGCTGCGGACGGCTATGAGCTGGCTACATTGATCGTCGACGCGACCAATGGAAAACTGCTCAAAAGAGTGCCCATCTTCAATCAACCGGCATCCGCTCCTGGCATTCACGGCAAGAACTCCCATGCAAGTCCGACTCCTGTCTTTGATGGCGAAAACATCTTCGTTCATTTTGGACACCAAGGGACCGCCTGCCTGTCCCCCACCGGGGATGTCGTTTGGAAAAACGATGAACTGGGTTATCCTCCCGTCCACGGCAACGGTGGTTCTCCAATGGTTGTCGATAATCTCTTGATCTTCTCGCGCGATGGAGCGGATATCGCCGATATCACCGCATTGGACAAGAGAACAGGCAAGGTGGTTTGGCAGACCAGTCGGGATGTGAAGGCGTCGAAACAGTTCTCATTCTGCACCCCCGCTTTGTTCGAGATCGATGGCCAGCGCCAGTTGATCCTGCCGGGTTCCAACGTCGTGCAAAGCCTTGACCCAACCACCGGACGAGAGCTTTGGCGAGTGCAATACGAAGGCTACTCCGTGATACCGCGTCCCATCTATGAATCAGGCCTGGTGTTCGTCTGTACCGGCTACGATCGCCCCAGCCTGTTGGCTATCGATCCAACCGGTCGCGGAGATGTCACCGAGACGCACGTGCGGTGGCGAGCTGGTCCTGGAATCGCGCATACACCTTCGTTGATCGGCCATAATGGTAATGTGGTAACGGTGTCCGACAACGGAATTGCCAGTTGCTTCAACGCGCAAACCGGCAAAGAGCTGTGGAAAGAGCGGATCGGCGGCAATTTTTCAGCTTCTCCACTGCTGGTTGGTGATCAGCTGTATTTGTTGAGCGAAGATGGGGTCTGCACGGTACTGGATATCAGTCGCGAACCCAAGGAAATCGCCAGCAACAAGATCGAAGAGCGATGTTTGGCGTCGTTTGCCGTCGTGGATGGTGACCTACTTTTGCGCAGCGACAAAGCACTCTACCGAATCATGCGCTAGGGAAAACAATGGCCAAGGGTTCGCACTGTTTCGAGATTCTGATGGATGGCAAGTTGCCAGGCGCCAAGTTGCCGGGAGTGATCGTTTTGGCCGGCGATGACAATTTCTTGCGGCGTGAGACGGGCGCCAGACTTCTAAAATTGTCAGGCATCGATAGCGAAGAGGCAAAAGCATTTGACGGTGAGGAATGCAAGTGGATCGATGTGCACGATGAATTGGCGACCATGTCGCTCTTTTCGACGTCAAGTCATCGCGTTGCCAATGTTAAATTGGCGGACAAGTTGATCAAGGACGCGCGGCCGCAATTGGAAAAATGGAGTGAGTCGCCGGCTGACGCTTCGGTCTTGATCTTGCATGCGTCGACATTTCCGGCGACGACTAAACTCTACAAACTGGTCGAAAAACATGGTTGGAATATCGATTGTTCATTGCCAACTGGGGGCGGTCGTAGCAAAGCAGTGAGCCTACCGGACCTAAAGAAGTGGATTCAAGGGTGGGGTAAGAACGAACATGGGATAAAGGTCACCGCCTCGCAGGCGACGTTGATCTTGGATGCCGTGGGTAACGACTGCGGTTTGCTGCATCAAGAGTTGGCCAAGCTGTCGCTTTATGCAAACGATGCTGGTAGCCTTAACGACGATCTTATCCGACAACATGTCGGAACGTGGCGGACTCGCACCATGTGGGAAATTGCTGACTCCGTGGCCGATGGCCGCCTTGCCGACGCGCTGGAACAGTTGCAGCGAGTGTTTGCGGCCGGAGAACATCCCGCCGCCGTAATTCCTCAGATCGCGTGGAGTTTACGGAGATATGGCAACGCAGCCCAGTTGATTCTGCAAAGCAAACGCACGGGGGTACCGATGAGTGCCAAAGCGGCCATCGGTCAAAGCGGCTTCTGGGGTCGCGACGCACAACTTGCCGAAGAACGCTTGCGACGCATGGGATTGCGCCGCGCTTCTAAAATGCTCGGCTGGCTGTTAGAACTGGACTTGAAGATCAAAGGCTCTCACTCGAATAGTGATCGAGCGATCTTCGCACTCGAAGAACTCTGCTTACGCTTTGTCACGTAGCAACGTCTCTCCGAGACGTTGAAGGTTACTGATTGCTGCGAGTCTAGGAGAGACCCGCCTACGTGTTTCAGCAGATTACGGCGTGAGGATGGGGCGGAAGCCTTGAATCCGTCCGCGAGGGACGAGCCCTTTGATGTCAATCGGCAGGTCGAGTCGATGGACGCCGACGTTGCCGGCTTTGTCAACGACATCCAGTTTGAGATACACATGTTCTGGGAGGTTGGGATCTGCCTTCCACAAGTACATGCCTGTATTCTTCAATCCCGTGGCAATGGTTGTCCATGGCCCTTCCTGTCGTTCGCTGAACGAAAGCGTTACGGGGCGATCGACCAGATGTGTGTCGGTGCAGGTGTAGTCGATTACCAGCATGCCGTTCTCAAGCCCTTCGCCATAGACAGCCCGTGTGATTTTCACCACCGGGGCGGAACTGTCGACGTTAATCCAAACATCGGCGATATCACCATCTTTGGGACGATTGGAGACGATGCCGTTGGTCCCAACGATGACCATGCGGAAACCAAAAAGTCCATCATTGCCGACTCGCACATCAAACGGACTTTGCCGATCAGGGTCGGAGCCCCATAGATGCCATGAGCGACCACCATCTTCGGTACCCCAAAGTTCAACATCGGATACCGCCGCAGCACCACCGCTGGCTTCAACGGAGTAGTCGAGGCTAAATGCCAGTGTCTTGCAGTGATAGGCTTGTCCAATCGTCGATGCCAGCCCCTTAGGCTCGTCGACTGAGTCGGCCGTCTCTACAAACGACTCGCCAGTCGAGTGATCGGACTCAACCGTCTCGATTCGCTGCACGCGTGGAGAGGGCATGGACTGTTCGACAGGTGCCGGCAACGGTAGTTCTTCAAGCGAGTCCATCGACTCGAGTTGCAACAAGTCGAGTTGCGCTGCGTCGTGCTGCAAATTGTCGCTTGCAACCAGTCGACCCGGCGCGGAGTCTAGTTTCGGCTGCGTTGGCGACTGCGCAGTTTGTGCGGCAGGCTCCCACGGCGTTGCGCCCGCGATGGGCGACAATACCGCTTGAACGGCGTTGGGTGAGCCGAGTTGGGGTTTATCAACAGGCGCCGCATGGGGCTGCCCCCTGCTCGTCGTATTGTTTGTTAGCGAGTTGTTCGGATACTTGTTGACGAGTTGCGTTTTGGCTTTATTGCCAGTGCTCGCGAACATCATGTCCTGCTCGCCAGATGCGGTGCGCGGCATATCAAGTCGATAGGTAGCTTCCGTTGGATTGTTGGCTTGGTCCTTGATTCCAAAAACGATGGCCACTTCGCGACAGGGGGCGACGTTGACAATCGTTTGGCTTTCAAAGAAATCACCCCTGTCGACCAGCGTTTCCATCGGAATGTCTTTCCAAATGCCGTCGCGATCGGTTCTCACACGGAGGACTGCGGAGGACAAGTTGAGAAACGAGTCGACTACGCGGACGTCGATGACCAGTTGACCAGCACCGTTGATATCCGCGTGAACTGCCGACTGCGGCTTGGTCGTGTCGACGTAAACTCGCAACGGTTCACCGCTGCTTGGAAAAGAAGCACCGGTGGCATCGACCGTGCGCACGGAAAAAAGATAGAGGCCTTCCGACGCGGCGCGGAAGTCGAAGCGTTTGGTCTTGGGGGCTGTGCTGCCATGCATCTGCCAAGTGGTACCCTCGTCGGTCGATACCCAAAGCTGCACCAACGCCGGTGCTGGACCGGTGGTATCGACGTTGAAAGGGATTTCGAACTGCGCGTAAGGCAAAAACGTCGCGTTTGTGTTGCTTGTGTTCGCCGTTCGCTCGCTTGCTGGTTGACGCAGCTCCTGTCCCAAAGCCATCGGAGCGACGACGGGGAGAGCACTCAAAGAGAGTCCAACAACTGCGCGTTTGGCCGTTCTTAAATTCCATCGCAGCTTCATCGTAGACACTTCTCAATCCAGTAATTGTGGCGAAATCGCGACTTGGTTGGAATTACGGCGTCTTCTAGACGCATTCTCCTAATGTCGGTCGCGGGAATGGGTTGGCATAACTAAAATGTGCCGGTTCCACTGGTTATGCAGCTTGACGGCGGGGGACGAGTCTGTGGTAAAACCATCCTTACCATGCCGCAAGACCTGTAGTGCTAGCTATCATCAGGTCGTTGGATCACCCCCAGGCGCGTAGCTGTCGCGATAATGGCAAAGGAATGGGGGCAGGGGAATGAAAACCGGCTGGACTCATATCGCATGCTGGTTAAAGTCAGCTTTGCCAAGAGTTGAATCTGTTGGCCTCTCTGATTCTGCTGGAAGACTTCAAACAGGGTGGCAAGAACCGCAAAGCTTTTCCCGGGCGCTAGGCTAATAACAAAATTTTCCTACCATCAATCTTCTTACCCACAAGTTGACGGATTAGGTGCAGAGCCAGGGCAGCGTTGCTTAGGCAGGAAAATTTTTGGTAAGAAGATTTTCGTACCCGAACGAGCAGTAACCCAACCAGCTCATCACACTGGTTAAGGTACTCGCGCCATATCGAATCTACTCTTCTGCCCCCATTCCTTTGCCAATCCCTGCCTCACATTCCTCGTTCATCGAGCCCGTCCCCCAGGCAAATTGGTGACGAAATAGACATGTGAAGGCCCGCCAAAATTGGTACAATTCCATCCCGGCAGTTGGTGTTTAGTTAACACTGCCAACTAGCTAGCTAACAAAGACCTGATGATATGTCCATTGATCGATTTGCGTGTACCTATTCATTTGATGTGTTGGTTGTCGGAGCCGGCCATGCGGGGA
This sequence comes from Pirellulaceae bacterium, assembly GCA_041753315.1. Taxonomy (GTDB): domain Bacteria; phylum Planctomycetota; class Planctomycetia; order Pirellulales; family Pirellulaceae; genus Aureliella. The sequence continues at coordinate 2,816 of JBGSUV010000062.1, read as the reverse complement.
CCGAAGCCGCTGCGGCTGCCGCGCGCATGGGTGCCCGCGTTGCCTTGTTAACGGGCAATTTGGATACCGTGGGACAAATGAGTTGCAATCCTGCCATCGGTGGAGTCGCCAAGGGGCAAATTGTCCGTGAGATCGATGCCCTCGGTGGCATTATGGGGCAAGCCATCGACGCGACTGGAATTCAATTCCGACTACTCAATCGTCGCAAAGGCCCCGCGATGCACAGTCCTCGGGCTCAAGCTGACAAACGCGGCTATCAGATTGAAGTTAAACGGATTGTCGAAAACTATCCAGGCCTAACGCTCGTGCAAGAGTTGGTTGAAGACCTGCTGGTCGAAAATAGTGACTCAGGCCCGCAAATTCGTGGTATCCGAGTTCGCGGTGATGCCGTCTATCGCGCCGACGCAGTGGTTCTCACCACGGGTACTTTTCTTCAAGCCATCATGCATACCGGTGAAGCTAAAACGGAAGGTGGTCGAGCAGGGGAGGGGACCACCAAGGGCATCAGCGGCGCCCTGAACCGACTTGGCTTTACGCTCGATCGCTTCAAGACCGGCACACCCCCGCGCCTGAATGCCAGGACGATCGACTTTTCTGCGACCGAAGAGCAACCCGGCGACGACGATCCGCAACCGTTTTCGTACTTGACGACTTCTTTGCCCACGCCGCAAGTTCCTTGTTACATCACCTACACGACTCCTGCGGTCCATGACTTGATCCGCGAGAATTTACATCGCGCTCCGATGTATAGCGGTCAGATCAATTCGAGAGGTCCTCGCTACTGCCCGTCCATCGAGGACAAAATCGTACGCTTCGCCGACAAGGATCGACATCAGTTGTTTCTTGAACCCGAAGGCCGCAATACGACGGAAGTTTATATCAACGGGGTTTCGACGAGCTTACCGCGCGATGTGCAGGACCAAATGATGAAGCTCATTCCCGGGCTCGAGCGGGCCGAAATCATGCGCTATGGCTATGCGGTCGAATACGATTTTTCTCCGCCCGATCAGTTGAAGCCCAGTCTCGAATCCAAACAGGTATCAGGACTGTTCTTGGCGGGACAGATCAACGGAACGACCGGATACGAAGAAGCCGGGTGCCAAGGTCTACTTGCGGGTGCCAACGCGGCGCTAAAGATCGCGGGCAAAGAGCCATTGATCCTCTCACGCGACATGGCCTACATGGGAGTGCTCATCGATGACTTGGTAACGCGTGGTGTTGATGAACCCTATCGCATGTTCACCAGTCGCGCCGAATATCGCTTGCTACTTCGCCAGGACAATGCCGATCGCCGACTGAGTCGCATTGGGCACGCGATCGGTTTGGTCGATCACGATCGCTTTCAGCGGCTTGAAACCAAAGAACTATCGATTGCACAAACCGTACAGATACTGGACGAAGCTCGCCTAGAAAGCGTTTCTGGCACAAAGTACTTGCGACGCAATGAAGTGACCTGGCAAGAGATGTGCGCACGCATTCCGGCACTCTGCGATGTCTCGCAAGAGGTGGCGCAGCAAGTGTTGTGGGACATTCGCTACGAAGGCTATATCTCGAGGCAGCAAGTGCAGATTGACCGTCAACAGCGGATGGCTACCAAGCGCATTCCACTGACTTTTGACTACAATCGTATTACCGGGCTGCGGATCGAGGCCCAGCAGAAATTGTCGCGAGTGCGCCCAGTGAACCTGGATCAGGCTAGTCGAATCAGCGGAATCACCCCGGCCGACCTGGCGTTAGTTTTGGCCCACGTGGAAAATGGCAATCGCAGTGGGGCAGTTTCCTGAAGGCTCCCAGAGTCGATGGTGTGCTACGCATCGATCCAACGCCAGGCTACGATTGCGTCTAGTTGGAGTGTCTATTGTTTCGATACTTAAGTCTGGTGTTTTATGCGTCGGTCGTTTGGATGCTCTACGCTCCGCAGTGGGGCGATGCGCCTCCATCCGATTTGGACATGTCGACTTATGATCCCGATAAATTCACCTTTGTGAGAATCATCTACGACAGCGTTGGCGGCAACGGTGAGGCATGGTATCGAGGTGACCGTGGCTGGGTACCCCGCTGGGCTACCGATCATCCCGATGGAGCCAAGAATTTGACATGGCGACTTAACCAGCTTACCACGATCGCGGCCAATGAAGGTACGTTGCTGTTACGACTGACCGACCCTCAGCTGTTCGACTATCCGTTTATCTTTATGAGCGACCCTGGCTGGCAAGAACTAAGCCGGGACGAGCGCATCGCCCTCCGACGCTATCTGGAACATGGAGGATTCCTATGGGTCGATGACTTCTGGGGGCAAGCCGAATGGGACAATCTGGTGCGGAATACGCTGGCGGAATGTCCCGGCTGGAAATGGATTGATATTCCTCGCGATCACCCAATCCTGTCGATTGTCTATCCAATGGAGGCCTGTCCTCAAGTTACCGCCTATCAGTTTTACACCCGCAGCGGTGTTACGTACGATCCACCTGGATTTCACAAGCAGCCGCACGGTGGCGTTGCCGATATGTCGCAGGTTCATTTTCGCGGGCTAATTGATCCTGGTGGACGGTTGGCCGCCGTGGCAACACACAATACGGATATAGCCGATGGTTGGGAGAGGGAAGGAGAGGATGCCGAGTTCTTCCAGCGGTTTTCGATCCAAGCTTACGCGCTGGCGATCAACGTCATCACCTATGCGATGACTCATTAAAATGGCGACGCCACCGCTCTTAACATCTTTGCGATGCGGTCACGGTATGTGCGACGCTCCTGCGGAGCAACCCATGGGCAGCCGGTTAGCGTCCACAAGCAAACAACGGGCGCAGTAGACATTG
>JBGSUV010000061.1:0-40961 GCA_041753315.1 Pirellulaceae bacterium | reverse complement strand
AGCGCGATGAGCTCCAACGGGTCATGTGGCCTTTGCCAAACGAATCGCGAACGATGGGAGGGAGCTCATTCAGCACCAACCAGCCGCTTCGCAATTGGATAAATAGACTGGCTAACAACTCGAAGCGAAGCTCGGGCAAGAGGTCCTGCAAACGAAACTCGATGGTGTATACACAACCAAACAATCAGCGGGTACCAATCCAGTCTGCATCAAACAGTTGCGTAGCAACGACATTTGATAGCCTGGGGTGGAGCGAGAACGAGTTTCAGACGAGTTCGGAAGCGGAACCCCAGGTCGGACGTTCCAGCGTAACAGTGACCGAGCGTTGGTCTATCCAACCCTCAGTCCCGTTTCGAGGTCGCAACAAATGGGTGATGGCTGGGACGAGCGAGTCACGTTTCGAGCGAGTGTGGTGCGACTGTGCCGTCCAACATAAGGCAGAGCGCCGAGTCTTGGCGGAATCGCACCAACCGGCGACAGCGGAGGCAAGAAGATAGCGGCAAGAAGGCACAAACCAATCACGTTTGGCTGTGCAGCAATAGTTGCTCATTGGACAAACCGTCACATTGCGGCCTCGGCGCACATCCGCGCGCTGGGATAAACTTCTGCTCGGCTACTTTGTGCACACTCCACTGTACCTGGGGTTCCGCTTGGCTGGGACGTTTTTGGAAAACGACCCGGCCAAGCTCCACCCCAGGCTATCAAGTGCCATCGCTACGCGATTGTTTTGCAACTGGCACTCGCGTAAGGGTTAGTGTGTTAGGTGCAATGAGCCATTATGTGGGTGATGATTGAGAGAAAAGAGGAGCTTTAGCAAGATTCACAACAAGGAAAGAGGAGGAGTTTTTAGCAAGGTCCGCCATGGAGACGATCTACGATAGCACCGCGTGAATGACATCCCCTTCGACATTGGTCAAACGGCGCTGGACTCCGTTGTGTTCAAACGTCAATCGCTCATGATCCAGGCCCAGTAGATGAAGGATGGTCGCATTGAGGTCGTACAAGGGGTGAATGTCTTCAACGGCTTTCTTCCCGAGTTCATCGGTCACGCCATGACTGACCCCCGACTTGATCCCTGCGCCGGTTAACCAGCAGGTAAAACCATCGGGATTGTGATCGCGGCCCTGAGCTCCTTTTTGGAACATGGGCATGCGACCAAACTCGGTGCACCACACGATCAAGGTGTCTTCCAACAGACCTCGCGACTTCATGTCGCGGACCAACGCGGCGGTGGGCTGGTCCATAATGGCTGCGTGCTTGTCGTATTGCTCCTTCAGCTTGCTGTGCCCATCCCAATTCAACTCGCCGCCACTTGCATACGCCCCGTTAAACAACTGGACGAAACGAACGCCACTTTCAATCAAACGCCGAGCCAAGATGCAGTTCTTTGCATAGGCCGCTTTGATGGGATTAGCTGTGTCGTGGGCGCCATAACTGCGCAGCGTGTGAGGCGATTCAGTACTGAGATCGCTGATGGTCGGAACACTCAGTTGCATCCGGGCCGCCAATTCGTAACTGGCAATCCGTGCGGCCAGTTTTCCATCGCCTGGATGTTGTTCCAGGTGACGTTGATTCATCCGCTGCAGCAAATCCCGCGCGGCACGATCTTGCTCCAGCGAGATCAGATCGGGAGGAACTAAGTGCCGAATGGGGCTGTTCGCGCTAAAAGGAGTACCTTGAAATTCGGCCGGTAAGAATCCCGAACCCCAGTTGTTGACACTGGCTTGCGGAACGCCGCGCGGATCGGGAATCGCTACAAAGGCGGGCAAGTTCTGGTTTTCACTCCCCAACGCGTAGCTAACCCAACTGCCAATGCTGGGAAAACCATCTTCGACAAAACCAGTCGAAAGAAAATTTTCGGCTGGTCCGTGCGTGTTGGACTTGCTGGTCAGCGAGTGAATAAAGGCAAATTCGTCAGTCAGCTCGGCCAAGTGGGGAATCATATCCGAAACCCACTTACCGGTTTCGCCGCGCCGTCGGAACGGATACTGCGGCCGAGCGAGCTCCCCGGCGGGACCTTGAAATGTAACGGGAGGGCCACCCACCAACGGCTTGCCATCCTGCTTGATCAACTCGGGCTTGTAGTCCCACGTTTCCAGTTGACTGACCGCGCCGGCACAAAAGACGACCAGCACATTTTTCGCTTTGGCCGAGTAGTGACTGGCGCGGGGTGCATAGGGCTGCGATGGGTCGATCTTGGGTGACTGGCTCCGGTCCGATCGAGCCAACAGTCGCTCGCTCCCGAGCAAGCTGGCCAGCGCAATGGAGCCGATGCCGGTTGTGCTATCGGCCAGTAATTGTCGGCGATTGAGGGTTGAATATTTGTGCATGGCGGCCCTACGGTAAAAACAGAAATTCATTGGAGTTGAAGATCGCACGGCATAAGGTGGTCAACCCGTGCGCTCGAACGACCGGCTCTGCATCGGCTAACTCATCCTCGTTGGGCTCACGCCCCAAAGCAAATTGGTAGGTGAGGACAATTTGACGAGGCACATCGGTAGATTCCAACTGCTCCACTCGCTGGCTCAACGCAGTCGCCTCTTCAATCGTAAAGCGGCTATTGAACAGATTGAGGGCCTGGATCGGTGTGGTTGATTGCCGTCGTCGAGCTGTACTTTGCCCCGCGTCAGGACAATCAAAAGCACCAAACACCGCTTCCCGCTCCATACGGATTTTGTGTGCATAGACCATCCGCTTCAAGCCATCGCCACTAAACGACTCGACGGGTGGAAAGCCGCTCAGTCCACCGCGCGACTGAAACAAATCGAAGCCAGGTCCGCCGGTTTGCAGATTCAATCTTCCACTGACCGCCAACATCGTATCGCGAATCGTCTCGGCCTCGAGGCGGCGAGCGGGAAATCGCCACAGCAGTCGGACGTCGGCATCGATCTCTTGGCCGCGAGGATCAATGCGACTCGATTGCCGATAGGTAGCCGACAGTACCATCATTCGGTGCGGGTGCTTGATCGACCAACCCGACTCGATGAACTCGCGTGCCAACCAGTCGAGCAACTCAGGATGCGTCGGCTGGTGGCCACTGCGTCCAAAGTCGCTGGCGGTTTCCACCAATCCTGTTCCGAAGTGCCATTGCCAAATCCGATTGACCATGACGCGTGCGGTAAGGGGATTAGTGGGTGAGGCGATCCAATTTGCGAGTGCCTGGCGTCGCTGCACATCGCTGCTGGCCGCCGGCAGTGTTAGATCGCCAAGGGCACTCAGTACAGCCGGTACAACCTCCTCCACCGGTTGTTCGGGATCACCTCGCGAAAGTAAGAAAGTCGGCTCGGGAGCACTAAACTGACCGGCAAACACCATGGGGACTTTGTTTACTGCCGCCAGTTCGGCTTCCAGTTTGGCTTTCATTTCCAGCAGCGATTGCAACTCGGTCGCTTGATCGGCCGCAACTCCGGCCACATGGTGTAGCTGATCGAGGGTTTGACCCACTTCAAGCGAAAATAGCGTAGGCAAACGATCATCAAAATGTCCCTCACGATCGCGGCTCCAAGCGACACTCGCGATCTCGGTGACTTCAGGCAGTTCGAATTGCACCCACCCCTGCCCTGCTCTGTCCGACATCCAACTGCGACTGTTTCCATACAGACCATCGTGGATATGTTCGAGGCGATGAATATCCGACGTCCGACTGCCCGATGCGGTCACGGTGGTGCCATGGGATGCAAGCGCCACGTTTTCGCGGCTCGTGCCACTGGTGAATATCTCGAACTCGTCAATGCACGGCTCGATCAGACCAAGCGTTGGATGGCGACTGGAATCATGGATCGTAAAGCGGATGAACTTGATAGGGCGAGGAGTGAATTCGACTTCATTTAATTTGGCATTGGTAGCGACTATTGTCTGCGAGGCTTGCTGAGCGGTCAATTGTTGCTCGATCGTGGCAATCTTGGACCGAAGTGCATCGGCTGCGGCAATTTGCGATTCCGATTCCGGCGATTGAATCGGCCGCTCACCGTACTTAACGCCGCTGAAAAAGGCTTGCAGCGCGTAGTAGTCGCGATGCGGAATGGCATCAAACTTGTGATCGTGGCAGCGTGCGCAACCGATGCTGAGTCCCAAAAAGGCTTCGCCCGTATTGATGATGATCTCAGCTAGTTCATCCTGTCGCGCTAATCGCTTGGATTCGTCGTCCTGACCGATTTGCCCTGGTAACAAAGCCGCTGCGGTAACTAGAAAACCTGTCGCCGCATCTTTGCCCAGCGTATCGCCCACCAATTGTTCGCGGATGAATTGGTCGTAGGGGGTATCTTGATTGAAGGCATCGATCACGTAGTCGCGGTAAGGCCACGCATTGGGTCGAGGCGTGTTGACCTCGAACCCATCGGTGTCGGCATAGCGGACGACATCGAGCCAGTGTTGGCCCCAGCGTTCTCCATAACGCGGCGACTTCAACAGCTCGTCGACCACACGTTCGAAGGCATCGTCGCGAGTGTCGCTGTAAAACTGCTCGATCGCCTCAGGTGTGGGCGGTAGCCCTGTTAAATCGAAGGTCACGCGGCGCAACCAAGTCAAACGCTCGGCGGGGGGAGACGGCTGAAGGCCGTGCTGTTGTAGTTTTGCCAGAACAAAAGAGTCGATCGAATTGTTAGCAGTTGGTATGGGCTGCGTGGCGTCGTCCGCCGCGACTGCATCCGGTTGGCTGATGGATGGTACGGCGACGTTCAGCGGTTTGAATGACCAGTGGTCGGTGCGATCCTCAAGCTGTGCCAGATCGACTCCATCGGGCCAATGTCCCCCCTGCTCTACCCAGCGCGTGAGCACAGCGATTTCGGCGGGGGAAAGCCCTGGCCCTTCCGGAGGCATGCGTTCTTCGGCATCTTCGTTGGTCACGAAGGTGATCAGCGGCGATTCGTAGAGATTGTGCGGGACAATGCTGGGACCGTAACCATCGCCCCCTTTGAAGGCTTCTGACTTGATATCCAGTCGTAGTCCACTCTTTTTTTTCTCGGCACCGTGGCAACTGTAACAATGTTGTTCAAAAATCGGCCGAACATCTCGAACGAAGTCGATCTCGTCCGCACAGACAGGCGTTTGCAAACACAACGCAACAGCTGCCATTGTACACGCTGCTGTCTTCGTAAACCAAGCCACTGGTGAAAGCGTCACTTCGGAATCCTCCTCACCTTGAGTTTATTGCGCCCACACTTCCACTTCGGTGACACCGCTCCGGGCGTTGCCTTGGTGCGTAAAGACAATTCGCATCCGCGAGCTGATGAGCGGTTTGAATCGTACGGTATTTATCACACTGCCCGCCGGCTTCGCGGGGTTGTACTGGGGCTCATCAACGGCTTGCCACTTTTCACCATCGTGCACTTCGATGCTATAAGAACTGGGCGGTTGCACTCCTCCGCGATCATCGTAGATGTGTAAGTCGACGCGGCCGATCTCCTGCGGCTTGCCAAAATCGATTTCCAGCCAGTCGGTTTTATCGGGCGATTCATAGCAAGTCCAACGGTTCATTGGTGTCGGCAAGTAGATGATCTTGCCATCGATCGCGCTTTGCGGATTGCCTCCAAAGCGATCGGTGTACGATGCCGTGGCCCGCGGATGGCCCTCGCGCTTGGGATTGAATGCTAAGTTGCCAACCGGCGGCGGTGCGGGCTGATACGGCAACTTGCCGGTCCCCCACGCTTCCAGTTCGGTCAAACCGCTGCGGCTCCCGGCGGCGTGCGTGAAGGTGACACGAACTTTCTGAACTTTGGTAGGCACCATCTTGACCGTATTGGCTCGTCTGCCAGTGGGAACCGCCGGAACTCGATCGACCTCTTCGACCGCGTGCCAGCCTGATCCATCCCATTGTTCCACAGCGAAGCTGGCGGGAGGCTTGATTCCTTGCTCGTCGTCCAAGAAAAACAATTTCAATGTATCGATCGAGCGCGGAGTACCAAAGTCGACCACCACCCAATCGCTGTCGTTGGGCGATCCCTCTGTTGTCCAGCGGTTGGGCGGATGGAGGTGATACCAGTAGTTTCCGTCGTTTACTTTGGAAAGCGACGTTTGCTCGGCCACAAACGAGGAGCTCAACTGCGGAAAGTAGTCACCATCGTTGTTGACGGCAAAGTTCATTGGGCTCTCGGTGAGCGTCATCGCGCTCGGCGTCTCGTTGGCAGGCCAAGCGACCCGCATCGCTTTTAGTTCGGGAGATGACTGCAACACTTTGCCATCGAGCAAGATATGGAGTCCAGCCCCATGACCGTAGCGCGTACCACTTTTATCCCAGAGCACCGACAAGGCATGACCATGGTACATCACATCGTCGAGTGCAAAATACTCCCAGTTGGCCGGAGCCAGCGGATCGACGACCAGTGTGTCATCGGCCTGCTCCTGAATACCTACCAACCCGGTGATCACCAAGTCGCAGAAGCCGGAGTGCAAGTAATGCTCGCTGTGGTTGTAGGCGTCATGACCTTCGAACGAGCCGGTTTCGGGATGCAGGGCTTCGGCCAAGTAGGGGCGTCCCTCTTTGCGATGGGAATTGGAATAGATTTGCAACATGTGCAAATAGTCATCGGCAGTGACCGGCAAGTCCTTAGTTGGTTCTTGTCGCAGTACATTAGCGAGTGCCTTCAGTGTTTGCGTGGTGGCGAATGGCCATGACTGGCCGCTCCACCAACAGCACGAATTCTTGAGCAAGAACATCGGGTCATTCCGCTCGACGGTCGACGGACCATATTGTGCGTAAAAAGCATTTTGGTCCATCAGTTTTTCCCAGGCGACTTCGAAGCCGCGATCGTCGTCGAGCATCTTGAATTGCCATGGTACGTAGCCGATCAGTTCACGGCCGTAGGGGCTGCCAGCGAATTCACCCGTTTCGTAGGTGAGACTGAGGGCTTTGACTTTGTGACCCTCCCGCTCTTCATCGTCGCGAAAGGCCGGGAAGAAGAACTGACGTTTTTCGTCCCACAGCAGCTCCTGCATTTTCGACTTCAGCTTATCTGCTTTCAGCTCGTACTGGGCGGCGAGATCGGCCTGCCCGTCCAGTTTGGCGATTCGTGCAATCGCTTGGGCATCGGCCCACATGTAGGCGTTGAATGAAGGTCGAAAACTGGGCGCGCCACGCAAGATATCTTTGGTCTGACGGCTATTGATGTTGAACTCCATGCCATCGTCGTGACCGGTCTGCCAGAACAAGCCCACTTCGGGGACAAAGTGGCGTTGTTCCCAGCCTTCGTAGTTGCGAATCAAATCAGGCAACAAGTCAACCAACCAGGCCTCGTCGTTGTGTACTTGGTGCACGGCCCAGGCCGAGTCGGCGAGCCAAGTCGAGTAATTGCGGGGTTGAGCACCCGGGGTGCGTAGCCAATAGCGCAGGTAGTCGCGTGCAACGCGCGGATCACGGAGCCAGCGGGCTTCATAGAGTTGGTGCCCGGCAGGACAACTGATCGCACCATACGCACCCGACCAAAACGGACGATCGATAAACTCGGTCAGCGAGTAACCGCTGTTGGGTGAGCCATAGGTCAGGTGCTTGGTCAGCAATTCCCAGCGGTAATAATAGGTGGTCGTCAGGTCGGGATCGGGGCACTCGAAAAAGGGAATGTGTGCGTTGTACCAATCCCAATCGCGGTTGTCCCAGAACGTCTGTTGATTCAATTGTTGTTGTTTATCGAGGACTTGCGCATCGACACGCGTAGTCAACGACATCAGTAAGCATCCTGCGAGCAAGGTTCGAACTACAAACACGTTCTGATTCCTGTAATTGATCGAGTACCAGACAGTGGGCCACCGACGGGCCTAAGCCAAAATGTCACGGATGACGGTGCCGTGCACATTCGTTAAGCGTCGCTGTATCCCATTGTGGTAAAAGCTCAGTTGTTCGTGGTCGATACCAAAGAGATGCAAAATGGTTGCATGGAGATCATGCCATGGGACGGGGCGTTCAACCGCTTTCCAACCGATTTCGTCGGTTGCACCGTAGGCGATTCCCGGCTTCAGGCCAGCTCCGGCCAACCAGCAGGTGAAACCGTAACGATTGTGATCGCGTCCTGGGCCGACGGAATCGGCCGCAGATTGTGCAAACGGTGTACGTCCAAACTCGGTGGTAAACAAGACGAGCGTATCGTCGAGCATCCCACGTTGCTTCAAGTCGCGGAGCAATGCTGCGACTGGTCGATCGATGCGCGCGGCCTCAAGCGTGTGATTTTCCTTGACGTTTTCGTGAGCATCCCAACTGGCCCGTGGGCTGCCTGCGACGGGGCCACCCGAGAAAAGCTGTACGAAACGGACTCCTTGTTCTAACAACCGCCGACCGAGCAAACAACGTCGTCCCATATCGGCAGTGGTAGGCTCTTCAAGTCCATACTCCTGCAAAGTGGTGGCCGATTCGTCGGCGAAGCTGCTGACCGCCGGAATCGAAGCCTGCATCTTCGCCGCCAGTTCATACGCTTTGACTCGATCCAGCAGTGCCGCATCCAGTGGATTCCGGGCTGCGTGTTGTTCGTTAATAGCCTGTACGAAGTCGCGCGTAGCTTGATCTGCGGCGGGACTCAGCTCGCGCGCTGGAAATAGATCGCGAACCGGTTGATTGCCACTGGTCAACACGACGCCTTGGTGGTTGGATGGGAGAAAGGCGCTACTCCAGGTAGATGTTCCCGTGTTCGGCGCGCCACGCTCGTCGTTCAACACTACGTAGGCCGGCAGTGACTCATTTTCGAGACCCATACCGTATGAGATCCAACTGCCCATCGAAGGGTAGCCGTTGAATTCAAAGCCGCTGTTGGCTAAGAACAACCCGGGTGTATGGTTGGCTGATTTGGATTCCATCGAGCGGATGAAGGTCAAGTCATCGGCCAGTTCTGCGATGTGCGGGAACATGTCCGAGAGAATTAAGCCACTTTGTCCGCGTGGTTTGAAGGTCCAGTCGGCTTGACGAAGTAAACCGATTTGCCCAAAGAAAATGTCCGGCTGCTCATCCGTCTGCAGCGAATTGCCATGCAGACGCTCGAGTTCGGGTTTATAGTCAAAAGAATCGACATGACTCAAGCCGCCTACGAGGCAGATATGAATGGCGCGCTTGGCGATCGGGCGAAGTTCCAGTGCAGCTGCTTGGTCCTTCGCTCGCGCGGTGTGGCTGAGTAGCGCGGTCAGAGCCGTTGCCCCTAGTCCATGGAGTCCCCAGTCGAAGAACTCGCGTCTGGTTGTCATTGATATTTTGTGACTCATGATTGCGGTGAGGTGGTTCAAGCGGTGAGACCGTTTGAGGTGAGTTACATTTCGGTAGGTTGGTTGAAGCGGGCGAGTGCGCGTGACGGTGCACGCGACGCAATGGTTCAAGTCTGTACGACGGTTCAAGTCGATGTGACGGTTCAAGCAGGCGGGATGGTCAAGTCTGTGTGATGTAAATCGCAGGGCGGTTGGTAGTGCGTTTCGATTGCCGGTTACGTCGTTTCCGGCTTTTTAGAACTCATCTGAAGAAGGGTTCGAATTGGTACTCGCAAATTTGTGGAAATGCGTATTTACTCAATTGTAGTCCTTCTTGCCGTCTAGATGCGAACTGATTCCACGCGACGCCTTTCTATTTCGCGCCTTTCCGTCCTTCCACTAGTTTTTCAGTTATCGCTGGTTTGCGTATTCTTTCTCGACTGCGTGGTCGCGTCGAGTCTCTCAATCTGGTCACTCTTTTCAGTCTGTTCACCCTTTTCAATCGCGCCAGTGTTTTCCGTCGCGCCAATCTGTCCAATCACGTTCCTCGTATTCGTCTCGCTAGACTATTCGTTCTCGCTAGTCCTCTTAGCCTCGTCATTTTTCTCAGTGTGTCAGTCTTCCTAGTGTTGGCATTCGTCTCAGTATCGCCAGCCAACTTGCGTTAGCTGTTTCAGTTGTTTTCACTTTCTAGCCCTTAAAAGTAGTGCCAAACCGAACGGGAGAGCCGAATGTGCGGGGGATTTCGTCTTTTATAACGATGTACCTATACAGGGGGGTTGTGCTGCTTAGGCAAGCGGAACAGACCCTGGTCAGATGCATGGGGACAGACCCTGGTCAGAGCCTCGGTCATGCTGGGGGGGGCGGGATGATCATTGTCGGTTAATACGTAGTTGTCTGTGGTTAACCATCGTTCTTTGCAAATGCGATTTGGTGGCGACTGGTGTACGGGCTCTCTGATGGAATGCCGTTTTGCGAAAGTCGCAATGCAGAGGCGCGCATGTGGGCAAAGAAATCTGCTTTACGTCGGCGTGCGGTTTGACGAGATCCTGGTCGGTTCGAATCTGCCTAGCTAGAATGGGAGTTCAAATCTCCTTAGGTAGTGGCCAAAGCGTCTCAAGTCTTTTTACTAAACAGTTCCAGAATGGCAGACGAAAATTCGGTCACTCTCTGGATTCATGCCCTGCGGAGAGGTGACCACGCATCAGCTGAGAAACTTTTCTCGCTTTACTTCTCGCGTTTAACGAGCTTTGCTCAACGCCGAATGAGCTCAGTTTCTCGTGCTACCTATGATGAAGAAGACGCAGCCATCAGTACTTTTCGCGTCCTGTTTCAAAAACTGTCGGAAGGTGAGTATGCAGAACTGGATGATCGAGAGGCCCTTTGGCACCTGATCGTGAAGATCGCAACGCGGAAGGTCAATCGTCGAGTTGAGTATGAATCTGCCGCCAAACGAGCTCACGGCAAAACGCAATGTCATATTGAAGACGCTAAGATCGTCGATCCAACCGTGCCCCAAATCGGTCTGGAATCTGAACGTCTGTTGCGCATGTTAGGCGATTGCAGCCTCGAACAAGTGGCCATCTGGAAGCTCGAAGGCTTCACGAACGATGAAATCGCCTCGAAGTTAAATCGGACACGTCGAACGGTCCAACGTATGTTGAATTTAGTTCGCGACATCTGGCAAGAAGAACTCGATCAATGAAATTGCATTACATGGGGAAGCTGTGCGATGAATTTTTTAAACTATCTATCCGTGGCAATCATCGCCTTTCAATCCCTTATTACTATTGTCGCTGCGCAAGCAGATGAACCATTTGTTCGCGCGAACAATTTGACAACAACTCAAGTACCAACAACTCAATCGCTCTCGCTCAGGTCGTCGATCACACGCGTGCAACCGATGACAGGCATTGTACTGTGGAGCGATCACGAGCAAGCAGCCACCGACGCAATCGCTTTGGAATTTCGATATTGCGGCTACAACGAAGTGGTCCAGCCCGACGGGACGTATGACTATTCGCTGATTGATGAAGTTCTAGATGATGTTGCCAGTCGAGGACACCAAGCGATCTTGCGATTTTACTTTGTCTATCCCGGCAAGCGCACAACGGTCCCAGAATTCATTCGGGCTCGAACCGACTACCGCGAGACAGTTGGCAAGAGCGAAGGGCGGGAGACCTCCTTTTGTGATTGGAGCAATCAGCATTTGCAAGAGTTTGTCCTCGACTTCTATACTCAGTTCGCCAAGCGTTACGACCAAGATCGACGCGTCGCCTTTTTGCAGACGGGATTTGGGTTGTGGGCCGAGTATCATATTTACGATGGCCCGCTTGCGATGGGCAAGACGTTCCCAAGCAAAGCGTATCAAGCCCGTTTTCTCAAACATCTCGATCAGAGTTTTACCAAGTTACCTTGGTCGATCAGCGTCGATGCGGCCGATAGCGATTACACGCCGCTTGAAGATAACGCGGAGTTACTGGCTCTGGGCTTCGGTGTCTTCGACGATTCCTTCTTGTGCAAGCCGCATCCGCAGGAGAACGCGCTCAATTGGAAGGCATTGGATCTGGAGCGATGGCGGCGCACTCCAGCAGGTGGCGAATTTAGCTACTACAATCAACGCGATCAACGCTTGGCATTGTCGGAGGATGGTCCCAACGGTGTGTCGTTTCGCGAGGCGGCTCGGCAGTATCATATTTCTTATATGATCGGCAGCGATCAGCCTAGTTATCAAACCATGGCGAGGATTGCGGAAGCGGGTGCATACACCGGTTACCGTTTTCGAGTCACGGCAGCCCAAGTGGTCGACGCTGGAATCAAACTCAGCGTCGTCAATGAAGGAGTTGCACCCATCTACCGCGATGCCTACTTTGCGATTGCCGGTCAATCATCCGACAAGTCGTTAAAGGGCTTGCTCCCGGGCGAATCGGTCCAGTGTATTGTTCCCGGTGCCAACGCTGACAGGCTTGGCGAATTGAAGATTGAATGTGACAGCCTACTTCCGCAACAGTCGATTCAGTTTGCAGCGGATTTGTAGAATTCTGTCGGCGAACGGTGCGTACAGCCCAAACATAGGATTTGGCTTGGGGTGCTTTCGGCAAATCTGAAATGAGTCACCCGGGTAGAGTGAGATACAGGACGAACTCAGGGTCACTCCTGGCAGGAGTGACCTACTCGCCGCATTAAGGTACTCAGGGTCACTCCTGGCAGGAGTGACCTACTTTGAGTTGGGAACGGGACGGAGTACACTGCGATATAGTAGTCACGAGGGCGCAGCCGCGTGTGGCTGCCCCCTCCGACCGTTCGCCGCTCCCGCCTCGGACATTTCTCCCGCCCCAAACATTCCAGTGATTCAAGCATTCCCATGATTCAAGGCTTTCACATCGTGCGGAACAGGACTGACACGCTTGCTCCTCCCGGCCGGGCTGTTTTCCGTGGGATAACTCTCACCAGCCACTCGACTGAGCCGCGGCGGGTTGGTTCGAGGTGGCGGCTGCGTCATTCGGTTTTGTGGCTAGCCTGGGTACTGGTTTCGATCGCTCCATCTACATTGGCGCATGGTGACGATGGCGAAGAACTGCAGTTTGCGCCCGAAGCGATCGAATTCTTCGAACGCGAAGTGCGTCCGCTGCTATTGGAGCATTGCTCCTCCTGCCACAGTGCTTCGGTCGAGAATGTTAAAGGTGGGCTGAGCCTTGATTCGCGGGCGGAGTTGTTGCAAGGTGGCGACAGCGGTGAAGCGATCGTGCCGGGCAAGCCGGACGAAAGCCTGCTGGTCGAGGCGATTCGTCGCGAGTCGTTCGAAATGCCTCCCGAAAAGCCACTGAGCGATAAAGCTCGGCTGACCCTCGAACGCTGGGTCGAAATGGGGGCGCCTTGGACACCTCAGTCAGGCGAGCCCAGTGACGGTACGAACTGGCTCGAGCAACGGGCCGCCAGCCATTGGGCTTGGCAACCGATCGCCGATCCCGCAATCCCCGAGCTGGCGAACGACCATTGGTCGCAACAGCCGCTCGATCGCTTCGTCCTTGAGCGACTGCGAGCCGAAGGGCTTGAGCCAGCCGCACGCGCCGATGCGACCGCGCTGCTACGACGACTCAGTTTTGACATCACGGGCCTGCCTCCGACGGAAGAACAGATTTCTGCGGTTTCGCAACTTGCTCAGTCCCCGGACGATTACGTGCAACGCGTTGATCAGCTGTTGGCCTCGCCGCAGTTTGGTGTGCGGTGGGGTCGGCATTGGCTCGACCTCGTGCGTTACGCCGAAACATTGGGGCATGAGTTCGACTACCCCATCCGCCATGCGTGGCGTTATCGCGATGGCGTGATCGATGCACTGAACATCGATCTGCCCTACAACGACTTCGTAAGGGAACATATCGCTGGCGACCTACTCGACGAACCACGCAAACACCCATTGAGCGGTATCGATCAATCGCGCGTTGCCACCGGTTGGTGGTGGCTGGGAGAATCGTTGCACGCACCGGTCGACATCAAAAACGACTGGGCACTGCGACTCGACAACCAAATCGATGTTTTCTCCAAGGCCTTTTTAGGGATGACGGTGGCTTGCGCGCGGTGCCATGACCATAAATTTGATGCCATTGGAGTCGACGACTACTACGGACTGTCGGGCATTATCGAGAGCACTCGCCGCGAGTACGCCCTGACCGACCCCACCGGCGAGATCGAAGTGCATCAGCGAAAGGTAAAGCAACAGATCGAAGCGGCCGATGCAGAGGCAAAACGAGTTTACGGCGGAATCGATACAGCCAAAGTCGATACGGCAAAGATGGAAAACTGGTTGACGGAGGTGTTGGCCAAGTTGCAGGCGTTGGACGACACCCAGCGGCACGCCGCCTTGCCCAATGCCTCACCGCTGGTCGGGCTGCGTTTGTTGCTTGACACAACGTCTCCGGTAGATCCCTCAGTTGCCTTGGATCAGGGAGCTTCTAGTGATCAAACGATTTCCGCCGAGCCGTGGTCGCGGCAAGTTGAGGAGTTGAAATCGCAACTGACAGCGGCTCGCGTTGCATTTGACACCTGGGAGCAAGAGAGCGAGTTGTTCGCCGATTTTAACAAGGGCTTGCCGGCGGGCTGGACGGTGAATGCTGTGGCTGAAAACGAGTCGACAACATCGTTTGACGTGGGATCGCAGTTTGATTGGTTCTCCGCCGCGCTGCCACTTCCCCAGCGGCCAGGCGTCTTGTCGAGCCAAGCGTTAGGTCGCAAAGCCTCCGTGACGATTGGTTCGCCAACCTTTGACGTTTCGCGGACCCATGTTTGCGTTAAGCTGCGGGGCAAGTCGACGCAATCGGCAGTGGTGGTCAGCAACTACTTCATGCAAGAGTTTCATGGCTTGCTGTTTGGCGATTTGCGCAAGCCCATTGATCAGCCGAGCGATGCGGGCTGGGTGACGCACGGCGGCGATTTGAACAAATACCTGGGGCATCCCGCCTTCTTGACCTTTGAAGACGAAGAGCAGGCTTGGTTTGAGCTGGAGGAGATCCGTTTTGCCGACCGGCCACCACCGCTGGAGGAGCCGAGCGCATTTGCGTTGGAAGTAATTGAGGCTCAAACATCCGATCGCGAAGCCTTTCGTCAGCAGTTGGTGCATCGGCTTGTGCAGTCTTGGGAGGCGGCATTTGCCGGAGATCGAGGTTCGATCGCGACTGTCCGCGGCTTGGTGCAGTTATCTACAGCTCAGGGTGTTGCTTTGCCGATGAACGAGATTGAGTTGTTGGCAGCTCGTGCTGCGGAAATCCAGCAGCTGGATTCGGCTGGTCCAGTGCCGACGATCGTCTTGGCGGCGACAGAAGGGACGGGGCGGGACGCAGCTGTGGCAGTACGGGGAAATCCGCATCAGCGCGGCGATTCGGTGGCGCGGGGTTGTTTGACTAAGCTCGTCTCCGCCGATCTGCCTGGTTCCAATTCTTCGGGGCGACTGGAGTTGGCTCAGTCGTTATTGGCCGAAGGGCATCCCTTGACGGCGCGTGTGATCGTTAATCGCGTCTGGCATCATTTGCTCGGCCGCGGTCTGGCTTCGACACCGGATAACTTGGGTGTCTTGGGTGGTCGTCCGACACACCCGGAATTGCTCGACTATTTGGCTTCCGAGTTCATGCGGCACGATTGGTCGATCAAGTGGTTGGTCCGCGAGATTGTGCTGAGTCAGACTTATCAACTGAGCAGTCAACCCACTGCAGCGCATCGTACGTTGGATGCCGATGGTCGTTTGCTCAGTCATCGTGCGGTCCGCCGCCTGAGTGCGGAAGCCTTGCGAGATGCCATGTTGGCGACCGCTGACTCGTTGGATTCCCACCTGTCCGGTCCGAGCGTTCCGGTTTACTTGACCGAACAGATGACTGGACGCGGTAGACCAGGTGGCAGTGGTCCGTTGGATGGCAACAATCGTCGCACGGTGTTTATCGAAGTTCGCCGCAATTTCTTGAATCCGTTTTTGATGGCCTTCGACTTCCCGATGCCTTCGACGTCGGTGGGGGATCGCAATGCGTCGAACGTTCCCGCACAGGCACTGGGCCTGCTGAACGATCCATTGACGGACGAGTTGTCCAAACGTTGGGCTGAACGTAGCGCGGTGATCACGGATTCACGGCAACGCGCGGCGTGGATGGTGCAAGCGGCCTTCAGTCGGAATGCCACCGAGTCCGAGATCGAAGAGTGCTTGGCGTTTGTTGAAGATGATCCGGCCGGTTGGCGCGACTTAGCGCACGTGCTGCTCAATGCCAAAGAGTTTTCCTACCTTAAGTAATGCGATTGCGATTATGAAATATCCTTGCCAACGAGAGTTGCAGCCTGCCAGCCGCCGCGAGTTTTTGTCGCGATGGGGAATGGGGTTTGGGAGTGTGGCCTTGGCAGCGCTGATGCAGTCGGACTCGCGCGCGGCGTTAAACAACGAGGACGCGGCAGGAAGTGATCGCGGGCGGAGAGATTCATACGGAGTGCTCGAGCGTTTGCACCATCCGGCCAAAGCCAAGCATGTGATCTTTTTGTACATGGATGGCGGCCCGTCTCAGATGGACACATTCGACCCCAAGCCGGCTTTAGAGAAGTACCACGGTCAGCCGTTTCCGGCAAGCATGGAGCCCACGCAATTCGACAACGTCGGTTCGACCCTGGCCTCGCCGTGGAAGTTCAATCAATATGGCGAAAGTGGACTCTGGGTCAGTGATTTGTTCCCCCACATTGCCAGGCAGGCCGATGAGCTGTGTGTGATTCGGACGATGACCAGCCAGTTTTCTGAGCACACCAGCGCCAACTATTTTTTGCATACAGGGCAAGGAATTGTAGGGCGTCCGAGCGTCGGTGCTTGGACCGTATATGGATTGGGTTCAGAGGCGGAAGAACTGCCTGGCTTTGTAGTGATCAATGGTGGTTTGACCCCGCCCGGTGGCCTCGACAACTTTGCCAGCGGATTTTTGCCCGCAACATATCAAGGGTCCATTTTTTCTCCCACCGGCGATGCGATCGCCAATTTAAAAGCGACGGTTGCCAATAGCCCGGCACGGATAGAAGCCAAGCGGCAACTGTTGCGACGCTTGGATGAGAGCTTTTTGGCCGACAGTGGCGCGGCTGGCGCGGTGGAGAGTGCGATAAAGAACTACGAACTCGCCTATCGCATGCAGCAGTCGGTGCCTGCGGCCACCGACTTGAATGGGGAGACAGTTGCAACCCGCGAGATGTATGGCGTGGATCATGCCAATGGCCCCACTGCGACTTTTGCCCGCGAGTGCCTGCTGGCGCGTCGCTTGGTGGAAAGGGGGGTGCGCTTCATTGAGCTGACTTGCCCAGCCATCGGCCATGACCGTTGGGATCAGCATGCGAATTTAAAGCAAGGACACGATGAGAATGCTTTGGCGGTCGACCAGCCGATCGCCGCCTTGTTGGCCGACCTTCGCGATCGTGGTTTGCTCGAAGATACTTTGGTGGTCTGGGCGGGAGAATTCGGCCGAACCCCCTTTGCTCAAGGTTCAAATGGACGCGATCACAACCCCTTTGCCTTTTCAATTTGGATGGCGGGTGGGGGAGTCAAAGGTGGAACGGTCTATGGTGAAACCGATGAGTTCGGTTACAAAGCGGTCGAGCGTCCTGTGGAAATGCATGACTTGCATGCCACTATCTTGCATTTGCTCGGCGTGAACCACGAGCGGTTGACGTTCCGTTTTGGGGGACGTGACCATCGCTTGACCGACGTACATGGCCATGTGCTGCATGATGTGGTTGCGTGATACTGACGGGCTGTGTTTTGGGCTTCGTCGAGTTACACTGGGCAGGCTTACGGGACCGACTCCACCGCTTTAGACATTTTATCAAGAGAAATATGCAGTCGGGAGGGCGAGGCTCCTGCCGAGCTTTTTCGGGCAGCGTCCCATCGTCCACAAGCCGAGCGAGCGCAGTCGCTTGCTTGCGAACGGCAGGTGGCGGTCGGAGCAGGCTCCGCAGGAGCGTCGCCCTCCCGCATGCCGCAAGCGTACGTCGAAAAAGATGTTTAGAGCGGTGGCGTCCCCCTCCCGTGACCGCTTCCCCGGTCAGCCTCGTACTCGTCCGTTACGTTATTTTTTGCGGTGGCTGGGACTCGTAGCCTCGTCCATTATGTTTTGAAATTTTAAGGATCGATCGAAATTGACCGCATCACCTTCGCGTAGTGGAGTGTTTCAAGCGGCGTCCGACAAGCGGTTGGAAGCCTTTGGCGAAAGTATTAGCTTTGATCATCGGTTGTATCGACACGATGTCCGCGGCTCGATCGCCCACGCGCGGATGTTGTCGCAGCAGGGGTTAATCAGCGCTGGAGAATTCACACAGATCGAAACGGCGCTGCGCGAAATTGAGCAGGAGATTGCCGACGGCAAAATGGCTTTTCGCCATGAGCTGGAAGACATCCACATGCACATTGAAAGCGCGCTAATCGAGCGACTGGGGGATGTGGGGCGCAAACTACATACCGCCCGCAGTCGCAATGACCAGGTCAACACCGATTTTCGGTTGTGGATTCGCGATGCGCTCGATCACTTGGATCAGTTGTTGTTGGAGTTGCAGCGCGCGTTCGTATCGCGGTGCGATCGCGACTTCGATGTCATTCTCCCCGCTTACACTCATTTGCAACGCGCCCAGCCGGTTTTGGCTCCGCATTATTGGTTAGCTTATGTGGAGAAGTACAGTCGCGATCGGGAGCGGCTCCGCGATTGTCGACGGCGAGTCAATGTGTGCGGCTTGGGGGCGGCGGCTTGTGCCGGAACCACCTTGCCGATCGACCGCGAGGTGACAGCAAAGGAACTTGGGTTTGAACGAGTGGCGGCCAATAGCATTGATGTCAGTAGCGACCGGGACTTTGTGCTTGAGTCTGCGTTTGTGTTGGCGATGATTGCCGAGCACCTGAGTGGCTGGGCCGAGGAGTGGATCTTGTGGTCGACGGTGGAATTCAATTTCATCAAGTTGCCGCACCAGTTCTGCACCGGTTCGTCAATCATGCCACAAAAGGTTAATCCGGACACGCTGGAGCTGACGCGGGGCAAGTCGGCTCGGGTCTTGGGAAATTTGCAGACCCTGATGGTTTTGGTGAAGGGGCTGCCGCTGGCTTACAACCGGGACCTACAAGAGGACAAACCGCCTTTGTTTGACTCGTTTGAGACGGTGACGGCCTGTTTGGAGTTGGCGATTCCAATTGTCGAGCAATCAACTTTGCAACGGGAGTCGATCGCCAGTCGTTTGGATCAGGGGTATTTGGACGCCACGACGCTGATGGAACATCTCATTTTGCAGGGAATTCCACAGCGAACGGCACACCACCTGGTTGGAAAACTGGTCGGCATGGCCCAAGAAGGGCGGATTCGGCTCGCCGACTTGACCCTCGAGCAACTAAAATCAGCCGATCCGGCACTCGACGAATCGCTCTTTCAGGTGTTAGGAGTGGAAAAAGCGGTACAAGCCTACCAGTCGTTTGGTTCAAGCAATCCAGACCAAGTACGCTTGCAGATCAATCGGTGGCAGGAGCAATTACAATAAATGGTTTGAACGGCGCTCTACGACTACAATTTGCCTATCTCCTCCAATCCTCATCTAACCGTCAAGACGCAATGCGACAGTACTTTCATACTAAATCGGCGCTGATAGTTTCGGGAATTGTTGTCGCTGCTATCTGGTTCTTACAGCCCTGCAAGCTCCAGGCTCAAGATCCGTTTGGTGAAGGGGACCCATTTGGAGGAGCTGACGTCGACGTGAGCGATCCCTTTGGAAGTTCTGGCACCGATGCGGGGAGTGGATTTGGCGATACGGGGTTCGGTGATGCTGATGTAGGAACTGCGGCACCGTCAGCAACGGCATCAGCCGGCCAGACGCTCGGGGTGGAAGATCCCGATCCGGTCGTTCGCCTGTTGTATAGTTCTCCACCCAAGACGACTCAGCAATGGTCCGACGCGTTGACCTGGATGGTGCGAATCAAACGTTGGGATGAGACCAAGCGATTGCTTGGTAACTTGCAGGCCGAGAACTGGAGCGTTGAACGTCAGGCGGAATTGTCTCGCCTGACCGGTCCGTCGCTTTGGTTGCGAATTCGAACCGCAGAGGCAGAACTCACGCCCGAGCAGCAACAATTAGTGCGGGATATACTCGCTGCCCCATCCAAACTGGCTCGGGATCCGCAAGCGATCGATAATTGGATACAGCAGTTGTCGAGTCCCGAAGCGGGAGTGCGACGACTGGCGCAGTTGCGGCTGCAAGATGGCAGTATGGCTTCAGTCCAGCGGATTGTTAATCGCTTGTTGTCAGGGGAAGCTCAGGCACCAGGTGCGATATTGGCAAGTACCGTTGCGGAGTTTGGAGCTGATGGCGAAGATGCATTGCGAGCTGCATGTTTAGTGAAAGATCCGCAAAAGGCGGCGCGAGTTTATTTGGCTCTGGCAGAAATCCCGTCCAAGAGCTTTTCGGCTGAGTTGGGGGCTGCGGTCGTGGGACAACAATTACCAGCCGATGCCCAAGCCAAACTGATTGAAATTGTTTTAGACAAATATGGTCAGGTGCCAACTGCTTCTGCGGTGCACACATTTTTATCCCATAAATTCGACGAAGCACTGGCTAACTACCAGCAAAAACGAACGAGTGGCTCCCATTTTGGATCTCTAGTCTGGCGTCCCACCGCAGACGGTCAATCGATTCAACTGGTTGAAGTCCCCGCAGGGCATCGTCAGCTTGAAAGGCTTGCGCAATTGGCGAGTCATCGAATGCAATCGGGTGTCGCTACTCGCGACAATTTGGTAGATAGCGGGGCAGCTTTATTGCAGCGAGCCTATCATCTCAGTCCTACGTTGAGCATGTCCGACATTTCCGCGCATCTGCTTGTACCGCTGCGCACGGAATTGACGGTAGACGCCGACTACTGGCAACAGGTGTTTCATCGCGCCGATGAACTGCAGATGCATGGAGCCGCATTGCGCGCAGTTCAACTCATGAATGACCACGCGGTTCGAGGTGATTTTCCGGATCCATTGGATTTTTTAAGTCAATTGTTGGGTGATCCTCGACCCATGATGCGTTATTCGGCACTACAAGCGATTGCCAGGCTCGATCCGAAACAGGCGTTTGGGGGTAGCGAAAAAGCGATCGAAACGGCAGTTGAAATGGTCAGTCTAGCTGCTGGGCCACAAGCATTGGTCATCGGTTTACAGGATGAGTTGGTGCAGGCGGCTGGACACCAGCTTCAGCAACAAACCGGTGCGGAAGCGATCATGGTCAATTCCGCCAAAGCGGCTTTGAAAGTCCTTAGTGAGAATCGACCGGTTGAACTCGTTGTAATCGCCGATCGTGTATCGGATATTAGTCTTTTCGAATTGATGCAGCGACTGCGCAATACTCGCAACGGCCAATCGTTGCCTATCGCCGTACTGACCGAACGACTGTATCAGCACGAACGACGCCAGATCGAGAAAATGCCTGGTGTATTCGCCTCCGTCCTCACAGCCGATGGACGCCAAATGGAGCGGGTGATCGCCACTCTTTTCCAGTCGCTCGATACGCAACCGATGTCACCCGATGAGCGCAGTGAGTTTGCTGTGGCTGCAGGTCGATTCCTGGCAAGCGTTTCAGCAGATCGTGACAGCTATGCTTTTTATCCGGTTTCGGATTGGCGTGATGAACTCATTGACAAGCAGCATGGTTTATCTGTGTCTGGGCGAGTGAGCGTTATGTCGGCCATAGGTTCAGCTCACGGGCAAACTGCGTTGGCAGAAATGGCGGCCAATGGTCGATTGGAAGCTAGTGAACGCATGGCGGCGGCGCGGGCATTTGGCAACTCGGTACGTCGCTTTGGCATGTTGCTTCCGCGCGAGGAAATTCAGCAGACTTATGATCTTTACAATCAATTGGGGCCAACTGATCCCGTCGCTGCCGAGGCACTGGGGATGATTTTGGATATCACCGAGGCACAGGCGGGCGAAGCGGATTGGCCCGAAGGGCTGTGATTCCGGCCACAAATTGAGTTGATGGCGTTGGGCTTGAAGGTCGGGAAAAAGCCGCTTCCTTTTGACTCTGCTTCAACTAGAAAAGTTCGGCAGCGTAAAGGACTAACATGTACGGAGCCGATTGTTTGCCGACCCTACTCACGCGAAATTTGTCTTGAATGTAGCACTGTACGGTGTTCCGCTCATGGCGATGGGCGAGTACGCTACACTCCTTTATAACTTTGCTACTTTTCGATAGCTCCGACTGGTTAATGGAATATGTCGAGGTACGGATTCCAACCTCAACCAACACCACCTGACTCTGGTCCTCCAGTTGCCGGGATTATCGGCACCAGTCCAGCGATGGAGTCGGTATACGAAACGACTCGACGCGTCGCGCGTAGTAACGCATCTGTGTTGTTGTTAGGCGAGACCGGGACGGGAAAGGAACTGATCGCCGGGGCCATCCATCGCTTGAGCGATCGGGCGGCAGGGCCATTTGTCAAAGTCAACTGTGGTGCATTAAGCGAAAGTCTGCTCGAAAGCGAGCTCTTTGGACATGTCCGCGGTGCCTTTACCAGTGCTGTTTCGAATCGCACCGGGCGGTTCGAAGCTGCGCATAGTGGCACAATATTTCTCGATGAAATCAATAGCACTTCTATGATCCTGCAAGTCAAGTTGCTGAGAGTTTTGCAGGAACGTGAGTTTGAACGCGTTGGGGATACGACGACGATAACCGTCGATACACGCGTGATCGCCGCCAGCAACCGCGACTTGACGCACGAGGTTCGCGAAGAGCGATTTCGTGAAGACCTCTACTGGCGGCTCAACGTGGTGCCGATCCAGATTCCGCCGCTGCGACAACGTTGCGAGGACATTCCCGCGTTGGTAGTGCATTTCTTGAATTACTACAGCGATGCCAACAATCGGTATGTGGTTCGCGTTAGCCCCGAAGCTTTGGCGGCGATGCAGGCCTACCATTGGCCAGGCAATGTCCGCGAGCTCCAGAACTATGTGGAGCGCGCCGTGGTGATGGCAGATGGTGACGAACTGACCCTTGAATTGCTGCCCGAGACCATCCGCGATGGCAAGAGTAACGGCCGCGATCATATCTCAATTCGTGGCTACGATTTGGAATCGTTAACAAAAGAAGTCGTGCAAGAGGGAGTTCGGTCGGCCGGAGACCACGAACTACACAGCTTCGTTGTCAATCGAGTGGAAAAAGAGCTGATATCGCAGGTACTGGCCAGTTGCAATTTCGTGCAGACCAAGACCGCAGCCAAACTAGGGATCAATCGAAATACATTGCACAAAAAACTGAAAGACTACGATTTGGAGAGCCTTGACCCCGAAGGCTAAAATTTGCGTCTACTGCTCTTCGACCGCTTGCTGGATGTTAAATACCAGTTGGGAACGCGTGTGCGAGCGAGCTTCGACCGCCGAGATATCGATGCCGAGATACTCTCCCAATCGTCGAGCGAGGTCGATATCGCGCACTCCTTCATATTGATTGATTGTGCGTCCATCGAGATAGATCGTCTGTGAGTCGTGGCGGAATCCCGATTCGAAACGGTCGCTCAGTTCATCGAGCCAACTTTGTGGAATGCCACGTCGCAGGCAGTGCTCGATCGACCAGAAGTCATCGCCAGTGCATTCACTGAGCAAACAAAGCGCTTTGAGTCGATTGAGCATGCGGAGTTGTAAATGGCAGTGGCTGGTGGAGCGTAGGGTTCGCAAAGGGCAATTGTTTGGTCACCCTCGGCTCGGGTGTGTGTGTTTGGTCACCCGCGGCTCGGGTGACGTACTTGGTCACCCTCGGCTCGAGTGACGTACTTGGGTCACCCTCGGCTCGGGTGACGTACTTAGCTTTCGAGCACTAGCACTCGTTCATTGAGTTGTTCGACCAGTTGTCGTAATTCCTTTAGCTCTTCGCGCAGTTCTTGGAGCTCTTCCGACGCTGCGTTGGCTCGGCTGCCACTCCCTTCGTTGGCTGGGGCGGGCTCGGTACCGCGGCGAGCCACGTCGGCCTTCAGCGCTGTGAGTTCTTCGGGTTGATATAAATTGTGTGTGAAGAGCTGACCGCGGCCGGGTGGCGTCAACGCAATGACTAAGCCTCTGGCGATTAAGTTCTGCAGCATCGCTTCCAATGTCGCGAGGTCGGCGATTGGTTCAAAGCGGCTGGCACGTGATCTCAGGTCACCCGCTGTTTGTTCGCCTCGCAGGAGCAGTTCTGTCATGACCGCTGCTTCGGCACCTTTGACGCCCAGGTAGTCATAACCGAAATGTCTGAATTTGGGGACGCGACCGCCACTGTGTACTTCAGCGACAAGTCCCGCATGGCGCATTTTGATCAACTCATCGTCGACTTGTTCGGGGGTGAGATTCATGATCGGGTGGCGGTTGCTCTTCTGGTTCGCGCCGGTTACGAGGCCGTTCAGCGACAGCGGGTAAGCATCGGGAGTGGTTCGAGCTTTTTCAATAAGCACACCTAGGAGTCGCCGCTGGCGTTTATTGAGTGGAGCTGGAGCAGGTTGTGAACTTGGCTCGCTGCTGGTTCCAGTATTTTGTTCGGTTGTCATATCGCAGCCTGGGTGGAAGATCAGTTGGACGTCGGTGAGAGAGCGGTGGTTGCACTAATTTGGGCGATCCGCAACTCGGAAAAGTTGTTCGTGCGGCAGCAAAGCGCCTCCATCAATCGAAATGGTAGAACCTGTGATATAGTCGCTCGCCGGATCGCACAAAAATGCGACAGCACGTGCAATTTCTTCCGGGCGGGCGAGACGTCCCCAGGGAAGTTCGCTGCCACGCTCACGCAATTCGTCCTCGAAGAAGAATTTTCTTTCGCCGGGTGTATCCGTCCAACCGGGGTGAACGATATTGACTCGAATACGAAATTGGGCCAGTTCGCAAGCTGCTGTTCTAGCCATTTGGTCGACAGCCGCTTTGGCCATGTTATACGCCATTGCTCCGGGGATCGCTTTAAAGGCGTGTGGCGAGCTGATGCACACCATTGCACCACCACGGCCAGCTTCGATCATTGGCGTAGCAACGGCCCGCATGAAATTGAACGGACCCCACATGCAGACATCGATGGTCTTCTCAAAGCCATCTAAATTTGCCTTGTAGAAAACCTCGCGATCGCTGTACGCCGCGTTGGTTACCAGTAGATCGATTTGGCCATGCTGATCCATCGCGTTGGCAACAACTCGATCAACCGCTGCGCGGTCAGTGACATCGGCGACGGCCGCAGACGCTGATCCACCGCGCTGCGTAATGAGTGAAATGACTTCATCAGGTACCAAAATGTCGTTCACCAGTACATGGGCACCGGCGTCGGCAAGCGCGATGGCAGAGGCGGCACCGATTCCGCGAGCGGCTCCGGTCACAATCGCAATTTTGCCAGCCAAGGGGAGAGAACTCGAGTTGTTGTTAGTCATGTATTTGATTCTGAGCGGTAAGTTGGAAAGTGAAGTGCGAACAGTTAGCGGATCGTTGATCCATGATATCAGCGGCGCATGACTAACAAAACGCCCAGCAGTAAAAGTGCAACGCCAACAATCCTCCGCCAACTGAGTGACTGTTGTGCAAATCCAAGCCAACCGAAATGATCGAGCATGAGTGAAAGGGTAATTTGTCCAGCAAGCACCAAAACCAGCCACCGTGTCGCACCTAATTGCGGGGCAATTAGAAGTGAGATCGTAACCATGTAGGTTCCAAGCAAACCGCCTCCCCAAGCCCACCAAGGAAGCGTCGACAATCGAGCTGGGGACGGCGCGCCAACTCCAAGCATCAGGCAGACCGCCAGCAAAGCAAGAAAGCCGGTCCCAAAGCTAATGAGACTAGCTTGTAAAGGATGTCCACATTGACTGGCCAACCGTCCATTCACTGCGGGCTGAAGCGCCATGACACAACCGGCACCAACCGCCAGTAACACACCGATCAGCGTCATCAGGCCGAATTCCTTGTCCATCCAACTGACTTCCTGTCTAAAATCAAACGAAATATCGACTCAGTCCGAAAGGATTGCCGCCAAGCGTTTTTGAGTTTCAGGGCTATTGAGTGACAACTTGCCAAATCCCGGCGCAGCTCCCAATTCGATCGCTGCCGTCTGATATTCCTGCAAGTTGGTGACCAACATGACTGGAATCGCTTGCATTTCCGAATCCGCTTTAAGGAGTTTCAGGATTTCGACGCCGTCGGAATAATCTTGATCCAGTTTGCGATTGATCAAAATAAGATCGACGGTGCGCGAGCGAAGCGTCTGCAGGGTATCCGTCGCGGCGTGGCATTGAAGCACGGTCACGTCAAAGTTTGCAAGCAACATGCGCTTGATCGCAGCATGATCGGGACCGCAGTTGCCTACGTCCAAGACGGTTCGAGTGGTCATAACGATTTGAAATCTATTGAGCGCGGTTAGATGGGATGGGTTCGGTCGATGTGCAACCACTGGTAGCGGCCGTCAGTACCATTCCAGAAACAAAGGCAAGGAGAATTAAGGCGATTGCAAGTTGTTCTTTTTTCATCAGATGATTTGAAGAGATTAGAGAAGGAAGCTAGTCGAACCATTCATCCGCAGGATCGAATTTGGGAGATGCGACTAGGATAACTTTCATTTCCCCAACTGCCCGATGCCGAGTTTCGGGGTGAATGACAATCGCCATCTGTGGCTTGACAGGAACAACGTCTCCATTCAGTTCCATAGTGGCATTAGCACCACAATCCAGAATGAAATAAGTCTCCGTCGTTTGTTTGTGGTAATGAACCTTGGCGGAGCGAGAGATTTCAGTAACGTGCAACGAATAGGGGACACTCTCTACAT
Source organism: Pirellulaceae bacterium (assembly GCA_041753315.1). Taxonomy (GTDB): domain Bacteria; phylum Planctomycetota; class Planctomycetia; order Pirellulales; family Pirellulaceae; genus Aureliella. The sequence continues at coordinate 14,534 of JBGSUV010000061.1, read as the reverse complement.
CCATTAAACCACGTCTGGCAGTTCCACAGGGACAGGCCATGCCAGGCATCTCACTGAAATCGATCGTTTCAAACGGTTTGGATGTGAGCTTATCCAACGAACGGGCTCTCAAAATGCCAAGGCGAACACTGTTTTTCCCCAGACGAAGGGAAATAATGTTCTGCGAGTTGCGCTAGCGTATCAGTTGTAACGCGTGCACCGGTTGCAACCAAGGGAGCAACTTGCGCGACGGCAACGATTTTCCAGTGAGTTGGGTTCGAGTGTAAGTGGACGAGTGTTCAGTTTCTAACTGATCGCATGGTAATTCGTAACGATTGGCGGTGAGTTTGCCGTCGGTATATTTTACCTGATCGATACAGGCGGACGAGGTGTCACAGAGTGCCAGCGCGATCGTCATAACTCGTTTGCCTGAAAAAGGTTATACGGACCTCAACCTTTGATTCGGAAGTGGCCGATATCTCAACCTGACGCAGTTGAGAAGTTGCAAGACGATTGCAGAGCAACTGAGTCGCCCACCGGATAAACAATAACAGAGTCCATGGAATGGCTCGTCCGGCACTGGCGCGAATGACCCAGGTTTAGTGGGGAGTGTGAGTCGCAACGCTGACCCAGAGTTGCGATACCCATCACTGGCACCACGAAGTTGAACATGTCAGCGTGAGCTTTTAGGAGCGCACAAGACCTGTTCGAGCCGGCCCGGCTGGAGGGCGATTTCGGCGGCGACTTCGTACGTCGAAACCGGTCTCGGCCCATTCACCCCCGACTAGGCCAAACCGCGCCAAGTACAAGAGTTCATCGTTTAGGGAGTTGTGGCTCGATGAAATTGAACATGCTAATTGGAACCCTTATGCTGGGCACTAGCCTATGCACACCAAGCTTTGGTGGGGGACTACTGGATCGCATGCTCGGTCTTAAGGGTAGCGGATGTGACAGCGCTTGCTGTGACACTGGCTGCTCGGCTGACCCAAGCTGCGGTTGTGAAATTGCGTCCTGCGGTGGTGGCTGTGAGCCATCCTGCGGCGTTGAAATGTCGGCCTGCGGCGACGCATGTGACACTGGCTGCAAATTGGGCAGCCGATTAGGTAAGCTCATTGGTGGTGGACCAAGCTGTGGTTGTGAAATCGCTGCTTGTGACCCCTGTGGCGCAGCTCCAACCTGTGGTTGTGAACTGTCGGCTTGTGGTTCAGCTCCAAGCTGTGGTTGCGAGATCGCTTCCTGCGATCCTTGCGGATGTGACACTGGCTGTAGCAAGCCACGTCGCAAGCCATTGCTTGAACTGCTCTGCAAAGCTAAGGCCAAAAAGCACGCGTTGTTTGCCGGTCTGCATCGCAGCGGCTGTGACAGCGGTTGTGCTTCGGCTTGCGAGCCAAGCTGTGGTGTTGACATGGGTCCATCTTGCGGATGTGAGATGAGTGCTTGTGCAGCTCCAACCTGTGGTTGCGAAATCAGCTCTTGCGATCCTTGTGGTTGCGACAGCGGATGTGGAGCCAAGAAGTGTGGTGGTTTGCTAAGCAAGCTGTTCAAGCGCAAGAACAGCAGCTGCTGCGACAGCGGTTGTGATTCCTGTGCAGTTGCTTCCAGCGGTTGTGCTGGTGGATGCAGCAGCTGCGGTAGCTCGTCTGCCGCTCCAGTCTCTGCACCAGTAATCCACGGCGACGCCGCTCCAATGCCACCTGCACCAATCGTTGACCCAAGTGCATACCTGCAAAGCAATCGACGCGTCATCCAGGCTACCAGCTACGTTCGCTAAGCTTCGGCTCAGCCAACGCTGGTAGACTTTAGGTGCGTCAAATTAAACGGTCCGCAGCGCGAAAGCCTGCGGGCCGTTTTTTCGTTGATACAAGTGTGGTAAGTTGTTGTGCTCATCCAACACTCAATTGGGACGACCATGCCACAGTTTGACCATCCCCCCTGCTCTGTACGTCTGGCCGATCTGGCCAACCCCGAAGACGCCTTGGCTGTCTTGCAACTGCTCGAACACTATTCGGAGCATCCGATGGGAAGTGGTGGACCGTTGCCGGAGACGGTGCGCGAAAAGGTGATCGAAGGCCTGCATCGCCATCCAACCACGTTAATCTTCCTGGCACAACAGTCGCAGTGCATTCCAGGTATGGCCGTCTGTTTCATCGGTTTCTCGACGTTTAAAGCCCAACCACTTATCAACATTCACGATCTCGTCGTGCATGCGGACTCGCGCGGCCGTGGAGTGGGGGGCGCTTTGATTGATGCCGTCGTCGAATACGCCCGCGCTCGCGACTGGTGTGCCGTGACGTTGGAAGTTCGAGCGGACAATCCAGCTCGCCGTCTGTATGTCCAAAAAGGCTTTCGCGATCTTACCGAGCCGACGCACGATCAGACTCTGTTGTTTGGGAAATTGCTGCTCACAACGAACATTGCTGCAACATGAGCATGCCCCCGCCGGCGATTGACTGGCCTCACGTGCTTGGGCCGATCGTCCATTCGTTTACTAGTTCAGAGCTCGAACTGTTATCGAAAGCGACAACAGAATACCACCTGCGCGCCATTCGACTCCACCCACGTCGCTGCGTTGATGACTTGCCGTTTGAAACGGAACCCGTTCCATGGTTCCAGCACGGCCGCTTTCTGCCATCGAATGCCGTTCGTCCAGGCGAATTTTTACACTTTGCTGCCGGTGACTACTACATCCAGGACGCTGGCTCGATGCTCGCCTTGGCGCTCTGTGAGCTTGCGCAGGGGCAATGGGTCTGCGATACATGCGCATCCCCAGGTGGTAAATCAACTGGTGCACTCGAACAACTTGATGGAACTGGGATCCTAGTGGCTAACGAGGTGATCGGTTCTCGTTTGGCGATTCTCAATCTAGCACTCGCGCGCGCTGGATTTGGGAATCAGTTGGTTACCAGTATGGAAGTGGATCAACTGAGCCAGCAACTGGGGCCATGTTTTGATTGTGTCATCGTCGATGCGCCTTGCACGGGGCAGTCAATGGTCGTCCGCGGCAAGCAATCGTTAGCGGCCTATTCACCCCCTCAGATCGAACATAGTAGTGCGCGACAGCGTCGAATTGTTCGTGCGGCTGCTGAACTGGTGAAACCGGGTGGTCGACTCGTATATTCCACGTGCACATTTTCATTTGCCGAAAACGAACAAGTTGTTACCGAATTTGTTGACCAGAATCGAAACTGGAAGTTAAAACGCTTTAACGATTTGGCGCAGTGGGAAACCCCTGGGTTTCATGGTTGTTACCGACTTTGGCCACACCATGACCGGTGCGCGGGCGCCTTTGCAGCGGTGGCGATTCGCGCAGACAAAGAATTGGTTGACGGTACATGCCTACCATGGCAATCGCAGTCACGCCCGCAGAGCACATCGGGAAGCCGACTCTGGAATGCACTGCACAGTTTGCCTGCGGAGCTGAATTGGATCGAGGAGCTGCGAGACGAAACATCGTTGGGCCGCTGGTACGTGCGCGGCAATCACATTCATCGATTTGATGAGCACTTCCCCAATGAATGGATCGCAATTTCCAGCAGTGGCCTCGCCGTAGCCGACACCAAGGATGGGCGATTTGAGCCACTCTACGGTTCGGCCGTGTCGCAATACTCCCCCCTCGCTCCCAAACGAATCATCGACCTTGGTGATCAAGATGCAGCGAGATATGTCGCTGGCGAAGCCATACGCTACGTCTCGGAGGAAAATGGTTGGTGTGCTGTAGCATGGCGGGGACGTCCGCTTGCTTGGGGCAAACTGGCGGCTGGAGTGCTGAAGAACCACTTTCCTAAAGCACTGAGACAAGCCAAGCATGCATAGCACGCGAAGTCTTAAAAAACTTCGTTTGGCATAGTGCGTGCTGTACTTCATGCATCCCTCTTGTCAGCGGCAATCGAACAGTCATCAGATGGTTTTTTTGGGCCGCACAATGGTATGGCCTTACACCGTCAGCTCAAATGCAGGACAATGGTGGAACCACTCACGGAGGTGCGAGCGAGTTTGCTCAAATTTACTTCACCCGAATTGGTCTGATGTGGATTGTGTTATGGATAACTCAAGGCGGCGGATCTTTCCTGCAATTTGGAGCACATGTTTCGCGCTCACGCTAGCCGCGCGTTTGACCTGTGCCCAGACCACACCGATTCAGCCAGTTACTTCGCCATCGCTCCCTGCGGCAGTCGTTCTCCCGCAGCTTGACGGAGTGGAGCCGTTGCCAGGGGCATTGGATGCAAATGGACAGCCGCTACCCGTGCAGTCGCCCGTGCCCCCCGCTTCTAGCGGGTCGCAGCCGCCCGGTGAGCTCCTCTCACCTAACGGCCAGTCAGCTGCACAGCCGTCCGCTGCCCCACCTGCGAGCGAAACGACGACTCTTAAACAAAACGCCAACGTGCGTCTTGAGCAAGTGCGTGCCAACGCCGAAATGCCCGCGGAGCTCAAGGATACGTTAATCAAGGCGTATCAACAGACTTTCGCTGATGCCTCGCAAGCCGAACAGCTGGCAGCACAGCGAGCGGCATGGAACGCGCGGGTCGCCAATGCCAATCAGTCGCTCGAAGCGGCGCGCGCCCAGAAGGAGCAAGTGAAAGAGCAACCGGTCGACGAGCTTTCGTTCATGACTTTCGAACAGGGGCAAGCCAGACTGCGAGCTCTGGAAGCGGATCTGGCAACTGCTGCTGCAGATCGAGCCAAGCTGACGGAGACCATTACCAATCGCGAAAAGCGCCGCAAAGAATTGCCACAGCTAATTTCGGATGCCAAGGCAAAACAGGAACAGCTTGGGAAATTGTCGGTAACTGAGAATGGTACCGATGATCCCCAATTGCAAGAGGCCCGCACCTGGGCAGCCACGGCAGCACGCATTGCGCAAGACGAACAGGTACTTGCGCTAGAGAGTGAACAACGGGCAATCGAAGCAGAATCGCAACTACTTCCACTACAGCTTGAACTTGCACAAGCTCAAGAGAAGCAACTGCAGGAACGCGTTCGCACGATCAACGAGGAACTAAGTAAGATTCGCCAAAGTCGAATCCTTACGCAGCGAAGTGAATTCTATGATTTGATGCGCCAATTGCCCAACGAGTTGCAAAAACGAGGCGAAAAAATAGTCCTCAGGATCGACACCTGGCTGGAGCTTTCCGGGAAGCAAGTGGAGCTCAAACAAGAATTGGAGAGTTCGCGGGTGGTGCTTGCGCGCTGGAAAGAACAGCAAGCCAAGATGGAGATACGCGTCAATCCTAGTCTTGGTACAACCGACACATCCGGTTTCAATAGCTGGGTCGGTTTAATGCTTCGCAAACAGCGCAGTGAACTGCCCGATCCAAATCAACTGAGTGCACGGATTCGATATTATCAAGAAGAAATGCATGAGACCGACTCGTTGGTTTTTGATTTGGAAGATTCGCTGCTCGACAATCAAGCGCAGCAAGAATCCTTGGAGGCTGCCATCAAAGATGACTTTGATGGGCTCGCAGGCGAACGATCCAACGCTCGCGATGATGTAATCGCGCAGACTCAAGAATTCCTCTCCAAATCGGAAGAGGTTCTCGAGAACATGAAGCAAGATGTCGACGACTACCTCAATAACCTCTACCAAATTGCTGATGTCAAAGAGCAAACGCAGGAGTTGGCAGCCAACTACCGCGAGATGATTGACGAACATGTGCTGTGGATCCGTAGCAGTGAGCCGCTCAAACAAAGTGACTACAAGTCTGCTTTTGAGGCCTTTCGTTGGTTGGTTAACTACGACAATTGGGTGGGGTTGGGTAATCGCATGTTGAGCGACGTGTTGAACCGACCATGGTGGTATGTAGTTTTTGTGATTGGTATGGCGGTCTTGCTGAGCAATCAACCGCATCTGCGGCGCTCGATCGGACAACTCGGGGCCAAGGCTGAAAAGAAAAATTGCACCGAGTTCAATACTACGGCTCGCGCGATGTTGTTTACTTTTCTGGCGTCGATTCCCGTTCCGCTAGCTCTCTTGTTTATCTCGTGGCGAATAACATCGGCTGGCGCGAACACCGAATTGGCTGGTGCGGTGGTTGAATTTTCGACCTCGCTTGGACGCGGTTTATTGGTGGGGGCAGCGATCTTCTTTCCGATGGAATTGTTAAGACAAATCTGCCGGCTTGATGGCCTGGCCATCAAACATTTTGAATGGGAGCCACCGTTAGCCCGAGGTTTGGCGGTGAATTTGCGCTGGTTGATCGATTTGAGCATTCCGCTGAGCGTGTTGGTCGGAATGCTCTCCGAGCAAGCGGTGCCGCGCTGGGAGTCTTCATTGGGTAGGCTTGCGTTCATCGCGCTGATGCCCATCGTGAGCGTATTCCTTGCACGAGTGTTTATCCCCAGTGAAGGAGTCCTCAGTCAGGCTCTCAAGCAAGATCCTGGCGGTTGGCTCGATCGGCTGCGTTATGTTTGGTACCCAGCACTTATCGCCGCTCCGCTTGTACTGGCGCTGGTTAGTTTCATAGGCTACCACTACACCGCTCAGCGTTTCGCGGCCCATTTTAACTCGACGCTCTGGTCGGCTGTCGTATTACTACTAGTATACTTCTTAGCAAAACGTTGGCTGGTCTTGAATCGTCGCAAGTTGATGATTGCCAAGGCGCGGCAGCGACTCGAAGATGCGGCCAAGCGCGATGCCGTCGGCAGTGGCAGTCCGCTGGCAGTTGAAACGCAAGAAGTGGATCTAACCGCAATCAATGAACAGACGAAACGACTGTTGACCAGTGGAGTCGTGGCGGTTGGCTTGCTGATGTTATACGTCATTTGGTCGGATATATTGCCAGCAATAACATTCTTGGACAACTTCAAGTTATGGCCGGTCGATGAAAACACCAACATCACTCTGGCAAATCTGGTGTTGGTCGTTCCGATTGTGGCCCTGCTATTTATCGGCGCCCGGAATGTCCCGGGGCTCATGGAGATCGCGTTTCTCCAGCACCTACCGCTGACAGGTGCCGCGCGTTATGCCATTACCACCTTAACGCGTTACGTCATCATTGGGATTGGACTGGTGGTTGCGTCTTCAACGTTAGGCTTGCGTTGGTCGAGCATTCAGTGGCTGGTAGCTGCGCTGGGTGTCGGACTTGGTTTTGGTTTACAGGAAATTTTCGCGAACTTTGTGTCAGGAGTCATCCTGTTATTTGAACAACCAATTCGAGTTGGTGACATCATTACTATTGATGGTACGACTGGAACGGTACTCAAGATTCGCATGCGAGCCACGACCATTATGAATTGGGACCGTCAGGAATTAATTGTTCCCAACAAAGATCTAATCACTGGCAAACTACTCAATTGGACGCTGACCGATTCCACCAATCGCATCGTGGTGAATGTGGGTGTCGCTTACGGCAGTGACATTAAATTGGCGTGCGATTTGATCAAACAGGCGGCTGCCAAACACGCAAACATCTTGCGTGATCCAGCGGCGCTAGTGACATTTGAAGGCTTTGGCGCAAATTCGCTACAAATCGTGCTGCGCGCCTACTTGGATAGCTTGGAGTTTAGATTGAAAACGATCCATGAACTGCACGAAGAAATTTATCACGCCTTCAATGAGGCTGGCATTGAGATTTCCTTCCCGCAGCAGGATGTTCACATCCGCACACTCCCCGCGTCTTTACAAAGGTGGCTTGGAAGCAAAACGAACTCTGCGCAGCCGACTACCACAAAGTCGTCCTAAAGTCGACAATGAGCAATGTAGAACAATTGTCCCCAATTGTTCTGATCCTTGTGATGATTGCCTTAAGCTGGTACACAGCAACTGGGTACACAGCAACTGAAAAAAACAATTGAGGACAATTGTTCTACATTAATTGGGGATAATTGTTTTACATTCGAGCCGCAACGAGCCGTTTGCCATTGTAGAGTAGTGATCGATGATGAAGTCAACTGAAGAGAAGCTAAAGATCGTGGTAGTGGGTGGGGTGGCTGGTGGCGCATCGGCTGCAGCCCGCGCCCGGCGCGTGAACGCCAATGCCGAAATTACGGTACTTGAGAAAGGTCCTGAGGTATCGTTCGCCAATTGTGGCCTGCCGTATCACCTTGGTGGCGAAATCGAAGATCGCCAGAAGCTATTGGTGGCCACGAGCAAAATGTTTTGGGAACGCTTTCGCATTCGCGTTCGAACTGGCCACGAAGTGCAGTCGATCGACCGTGTAGCCCATACCGTTACAGGCCGAACCGTCGATGGAGAGGAGTTCAAACTACCCTACGATCGATTGATTTTGGCAACCGGCTCCTATCCCTATCGACCAGAGTTTTGTGAGGTAATGGCCGAAAACCTGTTCCAGCTCTGGACGCTGGATGACATGGATCGCATCATCGCTTACATGAAGCAGCGGCCATGCAAAAAAGCAACGGTCATCGGGGCTGGTTTTGTGGGTCTGGAGGTGGTTGAGCAATTGGTGCGGTTGGACGTTCAAGTGACGCTGATCGAGCGCATGGCACAAGTGTTAGGTCCACTCGACCCAGAAATTGCAAAAATGGTCGAGCATGAATTGACTAAGCACGGGGTGAAGGTCCACGTTGGAGCCGATGTCCAGAGTTTTCTAACCAACAACCAAAAAATAACCGCCGTAAAACTGGCTGAAGGCGACTCCGTGATGACCGATTTGGTCATCGTTGGTGTGGGCGTCAAACCGAGAATTGAATTGGCTGAAAAAGCGGGATTGGTGTTGGGAAAAACCGGCGGAGTCGTGATCAACGAATACTGCCAGACCAACGATGCCGATATCTATGCAGTTGGCGACATGGTCGAATATTTGCATGGTACGCTTGGAACCACCGGAAGAATGCCATTGGCCGGTCCAGCAAATCGATCTGGACGTATTGCAGGGACCCACGCCGCGATCGGCAGATCGCAGCCACTCCAGCCAGTACAGGGAACTGCGATCGTGCGCGTCTTCGACTTATCAGCCGGCTCAACAGGACTGAATGTTCGTGCCTGCCGAGCTGCCGGAATCGATTTTAACAGTACGATTATTCAAGCGCCGCATCATGCAAGTTATTTTCCAGGGGCCTGCAATCTGACGCTCAAGCTAATTTATCATCCCACGACGCGACAGATACTTGGCGCCCAGGCCATTGGCGGTGCAGGTGTCGACAAACGATTGGATGTCATCGCGACCGCGCTCCATTTTAAAGGTACGATCGACGACCTGGCGGGGCTCGACCTGGCTTATGCTCCGCCATTTGGTTCCGCCAAAGACCCGGTCCATATGGCCGCCTTCACCGCCCAGAATGATTTGGCCAATTACCCAACGCTGGATGCTTTTGATATGCAGCTCGACGGCTTCCAAGTAGTCGACGTACGAACAGCAGCCGAAATCGAGAAACTTCCCTTGCCAAACGCAATCCACATACCCATTGATGAGTTGACCGAACGCTGGCAAGAATTGGATGCTCAACGACCCACCATCGCCGTGTGCCATTCGGGCAAGCGGGCGCATGTCGCCGCATGTTGGCTCAAGGGTAAAGGATTTGAATCCGTAACTAACTTGAATGGTGGTATGTCGATTCGCCGCCTAAGCGGTCCGTGAAGATTCGTCTCTAACGTAGAGACTTGGATGTCAAGAGAACACAATTATGCCTATCTATGAATTTTATTGCGGCAAGTGCCATACGATCTACAGCTTTTTTGCGCGACGAGTTGATACCGAGTCGACGCCGAAATGTCCTAAACAAAAAGGTCACAAGCTCCAGCGGCAGATGTCGCGATTTGCCATATCCAGCGGACTGTCAAGCAGTAGTGAAGAGGCCGGGCCCGAAATGGATTTCGATGAAGACAAGATGGAGAAGGCCATGATGCAAATGGCGGGCGAGTTCGACAATGTTGACGAAAGCGACCCACGCGCGATGGCAAAGATGATGCGCAAGCTGATGGATACGACTGGTATGAACATGGGCGAAGGCATGGAAGAAGCCATCCGCCGCATGGAAGCTGGCGAAGACCCCGACAAAGTGGAAGAAGAACTTGGCGATGTACTCGACGGTGAAGATCCCTTTGGCGCTGGTGAGAACAAACTCAAACGCCTGGCACGTCGCCTGTCTGAAGCGCCCAACGTCGATCCCGAAATTTATGACATGTGAGCGCCTCGGGCTCGATGGACAAGTAATGTGATGCAGGGGTTGGCAAAGGAATGAGGGCAATGGAATGGATTCGATAGCCACCAAGTACCGCCCTTTGCGCGAATACGTTAACCACTGTGATGACCTGCTTGTGCCTGTTTGTGTTACTGCTCATCGGGTACGAAAATTTTCTTACCATAAATTTTCTTACCTGAGCAACGATGCCGCCTGCCCTACGCAATCCGTTAACCTGTGGTTAGGAAGATTGATGGTAGGAAAATTTTGTTGTTAGCCTACCGCCCGGTAAAAACTTGTTTGCGGTGTTTGCCATGAGTAGTTCCCCGCCTGCTGAGCTTCATCCTGTTTAGATCTTCCAGCAGCTAGTTGACCGCAAAATTTGGATGCGATCATCCCTTTTCCGACGGATCGATCAATTTAGAAGTCCCAAATAGCAGTCAGATTGAGTCCGTGCCATTGCTGAGAGTTGAATGTTATGTCCCCGCCGGGTGAGAGCAACGGAATCGCAGCACTTTGATCCGGACCCGTTGCGACTTTGCTCGCATACAACATGTGATATCCGCAACGGAACGAAAGAGGCCCTATGAAGTTGTATTCAATCCCCGCTCCTGCCTCGACAAGCGACGAAAAAATCTCGTCCATGTAGTTCTTCACGACTTCGTTAGATGAAACTGTGTCACGGGCATTCGCAGTTCCTTCAACACGATTTCCCATCAGCCCAAGCTTTCCAAATGAGTAGAACTGGCAACGGGAACTCAACGGAACATCCCTGTCGACGCCAAACTGACCTCCAAACATCGTGTTGTTGGTAAGCGAAAAAGCTCCAATCCGACTCGTACCACCGGTACCATGGTTGAATGTGTCGAACGTGTCTTCAAGTTTGAAAAACCTAAAACCGGCGATCGGGCGTATGCGGTGCTTTGCACGAAAACGCAGATTGAGTTCACTTGAGTAAAGATTGGACGAATAGTGAAAGTTGCTCGTAGCTTCAGGATCGGCCGGGACAGTATTAAAGAAGATCGTGATGACTTCGTCTTCAGCAAGGAGTGTCGTTCCAGCATCCAAGCTATTAATACCGAAGTATCCAAGCTGCGCATCTACGCCACCGAATCGACTGGATACTTGCAAGATTTCCACGTTGACCCGGAGGCCGAACTGCATGCTGCCCTGCAATTCGCTTGCGTCGAGAAGTTGGTTGAAGTCCTGGTCAACTGCGAGTAGTTGACTCTCCGGCTTCTCACGGACGAGTCCTAGAACACCAATCTCGGTTCGAACCCCAGGTGGTCTCTCGTTTTGTATGAAATAACTCTGACTATTTTTCGTTGAAGGGACCTGCGCTTCGGCAATGCTGTCAAGGAGCGTCAGCAAACAAACTGCCTTCAGGGCGTGATGGAACAGTTGCATACTCTCTCTCCGTGACATTGAGATAACGGGCGTTTACACTTTCATCGCGCCGTCGGCAGGTGATTAAACACTGATTCACATGCTTAAATCGGTTCTGCAGCCGATAGCATTTAGCAAGCAAGCAGCTATCCCTACGGCTTCCTTGGACCATACAGTTTAACAACCACTTGCGCCTCGGGCTCGAAGAACAAGTAATAAGAGGCAGGGGTTGGCAAAGGAATGTGGGCAAAGGAATGGATCCGATAGCCAGCAAGTTACCGCCCGTTGCGCGAATACCTTAACAAGTGTGATGACCTGTTTGGGTCTGCTCATCGGGTACGGAAATTTTCTTACCACAAATTTTCTTACCTGAGCAACGATGCCGCCTGCCTGCACGCGATCCGTCAACTTGTGGGTAGGGAGATTGATGGTAGGAAAATTTTGTTAGTAGCCTAGCCGCTCGGGAAAACCATCTGGCGACATGCGATGTGAGTCCGGCGATCTTTCATTCCTCTGCCCCTCATTCCCTTGCCGTTGTCGCGACACTTACCAGCGTGATGACCTGTTTGGGTCTGCGCATCGGGTACGGAAATTTTCTTACCACGAATTTTCTTACCTGTGCAACGATGCCGCCTGCCTGCACGTAATCCGTCAACCTGTGGGTAGGAAGATTGATGGTAGGAAAATTTTGTTAGTAGCCTAGCGCTCGGGAAAACCATCTGCAACATGCGATGTGAGTCCGGGGAGTATTCATTCCCCTGCCCCTCATTCCCTTGCCATGATCGCGACGATTGGCCGCAAACCATCTAGCTCAACTGGGTGTTTCTTCCAATTCTCGCAGCCAAGCGGTCGCCTCGGCGTCACTGGGCATGCGCCAATCTCCGCGTGGGGAAAGACTAACGCTGCCAACCTTGGGACCATCGGGCACGCAAGAACGTTTAAATTGGTTGTTGAAAAAGCGAGTGATAAACGTCTTTAACGTAGTGCGGATCTGTGCATTGGTGTACGGCTGCGAAAAGTTTGCGAGTGCAGCCAGTCGCAGGATGCGTTTGGGACCGGCGCCAAAACGGAGCATGTGATAGAGAAAGAAGTCATGCAACTCGTAGGCGCCAAGCGTTCCTTCGGTCAATTGATGGATGTTCCCCTCGCGGCTGGTCGGCAATAGCTCCGGAGAGATCGGCGTCTCAACAACGCTCAGCAAAATGTCGCGAGCTTGCCCCGCGAATTCATGCATAGCAATATACTTCACCAAAAAGCGAACGAGCGTCTTAGGGATCGATGTGTTGACGTTGTACATGGACATATGATCGCCGTTGTAGGTGCTCCAGCCAAGCGCTTGTTCGGACAGATCACCCGTGCCAAGTACAAAACCGCGGCTCATCAGCAACATCGTGCGCATGCGGGCCTGGACGTTTTCAAACACCAAATCGCTCCGCTTATCCTCGGGTATCTCATACAATCGCTCGGTAAAGTTCTCGAGTGAGACAGGTCCTTCACCATCGCGTGCCAATTCAATTCCGAACGGTTGATGCCCGAGTCCAATGAATGTATCCAGGCAGAGTTGCCGAATATCGATTTCATCTGCAGTGATCGACAGACAGCTCATTAACTCACGCGCTGCGGTGAGTGTCCGCGTGGTCGTACCAAAACCAGGCATGGTGATTCCAGCAATCCGTTCACTTGGCCAACCTTGTTGACTGCACGTTTTGACGGCGACCAACAATGCCAGCGTACTGTCTAGGCCGCCGGATATACCAATGTTCAGTGGTAAGTCGCCGGGTAGTCGACTAACGCGTTTGGCCAATGCGGCACATTGAATTCCAAAGATCTCGGCACAGCGCTCGTGCAGTTCGGCATCTTCGCGGGGAACAAACGGAGTGGCAGTCACTTGGCGTTTGGATCCTTGACACTGAGTTGTACCAATCAATCGAACGTGGCGAAATTTGGTGGCGTTACGCACCGCTGCTTGCTGCCAGCTTCCCGTGATTTGACGATCATGGGCGATTCGCTGCAAGTCAACATCGGCGGTTGCATGGGAACGTTCGAGCCAGCCGCAGCCATCGAGACCAATCCGTGCCGAACGTGTTAGCAAGCTACCATTCTCAGCAACCATGCAGTGTCCGCTGAAGACGACATCCGTGGTCGATTCCGTGGGGCCAGCACTGGCGTACGCGTAGGCGGCCAGACAGCGTCCCGACTGACTACGCACCAGCAACTCGCGCCAATCCGCTTTGCCCACCAACTCATTACTCGCTGAAAGATTCAACAGTAAATTTGCACCCGCAGTCGCTTGTACACTGCTGGGAGGAATTGGCATCCATAAGTCCTCGCAGAGTTCGATTCCAACTAGCAGATCACCCCATTCGATCAACAGGTCCACACCAAATGGTATCGTCCCTAAAACACCTAAGTCGACCGTTTCGGGCTCAGTACCGTCTGCGGCGGTGAACCAGCGAGCTTCATAAAACTCTTGGTAGTTTGGCAAGTACTGCTTAGGTACGATGGCGACCACGTCGCCTGCGTAAATGGCTGCGGCGCAGTTGTACAAGCGGCCTGACACGCGCAGCGGGAGGCCGATGACGATCAGTTGTTGCGATTGCCGTGAGGCTGCAACAACGGATTGTAAGCCGTCCATGACTGCAGCAAGTAGCGTATCCTGAGCGAAGAGGTCACCACAGGAGTAACCGCTGAGCGAAAGTTCCCCCAGAACGACAACGTCGCTATCCGCAAAGTCGTTTAATAGTTTTAGTGCTTCGGCTGCATTGGCCCGTGGGTCGGCGACGTGTGTGCGATGACTGGCTGCCGTAACTCGCGCAAAACCGGATGTTTGCATTAAAGTCTCCTTGTTGCCTCCATCATCATGCAAACTTTCTCCGCTTGGAATGGGGCGAGTTGATCAAAGTCCCGAGCTCGAAGCTGTTGAGTCGTTCAGCCCTCGCTTACGCTTTTTGAAGTTGCGCTATTTTGAAGCTAGCAAAAAAATTGATCTTGCGTTGAAAGGCGGATCCAGCCCATGACGAGTTCGTTGTGTTTTCACCCTGCACAGGAAGGATCCGCCATGATCATCGTCTCTGAAACTGCTTCCT
>JBGSUV010000060.1:0-33758 GCA_041753315.1 Pirellulaceae bacterium | reverse complement strand
TGGCAAGACACGCACTCGTTTCAGGTGCAGCACTTGCCACTTTTGGCCGACGTGCTCAAGGAGGCCCAGCAGTGGATGCTGGAACACTCTTTGTCAGCCGAAGCCAAAAGCTTGATGAACCAGCTTGTGCCAAGTACTTCAGACAGCAGCACCAAGGCTGCAAGGAGGGCATCATGATGTGGGAATTTCCATTTGTGTTTCAACCTTTGTTCCCATTGGGACGCGTCGTAATTGCTGAACAAGCCGACGCCGTGATTAAGGAGCGACACGAGATCCTACAGTGCCTACAGCGGCATGCACTTGGTGATTGGGGCGACATCCATAAAAACGACATTGGCTTGAATGAAGAAGCCTTGGTCCATGGAAGTCGACTTTTGTCGGTGTATTACACCAGCTCCAGTACCCGCTTTTGGATTATCACCGAAGCGGATCGCTCATTAACGACCGTTCTTCTACCCGAGGAATATTAATCGTTAATGAGCTACCAGGTTTTTCGAGCTTGAAGGTTTTTGCGAAGGTTTTACCCAAGGTTCTTGTTACAGGTTCTCAAAGGTTGTGGCGTGAGCGCGAATAACTGTCATCCATTCGTGCTTACACCTGCATTCTCCCGTTCGCGGTGTACCTAGTCGTTGAACTGCTTGTGAGGGTGACCACCAAGCTGTTTCGACTGAGGTTTACCTACCGCAGATCGGGATCGAGTGCAACTATGGTTTTGGGGAGTCTCGTGAAAATGCTTTTTGCATCGGATCGGGTCTCCCCTTTTTCCTACTCGCCAGCTCAGAAATGGCATCCGCCGAACAATATTCAGTCTCAAGGAGTTTCCCAAACAATGAGTCGTCCACCCGTCCACAGTATCCGTATGGGATTTGTCAAAGCCACGATCTGGCGGCAAGACACCAAATACGGAATACGTCATCACGTGACCGTCTGTCGCCTGTTCAAAAACGGCGATATCTGGCAGGAGTCAACCCGCTTCGGGCGTGACGACTTGCCTCTGGCCAGCAAGGTGCTGGAACTAGCCCACGAATGGATATTTTTCCACAGCCATGAAGATGAAGCCGACGAGGAGTAAGTCATGGAGGAACAAGATCCAGGATCAACCGTCGCGTCACCCACAGCACGCGATTCGCTACGCAGTGAATTAATCACTGCCGTCCAGTTCGCGCAGCTACTCAATGTTTCTGAGCGAACACTGTACCGACTCAAGAGCACCGGCAAATTGCCCAACCCAATCGTGCTGGGCGGACTTGTCCGTTGGCGGGTGGCGGAAGTTCACCGGTGGATTGACCAAGGTTGCCCACCCAATTGAGACTAACAGGACATTGAAGAATGCTCACCGTTAAGCAAGTCGCAGAGCAATTGAACCTGACCGCGCAATTGGTTTACCAATTGATCCAAGCCGGAAAAATCCCGGTTCACCGATTTGGCAATGGCCGCGGAACGATTCGCATTAGCCGAGAGGACCTTGATCAATTCATCGAGTCCTGTCGACACGTCGCATCACCGCGAGATGTTCCCAAAGTCACGCGTTCCCCACGCCAGCCACCACTGAAACACATTCGGCTTTGACCGATGGGCCAGTGGTCATTATCGCCACCCCCAAATGATCCACACGAGCAAGCCGAGAGGCTTGTTCAACAAACGCTCCAGTGAAGTGCAGTTCACTGGAGCGTTCCTTATTGAGGGTTGTTGGACTAGGGAACATTCGAGTTCATTTTACCGACCAACTATTTTTTCTCTTCCTCCGGTTCGTCGCGCGTTGCTCTCTGGGCTTCCGATAACATATGTTTTGGATTCAGCGACAAATGCTGATACACGCGACTAAGCATGGATGGGTCTTCGTGGCCCATTAAAATCGCTACGGTTAAGGGGTCAACGCCTTTTATCAGTGCACGCGTAGCCCACGAATGCCGCAATGCATAGAGTGAGTAGCACGGTGTCAAGTCGATGCACAAACGATACGTCAACTTCCGTTTCGCTTCTGTGTGCAAATCACTCTTGGTTTTTTTGACAGTCTTGCCCTTTGCCAAACGAGTCGGCTTCAAGGTCTTCATTTTCTCCTCGATCTCTTTCTCCGCAATCGTCAATCCGCGACTCTTAATGATCGCTCGCCCCATGCGGTGCCGGATCGCTTGAAAAGCGCAGTTGACGGCTTCAGTTGACCAGGGCCGCCCAGTGCTGTTTCGAAATATCGGTCCAACGGGGTTCGCTTGTGCTAACCGAGCTGAAATCTCCATGGCTCGTTCATTAAGGTACACAACTCGCGTAAGCCGCTTGGTTTTCGATTCTCGTTTGGGGATGACCCAGCGACGGTGGGCCGCGTCGATGTGACGCGCTTCAACACGCAATGATTCTTGCGGCCTACAACCCGTTTCCCAGGTGCTGACCACCAAATCACTCAAGTCCGGATTCCGAATATTGGAAAGCAGAAGTTTAAAATCCTCGTAGGAAAACGCGATTTCTCGGCTTTCACCCGACGGGACTTCTAGGCTGGCAACGGGATTAGTGGCAATTAGACCCTGCTTCAGTGCCCAACTCAAACAACGTTTAATCGCTCGGAAATAGTTGCGACGGGAAGTGACCGACAGGTCGTAGTCATCGACCCAGGCTTCGACCTGATGCGGTACGACCGCTTCAGCAAGTATGTTTGGATACTTCCGAACAAAGCGTTCGATGCGGTACCGATACCACTCGTAGGTGTCTGGCGCTCGCTTTCGCTGCACCCACTCTAAAAATTGATCGGCCAAACTTGCAAAAGCCTGTGCTGCCGGTTTTGACTCCTTACTTTCGAGCATCAGCTGGTAGAACTTTTCGAACGCAGCTTTTTTGTCGGGACCAAGATTGTGCTGTTTGCCGTCTAGCATGACAAACCAGCATTTACGGGATTTTCGATACCAGGGCGTCGGAGTCCGAGCCATTATGAATACCTCTCACTCAGGGGGATTAAAACCACACGAGCAAGCAGAGAGAGGTGCGCGGAGCTACCGAAGTAGTCCCTTGGTTTCCCAGATCATTCTTGTGTGAATGATCGTGCAGTGGGAACCAGAAGAGATGAATTTACCCGGCCAATCGGGCCACCATCACCGCTGCGGCAAGAATTCCGTGCCAGAATTCCGTGCCACGCAGTTTGGTAATCGTCCTAAGTCTAGTACACCCGATAGGATTCGAACCTATAACCCTCGGTTCCGAAGACCGATGCGCTATCCAATTGCGCCACGGGTGCAAAAGTAGTGTTTTGCAAGGCGAAGACAGTCAAAAACCCTTTGAATCCGAGCTTCTGGACCACTTCAACGATATCCGAATTTTACAGGCATTTTGCGCTCTGTGAAGCCCTATCTCTGACAATCTCTGACACTTGCTGAGACCCTCGCACCAATGACCGAAAGTTATTGGGCACATTTCCTGCCAGCGGTCTCAAAACAGCCATGCGAGCCACTTGGGGCAGCTAACGACATCGCTTCGATTCGAGATAACCTAACTACTCGCTGTCTCGCCTGGAGGCGAGGTATCCATGGAAGGTTTTTCGGGCTTCTCGAACTCAAAGATCATGGGCAAAATGCCGGTGACTATTGAGCCCGCGAAGCTGGCGGTGGATAGTGGGTTTTATGACATTCCTGGCCGAGCGAGCCGTTTCCCACTGGAATAAAAAAACGTGGTTGAATCGCGCTAGCCGCAGTCGAGTTTTTGGTCAGGAAAAAAACACTTTGCTTGCGAAGTTACGCCCTGTTCTTGATACTCGCCTCCGGCTTCAACTCCTGAGTGATAGAATTTAGCCGACGACGCGCCCTAAGCAGCCGAAGTCCTGGCCTTAGGTAGTGGCTAGAAAACGTGGTAGTTAGCTCCGGATTTCTAAAATGTCCCTTCCGAACTCAGAGATTATTAGTGCAGTTTACCAACTGCTCCCGGGATTCGTTACCGCATGGATCTTCTACGGGCTGTCAGCGTATGAAAAGCCAGCACCGTTTGAGCGAGTTGTTCAAGCCCTGATATTCACGCTTTTCGCCGAAGCCAGCTCGCAGTTGACCGGAATACTGCTCGTCGGAATCGGAAGCTATTATTCGTTGGGGGTTTGGGACTCCTCAACAGCCTTTCTGTGGAAAGTCTTGTTTTCGATTGCACTTGGATTCGTTTTCGCAGCCGTTTCCAACACAAATAGCCTAAGAGATTTCATACCGGACTGGCTATCCAAGAAAACACTTTATCCGTCAGAGTGGTACAGCGCCTTTCATCGGACAAAGAAGTACGTCTACCTCCATCTCGTAGGAGAGCGTCGACTTTACGGATGGGCGGAGGAGTGGCCGGACTCGCCGACTTGCGGGCATTTTGTCATAATGAAGGCAGAGTGGATTCTCGATGACAACACGCGAATCCCTTTGTTGGCAACTGAACGGCTGCTTATTCGAGCCACCGATGTGGAGTTGGTCGAATTTGCCAAGGATGAAGATGAACTATCGGAATTGACGGGAGAGCTAAGTAGCCTCTCCGAGAAAATGATCGACGCCAATAGAAGTAAGGAAGATTGTGATGACAGAAAAGCCTCGGATTGAGAGAATTCAGGAGGGCGTCAACGGCCTTCCCCCGCGACAAATACCGAATCAACTTCAGAAGTCCTTCAATGGCGCACCGCCGGTCGTACCAGCGAAGACCACTTCTGAGCGTCCAACTAGTCCTCCTCCTCCCAAAAAGAGTTCAAAGTAAGATGCCAAGCAAAGAACCAGTCGCACCACCAGAGCGAAAATTCATCGGAAACTCGTCCAATGGGAAACCGCCAACTACAACTGCCGAAGCAAGACCGGTAGAGCGCCCAACAAGTCCACCACCGCCAAAGAAGAAGGGCAACGGTTAGAGCCGCGGCAGAAACGCTTCCGCACTCAGAATCAGGCATTCGCTGCCTGTGTTGATGTTGGTTTTCGGTGATCGTTCGTCTTCGCGAAGTCAGCTTGTTCTAGTTGGAGCGATGCTGTAAATCGGAATCGAGACTATCTTGGCCTCTTTGCCATTCTCAATTGTGATGCTTTCGTCAAACTGTTCTCCACTCTTGGTCTTGCGACCATCAAAAACAATCAGGAATACTTCGGACTCCTCGTAAAGCTGGTCGTAGTAATTGAGCTGCGACAGGCCAAGTTTTGCCTTTTGCATCGACCAACCACCGCCAAGCACTTTCAGTTCAAGAACAAACATTCTGCCATTGAAAAACACCAGAACGTCAACGAAGCCTTCGCCGCATTTGATTTCGTGGCAGACAAACCCTTGACCACGACAGTAGCCTTCGAGAAACGTTCCAAGCAAGGCCTTGCCAAGTGACTCAGGCTTGGAACGGAATTTCACTCCGTAGTCTTCCCAGAAAACCAAATAGTCCTCGCGTTCCGTTCTTTTAGCGAAACGTCTCAACACGGTATCGAAACTCTGCTGGCTAGTTAGCGCCTCCACTTTCTCTTTCAATGCTGGCAACTCATCAAGCTTCTTCTCCCTGGCGAATAACTCCAGTCGTTCAGCCACAATCCTATCGACGGCCTGCTGATTTGCTAGAGTTTCTGCAACAACTGCTTCTTCTGCATCCTCCAACTCCTCAACCCATTCAGCCTTGGATGTTGCGCTGTCGAGCTGCTGTCTTATCCTCAACGGAGAGCAATAGTTGATCGACGAGAAATATCGGTTCGTAGAAAGGGTATGTTCAACGGCGTGCAAGGCGACGTCATTTAGACTGCCCAACAGCTTGAGACTCGAGAAGTCTACAATAGCGTGGGGCGGGCTACTAGGTTTTCGAAGCTCCTGATGGTCGCTAGTTGCTCAGTACGAATCGCAGATATGCTTGCGACTTGCTCACGAATACCATCGAAGAGATGAAATTGCTTAGGCAACAATTCTATCCTCGGTAGGGCCACCTGCGCCAATGACGTGAGTTGCCGCACGGTATCATTCAGTTGATCAAACTGGAGCAGTTGGATCTTAGATAGCTGAAGGTCAATTTTTGGAATTTGTGCTGCGACAAGAATGGATTGAATTGACCGTTGATAAGTCTCGGCGATCTTCATTGATGGTTCAATTTGCGCAGCGACATAGGCTCTGAATTCTTCCCTGGATTTTTGATCATCTTTCCAAGTGGCAGACGACTTGAGCGACGTTGCGAAGGCGTCATGAGGTGACGCTCCGGCCGCAACCAATCTTGAAAACTCGTCGTCAGCTTCAATTGCTTTAGCAAAATGCAAGCCGACAGCGACCCAATCTAGGTTTGTCAGACTTTGAGTAATGCCTTCCCGGACTTCTAAGCTCGCGTCCAGAATAGCCCCAAGAATAGAGCTCTCAGCTTTAGCTCTATTCGCAGCGGCCATTGCGCCAGCAGAGATGTATGGAAAAACCTCAACTTGGCCAAAATCAGGTAACAAAAGTGGAACGCGTTGGCAAAGTTCTTTGAAGTCTAGCCGTCCAATCGACTTTGATACCGTCCCATTCGACTCATTACCGGAAGCCATAGCTGACTTGGCCTTTGCACAAAGTAAAAGACTGCGAGGCTACCATAGGTTCGGTATTGTCACCTTTGCCTTGAACATTTCAAGCGAGCAAGGGATTTAAAATAGTCGCTAGGAAAGAAACCCTTCGTCCCTGAGCCACGGCTCAAGTGCCGACTCGACCAAGTCCTGTTGAGAGAATATTTCCTCGCCTTCAAGTTGTCGCTCAAGGGAAGCTCGCTTCAGGGCTCCGGCGATCTCTGGTCGCAAGCGAACGGTTACGGGGATGAGTCCGACGGGCTGCAAGCGAGAACCCTTCCTTTTGGGTCGCGACTTGTTGGACGACTCAAGGGTATGTGATTTCGTGTCTTGCTTGGCTTGCTTCGGTGGCGTTGGCGCAGCCACCGGTCGTTCCGATGCTTGCTCTTGGGTAACAAACGCCCTCACCTGATCTGCGGCCACATTTGGCACTTGGGATATAGCGGAGGTTAATGATCTTCGTTCTTGTGCCATGGCATCGACTCCTTGTTCAGTCTCATTTCGGTTGCTCTAACGTGCTCTACGCTTTTGCTTTATCGAGAGCACTTTCTCGTTCATCGCTTCTGGAAGTAACTCTGAAAACAGCTGATCGATTTCTTCTGCCGCAGTTCTGGCCTGTGCCCCCATGTTCCAGACAAAAGTAGCTTGCCCAGGAGCATCAGCGTAGGCTTGCCTTAGCGTGATGGGCGTTGATGCGAGTGGGATTTTGAGAGTGGCAGCGGCGGCCTTCATGTCGTTGGTTAATCGGTAGTCCCGACCAACCATGCTGAGTACTGCAACCGCAGCCGGTGGCCCCTTTCTGATTGCCTGGGCTTGTCGTAAGAAGGCGGTGTTCTTATCGAGCGCTCTAGCTTCGAACATCGAGGCCTTGCATGGAATCACTGCAAGGTCCGCCCACATGAGAAGCGCCCTACTCGTCTCCGTCTGGCTGCCTGGACCGTCAGCAATGACGTAGTCGAATTCTGCCGCCAGCGATGGCAGCTCGTCCAGGACCTCGTCCGAATTTGAAAGTCGGATTACTTCTAGTTTCGGAATCGCTTCTCGAATCCATTCGCTGGAAGATTGTTGAGTGTCACAATCAGCAAGCGCAACTCGGTGCCCATGTTCGGTCAACCATCCAACGAGGTTTCCAGCCAAGGTCGACTTCCCGACTCCGCCTTTACTATTTACTAATGCAATGATCATGGACGGCTTGTTAGCAGGCTTGCATGATTTCTAGCAAGCACTTTTTACAGGCATCACGCCGGTCGACTTGTTTGCAGGGGTGTCGTGTCGATGCGCTACCCGCGAGCTAGTCAGTTGCTGGGGAGAGAGTCTGCGTGCGCTGAAGGCTACTCGGCTGGGGTTCATGCGAGTTTACCCACCGGCCGACATGGAATCTGGCTGGGCCCGCCACTGGCATATTGTGTTGCAGACGCGAAGAGCCACCACCAAGCAGACTCGACACATTGCCATACTGCTTTCAGCTCGCTCATGCTTGGCGCTTCTTGGCCTCCCACAGCGCCGAGCGGCAATCATGCTTGCATGCAATCATGTATGCCTAAAAGCCTGCTTGGTGACCGTCGTCGCTGCCAGAGGCGAGACTGAGAATTTCTTAGCGATCACTACTTGCGCAAAACCCGATTTCCTGCGAGTCTCAATGTCGAACTTTAAGGAGCTTAAACCAATGTGCGACTAGTGCGATGTATGGGGTGAGGGCTTGAGATCAGACGACGAAATTGGGGAGTTTTAGATGGTGGTTGCGAAACTCGCGGGAGTACCGCGATTTGAGACACTTTTTGGGTTATCAACAGGTGGCGAGGATGTACCGCGATCTGAAACATTTTTTAGGGTGCTAGGTACCGCGATTTGAGACACCGAATACCGCGATCTGAAACACCAAAAGTGGGCACTTTACCGCACAATGAAACACTTTTTCCAGCGTAAGTGCTTGAAGACAGTAGCGATTTCGGCGCAATAATTTGTTTTAGAAATCTATAAATAACAACAGGGGAAGCTTGTTGTTTTTGAAGTGGGCTTTTTGGAATTTGGAACTGGAACTTGACGACACAGACAGGCTAAGGGAGGCGAGGGCGATCCTCAACATCGGCGTGGACGAGCTGAACCTCGCTGAGTTCCCGATCGCTTCAGTTTCTGATCGATTCCTTGACGGAAAAAAGACGGTCATCTTTGACGACCAGGTCTTCGATCGAAAACTTAATCGAATGGTTCCAAGGCAACTCACCGTTTCAGGCTCTGACCGCTACGGACTTCCAACGGCCAAAGACGACGATGTGCTGCTAGCGTGTATCCAGCTAAGTCGGCTTTCAGGATTTAGGAGTCCTGACGTTGAGTTTAGTCGTTACGAGCTTCTAAAACTCCTTGGCTGGAGCGATAACTCACGAAACTACGCAAGAATTTCGGAGTCGCTTCGACGCTGGAAGGGGGTGTCGATTTACTCGGATCGGGCCTTCTACGACAAGGCCCAGGAGAGTTGGGTCAATCGAGATTTTGGTGTGATTGACACACTCTATATTTATCAGCGCGAGGTGAGCCAAGGAGCGAAGGCAGCTAGCTGTTCCCGCTTTTCCTGGAACGAGGTTTTGTTTCAAAGCTTTCAAAGTGGCTACCTAAAGCAGCTTGATTGGGGCCTTTATAAGAAGCTTCAAAGTCCGGTGGCAAAGCGACTCTACCGCTTTCTTGACAAACGTTTCTACCATAGGAGCTTCGTCGAGATGGATCTGCGGGAACTCGCCATTTCCAAGATCAGGCTGTCTGAGAGCTACAACGTGGCCCAAATGAAACGAGCCCTCGATAAGGGAATAGCCGAACTCGAAGAACTCTGGGCGCTAAAGCGGGTGCCAAGTAAGTCCCGGTACAAGAAGTCTGGCGCAGGCGAGTGGACCGTTCGTATTGAGCGAAAGAGGCACTCCAAGGCCAAAGAGCTTCAGCAACTTGGAGCGGAAGTGTCGCGTCCTGCCCAAGGGACGAACCTTGTGAAGCTTACCAAAAGGGGAGTGGGACCGGCGACCGCCGACGAGCTATGCCAGCTCGCGGACTCAACTAGCATCCAGACCATGATCGAACTCTACGACTGGTACAACCAAAGAGGACAATCGAGAGGTCCCGGTTTCCTGGTGCAATCGATCAAGAATCCGAACCGGATCGAGTTTCCACCGGGCTTTGAAAGTCGCGCTCAGGTCGATGCCAAAAGAGAGGCCGAGGAATCCCGTATTGAGGCAAGACGGGAATTTCAGTCCAAACGGGAAGCAGAGCATGCAACCGAAGAGAAGCTTC
Organism: Pirellulaceae bacterium; assembly: GCA_041753315.1. Classification (GTDB taxonomy): domain Bacteria; phylum Planctomycetota; class Planctomycetia; order Pirellulales; family Pirellulaceae; genus Aureliella. Next base: position 23,994 of record JBGSUV010000060.1, on the reverse strand, counting down.
GCACAGAAGCCTTTAACTCGGCCTGGGAAAGGCTCTCAACCAGCGAGCAACGAAGCTTTGAGAACGAAGCCTTGGGCTCGGCCCTGTCGTTCAAACGAAGTCGCTATATGGACGAGCGGAAGTCTGGCGGCAGGCTTTTTGATCACTACCGCCAGATGATCCTTATTGACCACTTTCAGAAACTGACCGCCGTTGAGCATGCACGTTGGTTTGGTGCCGAGCTTGAGTTGAAGCAGGTCCGAAGACCAAATTGAACTCGATCACGTCACCGGATTGCCTCCGCATCAATTGCAATCATGCTGGCATGATTGCAGGCAAGCTTGCTTGTTGGGCGACGATCCACTCCGAGGCTTCCCGAATTGTATCTTGGAGTTCCTGCTCGTTGCCGACAAAGAAATTTGGCGAATAGCCTTCCTTGCCGGAGCTTTTGGCTTTCCAAGACCTGCTAAGCGAGAAGTCAAAATATTCAAAACCACTCGGGGATTGGCGCCTCCAAATGTTGGCAGCCACAGCTCCGTGGCGGACAGTCTTTACGGGTTTGTTGGTAATCTTCTTGATTGTTTCGTTCATGTTTTCCTCCATGTCAAATTCATATCTAAGTGGTTTTTGACAGCGTTTAGGTCGGGTGTGACAGAAAAACTTTGGTATAGCCCTGAATTGAGAGAATAGGGGGCTTGGGTCAATATTTCCGGTGGCAGCAAGTCTACATGCACCAAGCTGCCACTAATAGAGTGAACGAAATGATCGGCATAACCGATTGAATCGATGTAATCATCAAAGTTGCCCAGCGGGAATTGCCAGCATGAAAAGCTCGTTTTTAGGTGTAGTGCTTGCACTCGGTTTCCTCTTCGCAAGTGCCATGGGGCAGGATGCTAGGCCGACTCAGAACATGTTTCGCCTAAGCGATCGGAACTACAGCTCAGCATCAGAAACCAGCTACTTAGCCCGAGTGCCAAGTATGTTCGGGGATGGCTTCTTTCAGTATTCAGGGCCGATCTCGGGAAGTCGCACGCTTGATCGGCTAATGGTGATTGCGTCCGACCTGGACGCACCAAATCCGCTCATTGGTGGGAACCTGCTGTCGATCACCGAAGCAGGCCCCGTTGGCGTTTTTGATACGTCCCTTGCGAATGTCCAGCAATTGCAAACTCTGCTGCGCGGCAGTCAACCCTTTCCGCCAGCAACTCTGGTTGGCACACTTTCCGAGAATGCCTCATTTACATCGCTAAACTCCATCAGCGCGATTCAAGCCCAATTGGCTGGAACAGGCGCTGCGTTTGACATCATCGCCGTCGGTGCAGCACCGGCGGGGTACTCAGCTGGCGTCGAGGCGATCTTTATCACTAGAAATGGCGGTATTGGATCGATTGTTTTTGATGCTAACGGCTCAGGTGCATTCCTTCAGTCCGGCGATGATACGCTGGATGCGGGAGATGACTTGGATGCGTTCTATTTCTTCGACTACGCGATTAACTTTGCCGTCGATAGCCCCTATGCGGCGACGGTTCGAAGTGGCACAACGAAGATTGCGAACGGTGGAACACCACTGCCGCAAAACCGCGTCTTCTTCGACTATGGCTTATACACCAACGTAGGCTTTGTGCCTGGCGGCTCGACGGTCAATCGCTTTGTACCCGGCTTTGAACGTGCGATGATGGATGGGCTATTCTCAGTTGAAGTGCGTATGCCGTTTACAGCCACAACCTCGAACGACATTGGACTAAGTGGTGGAAGTCTGATCGCCGGTGACGGAGTTAAATTCGGGAACCTAACCAGCTTCTTCAAGGTATTGTTAAAGAGTACAGAGACCTTTGCAATATCTTCGGGCCTAGCGTTGACGTTGCCCTCAGCGCCAGACATTCGAATCGGCGACCCTAATGCTCCGCTTGTAAACATCAGCAATCAAGCGGTCCACCTTGGTCCATTCGTCGGCTGGATGTTTGCTCCCAATGACCGCTGTTTCGCTCAAGGATTTACCCAGTTCGACTTTGCAGCCAATGGTAACCGCGTCTCATTCAATGGGGATGGTAACGGTCTACGCGAGGCAGGCTACCTTACCGATTCGGCCTACATTTATTCTGACCTTGGGGTCGGCTATTGGATTGCACCCCATAGCAGCTATGAACGACCAACCGCGTTGATGGCTGAGCTGCATTACAGTACGAGCGTCACGGACAGCGACTTAGTTCGCTCCGGCGCGTTTCAGGTAGGGAGCCGTGAAAATAGCGTCGACATCCTAAACGCGACTGTGGGCCTATCAACTCAGTTTTCAAAGTCGACGTCATTTAGTGCTGGCTACATTGCCCCGCTAACTCGTGGAGCGGAAACACCTGATGGCGGGGCGCAAGTACGGATGGAGTATCGACCCTAGCCAGCTTTGACAGAACGCTCCAAGCATTTTGTTTTGGAATACAATAGCGTCATCGCTCCCACTTCACCTATTGCATCCGAATATGACTTTCAAACTCAAGAAGCCACCCGTCATCGAGGCTTGGATTCAAGCATCGCTCGAGCCGACACCAGAATCGGAGTGGTCCTGGGAGCCTGTCGCCAACGTACTTCAGTCGTTTGGTGGTGATCTCGATGTCTTTGAGCACATGCCCTCCTTTTCACCAGAGGCCAAGAAATTCGACAAAGACAACCGGCCAACGGAAATACAGATTCGGGTTGAGCCACGATTTCTTCGAGTTAGAAACAAGCAGCGGTCGAAGGTCGTACAGATTGGCCATAACGAATTGCTGGTGAACTCGGTTCGACAGGACGACGAGCATTACCCTGGCTTTGAGGCTCTTAAGGGTTCATTCCTAGAATCGCTCGATCGCTACCGCGAACGTATCCCCGTGCTAGGTGTCCATTCAATCGAGCTTCATTACGTTGATTTGGTTGTGATTCCCGGTCTCTACGACGAAGTCCGGGAGCTGGACGACATTTTCGTCGGTGCTCCCCGCCTTCCGGAAGATCCGTTTGGTGTGACAATCAGCTCATCCTGGTCGAATACCTTCGTTAATCCGACCTCCAATGTGCCGATTCAGCTTACAATCGAAATGCTAGCTCCGGATGGCCAAGACGGAAAATTCCGCATGGATTGGCACTGCTGGTGCCCAGAAATCAGCGGGCTGGACGCAGAATCGATCACTTCGGGGCTTAGCGTGACCCATGATTTCCTGTTAAAATGTTTTCAAGCAGTTTTCAAACCCGATGTTTGGAAGCTCTTCGACCCGCTCCCATAGGTTTTTCCATTTATGCCAATTGTTGCACTTCCAGCCTTGCCACCAGCATTCGTTTCTCGCGAAGAGCGAGCTAGTGGCTGGACCGGAAATATGCTTTGGACCAGGGATCTCCTGTATCACGACCCGACTCGAATTGAGTTCACTCGCTTTAGCGTTGGTGAAATAGAGTATTGCTCGTCGAAGCCGCTGCTCGGAACTTTCGAACCTCCGATCCACGGCAGTGAAGGTCGTTTTCTGGTTGCCGAGTTTGCACCAGAGGTTGTCGGTCGCGATCGAACTCTAAAAAAGGCGAGGCAAGACTGGCAGTTCAGCTTCGATCGAGAAGTGCAACGAATTCTAGCACTGCAAGAGTTCGAGATTAGAGATGCTGACAAACTGCTCGCACGTAAAATCCATCGCTACTTCGACATGAACGAACTTCGCTACGCAACACCACTCAAGCTTCGTGCCTATGGACGCATATTGCGGATTCGTGGGCACCGGTATCAAGTGCGTTGGATAGACGGCCAAACAAATTGGTTATCTCGAAACGAGATACCATCGAGCATTCTTGCTTTTGGGGTTGGACAAGCATTTGAAGCGGTCGTTCGTCGCGATGCAAGGAATTGGAGTCTACTCCGCATCGAGTCAGCATTTCGAACCAACGCTCTGCCCGAAATGTCCGAGGCAGAAGCCGACAAGCTTTTCAGTGCAACCAAGGCCAATTTAGAAGTCAAGCAGCTAGACTGGGACTGATTCTCTTAGGCCCCAATGAACTCAGGATTGACCCGCCACCATGAAGGTATTGTTTGCGGACGTTGGACAGGGAACCTGCCAAGTTATCTTGCTCGGGAACCAGCGAGCGATCGTCATCGACGCCGGTTCGTCTCCAGAGATTCCCGTCCGCTTGCTAAGTATACTTCGAATCACAACCATCGAACTTTTGGTTCTTTCGCACAGCCACTTCGATCATAGTGGCGGGATCGCAACGCAGCGGCGACACAGGCTTCGAGGGGATGCGATTACGGGGCTCCTGGTTGCCTACGAGGGTGCGATTGATCGTATCGCATATGTCTACGACTCAGAGTTTCGACACCGCCCGGTTGGCAGAGTCCTCTGCCAACAACTTCGAGAGAAGAAGCTCCAGCCAGAACAACTCGAATGTTTTGTCGCGAGTTCGAAACCGTATCTATTGTGGCAATCGCCAGACGAGAAAACCGTTCTGGCTGCCATTTCGCCACTTGGCGGCGATCATTTGATGGCCTTTGACGAAGACAAGCCCAACGCATCGAGCGCCATATTGGAGTTGCGTCATGCCGGGCACAAGATTGTGTTTGCAGCCGACTCCGAATATCAGCAGTGGCGAGAAGTGCATCGGCTTCGAGGTGAGAAGACTCTGGATTGCAAAGTCCTAACCATGCCTCATCACGGCGGCAATATGGAAGGGAGACCGGCAGACTTAGAGTGGTTTTGCAACACCGCAACTCGGGCTGAAGTAGTCGTCGTATCGGTCGCGACCGCGAATCAACACGGTCATCCACAACCCGAAGTTATTCAAGCCATTTCGTCAAGCGGCGCTCACGTGATGTGTACTCAAATTACAGAACAGTGCTGCTCAAACCTTGAGGCTCTTCGTCCTGGCGTGATTGGTCCACCAATATATCCGTGCCGTTCGTCAACAAAGCCTGACCGGACGTCTGGTAATCGACGTAGCCGAAACGTTGCTTGTGCTGGAACAATTTCTGCGGTCTTGGGTAAAAATGAGGTTGTGGTTGAGCGTTTGATTCAACATCGAAAGAGGGTTGATCAGTTAGCGGGACATGGTGAGACACCCTTGTGTCGTTAGGGAAGCGACACGAGGAAACATGTTGCTGTTCGGCGTCAAATAGAAGTCCACTTCGTGTTGCCTCAATGGGAAAGGATACCGAAATGGTTCATCATAGTGGGCCCTGCGTTGCCTTCGTCGGAGCCAGCCATCGATCGCTCATGGGACCGCGAGTGATGTGAGCCTTGGGTTGATGATTAATAGGCAAAACAGATTCACATGTTGTTCATTCTTCATTGCGAGGGGCCGATTGATCGGAAGTACGCTAGCGCTTTGTCGCGACCGGACTTGAGTCCACCGTACTTGAACTTAAATGACGGCACCCCATCGCTACAGCTCAATGCTTTGTATACTCGATTTGCGTTATCAACTAAGTCAGGAAGATACTTTAACTCAACTCCGACACCTGAAACGTATCCGCCCAGAAACCCAGTAGGGTCATGCAGGTCTTTAGCAGTTGTTAGCCCACATACCACCCGGTCCGTGAAGCTCTCTGTATTCGCAATTGCGGTGTGCCAGTCTCGGCCGGATAGAATTTCCCCTGCAAACTTTAGCGTCGCGATCGAAAACCCGTGCCCAAAACCGATGATCGCCCCAGCCACTGAATGTAGTGTGGGAGCTGCGACCTTAACCGACCCCGACAAGCCAAATCCAACTGCCACAGCAGCATTTGGCGAGACAAAGACTGCACCGACAAGAACCGTGTAGTTAAAGAGAACCACCCTGCCGCTCGGATCCCTCGCATTGGGAGGGGTGTTGTAGCTATATCGCGTTAGATTGGCATCTTTACCACCGAACCGGCTCGGGTCTTCAGTAATCCATTCACCCCGACTGGGTGAATACCAGCGTGCGCGAATGAATGACAATTCCGATATTGCATCGTACTCCCTGCCAGCGAAGCCCGCCTCAAAATCGTTTGTGGGAGAGAGCGGAACGCCGAACGCAGAGTATGTGAATTCTATAATTTCGTGGCTCGTCGCTCGGAGAACGAGAGAGCTACTTTGGTCGTAATGATTCCAAGTCAAACGATCATTTACTGCAGTCGCGAAATCTTCATCTGGATCATTCGATGCAAAGAACCAGCCTACTCCTTCGCTGGAAAACTCATTCCATCGTTCTATTCCATTAGAAGTCCAATAGAAGTTCTCCGCATCGCCAATCTCGTTCAGTTCTATACGTTCAACTAGCGAGCCAAATGCGTTGTAACGGTACTCGACACTCGCACCATCGAATTTAGCAAAAAGCAAGCGCCCTCTGTGGTCATATGTAAGACTCTGGTTTTCATTACCCTGCTGGCGAACTTGGGAAATCAACGCGCCGGTTTCGTCGTAGCTTTCACTTGCCCCTTCTACGGACGTTCTATTTGCTTTTCCAGTCTGATAATGAATAGTTTCACTACCGAACTGCCATGAAATTCGATTTCCATTCCTGTCGTACTCAAACAGCTCATCCGGCTGAGTTTCGTAATCCGCTCCAATGAGCTGCCCTGTAAGGTCGTAGGAATAATCGACGGACTGACTTCTTGACCTATCTTGTCGAATTGATAACTGACTTGAAATAAGACCTGAAAACTCGTATTGATTAGCGTAGCTGGCAAGTACGGCGTCTTGGGCATCCAAGTGCACGATTGACAGTTTGCGACCACTGCGCGCATACGTTTGAATAGTGTGGCCAAAATAAACGGACCTAGACAAATCTCCCCATCGCTTAAGCTCGGCAACTCTTCCTGCAGCATTATAGGATATGTCGATCCGGATCGATTCGACATCAACCGCTCCTCCTGTCGGAACGATCGCATCGAACCAAATTCGAGAAATCAAGCGATCTCTGCTATCATACTCGGAAGCGACTGTCACCCCCGCATCGTCTTGCGTCTGAATCACAGACCCTTGAGGGTCGTAATCGTAGTTTAGAATCACTCGAGGATTCGCTATCGATCCGGTCGCATTGTTGTCAGATTTGACAAGGCGGTTGAGAGGATCGTAACTGAAGCGGTAGTCTGTATCGGGGTCTTGAGCGGTTAACATGTTGCCCAACACGTCGTAACTAAAGCGGAGGGTTCGGACGAGCTGGCTGGCATCGCTGTACCAGCGTTCCTCAATCAGATTCGAGGCGAAGTCGTAAGTGTATTCTATTCGCCGCGCGTTGCGATCGATTTCTTTCGCGACGTTGCCTTCAGGAGTATAGCAAGTCAGCGACACATGATTCGCAGGCGAATCAGTGACGCAGTCAGCAGCACTCGAATTAGTGAGGTCAGCAATTGCTTGATCGACCGAAGCAAAGTCGATGTTGTAGAAAGGATCGCGTTCTTCTTTTACTCGGTCAAGTTCGTCGTAAACCCAAGTCGTGATGTTGCCGACCGGGTCGCGAAGGAGCACTCGATTCCCATTGCCATCATAGCGGTACTCGATAACGCCACCTGCCGCATTCGTCTCGCGAACCAGACGGTCCAATTCGTCATAGTCGTAATCCGTGATCACGCTCTTTCGTTGATCGATTGGCGTGGCCGGAGATTCGAGCAACAAGCCACTTGAATTTAGCGATTCTGGATTGATGACGATTTCCCAATCCAGCACGTCCCCACTGTAAAGCTTGGCGACGCGGATCGCATCATCACCAGTGCCGCTCACTTCTTCCATTGGGCGGCCAAGTTGATCAAAGGTGGTTGAGGACACTTCAACCAGTGTGCCGTTTGATTCATGGAACGCTTTCTCGGTAACCTGACCGTAGCGGTTGTACTTAAAAGCTTGGTAGGTGCCGCCAGCATATGTTATGCGAACGGGCTGGTTAGTCGACTGAGAGTCATCGTAAGTGAAAACCGTTTTATTGCCATTGAAGTCCGTAAAGATCGCTTGCCGACCTTGGCTGTCGTAGGCAAAACTACTGGAATCTCCGAGTGCGTTGGTGACTCGAATAAGGTTACCCGCCAGATCGAAGATAAACGTTGTCGTATTTCCTAGAGCATTCGTTATGCTGGTTACGTTGTTATCAGAATCATAGGTGAAGCTGGTCGTCACAGGTTCTGCCAGGGACGCTGCCTCACCTCCAGTTTGCTGAATCGAAAGCAAATTGCCAGCCGAGTCGAACTTCTGCTTCGTGACAAAACCGTCTCGATTGATGATCGTAGTTTCGGAATCAGGGTTCTGTGGGTCTTCGTAGCGACGTATTGTCTTGTTCCCCAGTGCATCGATTTCTTCAAGCACGTTTCCACGTTCGTTATATGTCAGCGTCGTCGCGTTTCCATTACCATCGCGGATGATGGCCGTGTTTTGGTCAGAGTTGTAATCCCTTGCATCGATGAGATTCCCCGCAGCGTCGAAGACACCGGTATAACGACCATCGTCGTCGTAGCGAACTGTCAGCACTTGGCGTCCTGAATTGTCGATCGCTTTGTCCAAATAGTGGGCCGGCGTAGACCGATACGCATAAGTTGTTCGTTGGCCGATTTGATCTATAAACTCGACGAGATTGCCTGCTGCATCGTAGCGGTAGCGAAGCGACAATTCGGCTTCATTACTTGTTGCGGGAAGCGTGACCTTTGTAATTCGCCCTCGCGAGTCTCGAGAGAAAGTAATCGCCTGCCCTGAAGAATGGAAAATCCCGTCTTCGGTATAGGTAACGGTGTTGCCACTGCGGTCTGTAATCTTCTCAAGTCCGGCGAATTGATCGTAGCGATATTGAGTTCCATCCTTGGTCGTCAGAGTGTACTTGCTAGGATTCATCAAGGGGCCACCGGTCAAACCAACGGTCGCGTTGTTAAATGCACCCGATAGTCCACCGCGTCCAATAATTTTCTGATCAATCTCAAGCGTTGAATAAACGCCTGGATCGGGACGGAACGAGATGTCATAGACAACATCTCCAAACAAGCCTGCGAATTTCGGCTTCTCTTGGTACGTGAAGCCTACACGGCTTCCTTCAGGCGTCGTTAGATAGACTTTGCTTTTGCCGGGAATAAACTCCTGTCCCTCGGGTGAGGTTTCAAGTATCCTTGCGTTTTGCGCGCCGAGTGACCAACCAAAGCCAAAGTCTCCCTGGTCGCCAGCGTTCAGAGTGTCGTAGACTCGGGTGACTTGAATGGGAATGCCAGCCAGAGGCAAAGTAAGGTCCGTAAACTCAAGACGGAAATTCCCAAGTTGGAGACTTCCCTCGACAGCAACAGTGGTAACCGAATAATTCCCCTGCAGGTTCTTATCGAATGCAACTACCGCGATAGCGTATCCATCGCTGGAAAGCATGGTAGTATCAAGCTCAGCCAGCTTGCCGTTGATTACTTCATTCGTATTAAGTGCGATCTGGTGCCAATCGGGGTCTTTTAGATCGATACTCGCCAGACTTACGCGGTCCAACCTTGCGTAGAGCACTTGGTAATACCACAAGCGATTTTCTGGATCATCGACTGTGCCAATGATCGGGACTTTGTTGCTGACCGCAGCACCAACTTCTGGGCTAGTTATCGAGACGATTGGCGGTAGTTGATCGCTTGGATCGGTTCCGCCAACAAGCGGTGGCAACTTGCCATCACCAGGGCTTGGTTGATTCGAATTCGCCACGTTGACAACTTGCACTGTGGCGGATGCGTCGCCGCGATTTCCACTAGCGTCCAGAGCATTCGCGGTTAGTTGTACGCTCCCAAGTTGACTGGCCGCCAATGCCGCGATACCGTTTCCATCGAGTGGAACGGCTGTCCCGTTTACTTGCAGATGGATACTCGCCACGGAAACATTGTCCGTTGCTCGCACACGAACTCGATACGTGGCACCCTTATCGACTCTGGGCGCACCTGTTACGACAACACCTTCACGTAACACGTCAATTGCAACTTTGGGTGCTTCCGTGTCCGGGATGACCGCGAGAGTAAACGCCTGAGCTGCCTGAAGCCCTTGCGGATCAGTAGCAGTTACTCTGACAGAGGATTCTCCGACATTTGCTTTTGTCGTTTCAAATCGAATCTGCCCCATGCGATCAATCGACATTCCCGCTGGTGCATCTTCGAGAGTGTATGTGAGCGGGTCGTTCTCCGGATCAATGGCGACAACGGAATAGCGATAGACGGCTCCGGCGACTACGGTCGTGATGGGAGTCGACGAAATCAGGGGAGCCTGGTTTAGAGCGGCAGATAATAAATATGTTTGTTGTGACTTCGCATTGCCTTCGTCAGTAGCAACGACAGTAATTGTGTATTGACCAATTTGTTGCGTACTCGGCGTCCAACGGATAACGCCAGCATTATCCATCTGCATACCAGTGGGTGCACCCATCAAGGCGAGAGACACTTGGTCGCCGTCAGGATCGATTGTCGTAACGGCGTACTCGTACATTTTGTCGATCGTCGCAGCGAAGACGGGCGATGAGGTTATCAACGGAGGACGATTTCCAAATGTTGTGGAAGCCGGATCAGTTGGGTCTGTTTTGTCACTACTACTTACGACCACTACATCGAATGTTTGCCGCCCAATGCCGCCGTAACTATCTTGCACCGTGATTTCCACGGCAAACGTGCCAAGCTGGTTGTTGGTAGGCAGCCAGCGAATGAGTCCGCTTGTAGAATCAATGCTCATCCCAGTCGGAGCGTTGGTAAGCGCAAATTCCAGTTGATCTCCCTCAAAGTCAATGCCTCGAACGGGATAACGGTAGGATCGCTCGGCAATGGCCCTAGTGGTTGGTGTACTCACGATACCGGGCGATTGGTTTCCGCAACGCACGTTGACTAGAAATCGTTGAGACGATTGAGCGCCAACTGGATCGGAAGCAACGACAATTACCTCGTGCTCGCCAAACTGCTGCTCGGTTGGTTTCCAGCGTATGCTGCCACTGACTGGATCAATCGACATTCCACGGGGTGCTGAATCCAAGCTGAACCGTGCGGGATCGTGGTCGCTGTCCTTCGCCACGACATCGTAGCTATAGCCAAACTCTGTTGAAGCAGCCAGCACAGGATTCGACGTAATACGAGGGGCCTCGTTGAGTAGTTGAGAATCTACACTCAAGGTAAAGGCGTGCGTAGCTGTTCCACCCTGTCCATCGCTGACGCTAAGTGAGACGGCATGACTTCCCATTTGATTCGCCGTAGGAGTCCAGCGAACGATTCCCATGGTGTCTACGGTTAAACCAAGCGGACCACTTGTTAGGGTCCAAGTCAATGGATCATGGTCGGGATCATTTGCCTCTGCTCGATAAACAAAGACTCCACCGGGTACTAGATTTGTTCTTGGTGTTGATATGACGCTCGGATCGTTATTGGCAAGTATGGTCCGAACATGAATGGAGAATGTCCGAGTCTCAGCTTGCCCCTGAATGTCACTCGTCTTTAATACCACCGAATGAACACCAAGTTGCGCCGTTTGCGGCACCCAAGTCAGATAGTTTTTATAGCCGACGACTGTACCGTTCGGGCTCAACAACGGGATACTTTCGGTTGTCATCCCTTCGGGTCCATCGACTATCGTGAATTCTAACAAATCTCCACTTGAATCCTGGCCAGTTAGTTTAGTGCGATAGGGCTTACCGACTGCTGCTAATTCCAGAGGGGTGAAGGTCGTGACCGGAGGAGAGTCTAAACTGCTAACTTCAATCTGAAATCGCTGCTGAACGAATTGCCCAGTCGTATCAGTACTTCGGAGGATAACATCGTATCGTCCAATTTGTTCTTCAGCAGGTCTCCAAGTAACCGTTCCAAGTGTAGGATGAACGGTCATCCCAACTGGTGCTAAATCAAGCTTGTATCGAAGTGGATCACCGTTTGGATCAACGGCAATTGCTTGATAGCTATAGACGGTCTCTGTGGCAGCAACGGCGAAGGGAGTTGAGACGAAGCTCGGTTTGGTAGCTGACGCGGTTGTGCCGCCACCAATATTTTCAGGCATCGCAAAATTGACATGATGTGTCGTCAACTCAGACTCAACAACAACGGTTTTCCGCAGTACCACATTGCCGCTTAGTCCTGGAACCGAAAGTGGATCGAGCGATACTAAGTGACCGCCGGGGAGTAAGCCTTCTATCCGATAAATTCCAGAGGAATCCGTGATTGCATTTGGCTCTGTCTCGTCGAACCTGTAGTTGCCATTTGTATCGACGTATATCCGAACATCCGAAACACTCGGCTCGACCGAGGTCGTGGCAGGAGTAAACACAATCCGATTCAGGTTAGCCGTCGCATTTAGCTCGGGCGACTTGAGGGAGTGGACCACGGCTCCCGTATTTGGATTGAGTTCTACAATCTCATTGTTTCCACTGCTGACAACGAATAAGTTGCCGTTTGGACCAAAAGCCAAGTCCAATGGGAATTCGAGGATACCCGAGTTGCTAGCAACTACGTCTGTGAAGACGCCCGTGTTTAGATCAAGACGCCGCACGTTGTTCTCGACGTGGCCAGTCAAATAGACGAAACCATCTGGCCCGATAGTCATGAGATTGCCAAAGCCCGACGGATTAACGTCATATTCTCGTCCGCGGACACCATCAAGTGTGTAGATCGCTAGGCGACGGGTCAAACTATCGAGCAGCAAGAACTGTTCGTTGTCTAGAAACTCGATGTCGCGAGGGGCGATTAACGTTTGGTCAGCAACGACAACTTCTACGTTCGAAGGATTGTTGGGATGCAGACGCACGACGCTGTCTGATCGCTCATTGGCAACGTACAGCCATCCCTCGGGACCAAAAGCAAGCCCAGCGACTCCCCCAAACAATTCGCTGATCGCAAATACCTCAGCCTCGTGGGTCAGAGTGTCGACACGAAGAATTCGATCGTTCGTATAGTCGCTCATGTAGAGTAAGCTATCTGGACCGAACACCAATCCGCCAATGTCTTCTCCAACGAGGGACGGTGTGTCCAAGGCAACATCTCGAAAGCGGTATTGCTCGATATCAAAGTTTAGCAAGTCGACCTTGCCCGAAGTTGCGGCAATCAATGACGGTGGAGCAAAGTACAGTCCATCCCTATTCAAGTCGTCAAATACGTTGCCTTGGATTGCACCGCTGAGTTCGATGGCTAGATCAAAGCGTTGTTCGTCGCTCGCACCACGGCCATCGAGAGCAGTCACCGTCACTGGGTACGAAAGCGAGCGGTTAACGGATACAGAAAATGCATTGACCTGAGTACGCGTTCCAAATCCAAACACGCTACTCGACTCGTTGGCCAAAGCAATGTAGTGATAGGTGCCGAATTGGACATCGCTACCGTGGCTGCTAAAATCTGGGTGCGCCCCAGCCTGGCGAAGTGATCTTGAGTCTGGATCGAGCAATACAAAGTCTCGCGCAACAATTGTCGACTGCTCACGCAACTCAAAGTCAGTGACACCGGCTGTTTGCTGGGGCGGTCCGAGATAGGTTTTTCCATCTTGAAATACAGCTATTCCAATGAATTGGCTGTTCGACAAGGTTCGGAAACTTAGTGCGGAATCGATCGAGAGAATTGGTCCCTCCGATGCGATTGAGTAGGTCTCAGCGTTCAGACGATTGACAGCCATAATCGTGGTGTCTTCGATTGGGTCGCCAAGATAGAAATCGAGCTGAACATTCATCAGACCGTCAAAGACGACGTCGTTCTCAACACTTGATTCGCCTACCAAGTATCCCTGGTTAGTCCACTCCGTACTAGAAATCGTGTCGCGAACTATATTTCGCGCTCCCTCAGCTATGAGGCTGTCCGAATAGGTCCAAGCTATTTCACCAGTTGTGCTATCGATCGACAGGCCTGGCGGTGAGTCGAGCAATTTGTACTCGATTAAGTCGCCATTTGCATCCGTGGCCTGCACACGGTAGGAGTAATCATGTTCCGCTGTACCGGTTGTTGAAGCCGACACGCGAATGATGGAATTGCTGACAATTACGGGAGGGTAGTTTTCAGCAGCCGAGTGTACGCAAATTATAAAGTCCTGCGTAGCGATTCCACCATGGCCATCCATGACTTTCAATTTCACTGGGTGATTACCTACTTGCTGTTCTGTAGGCTTCCACTCGACCAAACCTGTTTGAGAATTGATTCGCATTCCAACGGGTGAGCCCGCAAGTTGGTAAGTAAGAGAGTCCCGATCTGGATCGTGTGCCACGACCTGATAGACATAGTTTCCGTTGCTGTTGTCAGCATCTAAGAACCCTGTAAACACAATTGTGTCTGGAGTACTCGTAATCACCGGCGGACGGTTTGGACGATCTAAGGCAACCGCGATCAACCAAGTTTGTGTCGTTGTACCTCCAAAGCCATCGGTGACTAACAGTTGAACTTCATGATTACCAATGTCCGATTTCTGGGGTTGCCATTTGACCGCCCCAGTAACTTCATCGAGGTCCATCCCTGTAGGGCCACGCAGCAATGAAAACTGTAACTGGTCCGCCTCAGCATCAATAACAGTCGGTCGATACTGAAATTCCTTGGCGACCGTGCCCTCAATTGGTGGCACAGAAGCGAAGTAGGGGGAGGTATTGTCTTTCGCGTAAAAAACCAATTCGTACGAAAACCGCTCGCGAGTTGGATTGTTGAAGATGAGCGTTGGCGGTTCGCTGATAGCATCTTGCGTTGTACTTGAGAAGGAAACGTAGGGCGTTCCGTCTCGCATGTAGCCGTCAGGGTTTATTAGCGAAACGGCAGTACTAGAAATACTCCGAACACCAACAAGAACTGGAGTCACATTTACAAAGCTCGCTATGCCTTGAGAAGCGAAGTCAACGATAAGGTTTTTGCCGAAATCGTCAAATGACGTGCGTCCGTAAACACCTGTGAACGAGCTGGTAACGTCAACTAGGCTGTCGGTATCGAGTTGATTGGCTGCTGAAGCTCCGTACAGGGTCAGGGTAGCTGACGTTGTTCTGCCAAGCGTATCGGTCGCGGAAAAATTCAGAACATTTTCACCAGCGGCAATCTTGACTAACGAAAAGAAGTTTCCAGCATAGTCGATTGCGTCTACTGGCTTCCCATTAACCGAAATACTCTCAAGCTCGCTGACGCGTGGCGCGTTGTCAAAATTCTGAGCCTTTGCTTTGCCCGAAATGACCACACTTGCTCCCACTTCAAAACTCGTGCGTGGAGCGTTTACGCTAAGAACAGGTGCAGCGATGCTTGAAAGTCGCGGTTGAGAATTCGTTCGGTAAGTGTTAGATGTGGTCCAGCTTTGTGCCTCTGTCAATGGAATAGAACCATCATCGTTGACGTTCGTCACGTGGTATGAGTACTGATTCCAAATACTTCGAGTTGAAACCCAGTCCTTGCTACCAAAGACAAGAATTCCATTGTTAGCACCGGCGATGTTCGAGGCTGCCGCGATAACGATCTCCGCATGTCCGTCATTGTCTACATCCGCGACTACAGGATAGTATTTCCCCCGAGGTCCACGAACCAGATACTCGTATTGAACTTCACCGTCAAAACCACGAAGAATTCGCAGGGTGTTTATGTCTCGGTAAACTAGCTCTATGTTTCCGTCGCCATCCAAATCAAAGACTGTTGAGCCAAGCGTTCCGGCGTTAACACTTACTGGCGTTTGCCACAGAATGCTCCCGTCAGCCTGAAAAACACTAAGTAGCGTATCGCCCGCTACTGCAATATCAGCCGATCCATCACCATTGAAATCAGCGATTGTTGCTGAGCCGCCATTTCCGCCACCTGGAATAGTGATTGGTCCAAGCTTAATGCTTCCATCGTGTTCGAGTATGTAGAGTGAACCGTTGCCAGTCAAGACGATTTCTGGATTCGGGTCATTGTCGAAATTCCCAATCGCAGTGTAGCCGTCTTTGGCTTGGGAATTCCAGTAAAGTGTTCCATCAGCGCGAAGAGCGCTGCTTCCAGCAACTACTTCTTGAATCCCATCAAGGTCTAGATCTGCAACGACTGAAATCGGGCCTGCATTTCCGCCACCAACTCCGGTAGCTCCCGCCCTGAAGCCGGTCCAAAGCACTGTTCCATCTATGCCGTCGACAACATCTGAGGCAAAGATGACTTCAACTCTTCCATCTGAGTTTAGATCAGCGATCGAGATTGTTCCATCGCCTATCCCGGACGCCAATCCAAACCCAGGAGTAATCCACTTGAAAGTTCCGTCATGTTCAAATGCTGCAAGTCTGTTTCCATTGGCGCTAGCCACGACAATTTCGGGTTTACCATCCTGGTCGATGTCGCCCACTGCTGGAGAAGCGTAGGGGAGGAGAGTAGTTGTTTGCTCGTCGACGCTCCAGATTTCACTTCCGTCCACACCGTTGATGACTCGGAGAACCTGCCTTGAAGGGCTACCGCCAGAAAACAAATGAGTGATCGTTACTAAGTCCGGCACACCGTCTTGGTTCACATCGACAACAACTGGCGTACTCCCCCCTTGATTAGACTCCGGGAACTGGCTGAATTCAGACTTGATCCATTCAACTTCAATGTTCGCGGTTAGTTCGGGCGCTGCGTCGTTGGATGTTAATAGCCGACCGGCGTTGACCGTGATGGGTCCATTGCCAGCCACTGGTGGAAGCGGAGACTCGCGGTATAGCTGTTGTTGGAAAGAACTTGAAAAGGCTGCGGCCCTTTGGGTTACTAATGGCAGTGTTCCTGAACTTAATGTTGGTCCAGAATAGTTGCTGATTCCGACAGTCGACAAAGTATCTTGGTCGTTGTTGATTAGCCGAAATACTAGGGTTGCAATCTCGCCAGGGATGGCATTTGAGAAGTCCAGTGAAACGGTTTGACCACTGATGGTTGCACTTGTTCCAGCGACAGGAGAAACACTCTCTGTAAAGTTCGCAAAGGAATCCCGACCGTTTGCAATAGTTGGTACAAGAGAATTGCCGGCTGCATCCAGCAGTGCGATTTCAAACGCATCATTAACAAAACCTGGGTCCGTTGTATCAAATTGAAGGTTGTCGATGGCAAAGCTCAGTTGCTTGCCTGACTCTGGAACAACGAAGGCACCAACTAATGTAACGACAAAGGAGTCGCCCTCAGTGAGGACCGCTCCGCATGATGCAAACTCGGAACTTCCTCTCCCGCCCTCGGATCCGCCAAACTCGAATGCCGCGATATCGCCTCCTCCAGCAAAAGCGCAATCGGTGATTTGAATTGCAAAGCTCGATTCGCTAAAAGCTCCTTTGCTGTCAGTCACGCGGATAGTGAAGGGAATCGAACTTGGAGTTTGGGATGTGGAGGTTGTCCAGAAGAATTGTCCAGTCGAAGAATTGATACTGGCACCGCTTGGGTGCATGCCTACCAAGCTGTAAGTCAAAGTGTCGTTTGGAAGGTCCGCATCGGTAGCCATTGCGACGAACTGCACTGTTTCCCCTGGCGTCGTCGCGCGGTTGGGAACTGTCGAGAGAATAGGCGGTGCGTTGTCAGTGTATGGCACACCAACATGCACGGTCAGATGTGCGTCGTCAAAGACACGATTGCCGACAGCTGGAAGTCCCGGCCACACTGAAGTCTGTTGTTCCCAACGAATGTCATATGTGCCACTCTGCGTCGAGTTGATCTGAAACTGACTCCCTTGAACAGCACGATCTCCATCGGCGTGTATCAAATAGAGCGAGAGTCCCTTTGAGGCAGCCAAACCAGTAGTTACCCAATTCGTAGCTGGAATAGACGACTTTGCGTTTCGCGATTTAACTCGTTGCCACGCGAGTTGTGAGTATGCGACTTGCCCCGGCAATACACCGTCGATTCGTCCCGCCGCATCATCTGTCGAAAAGTAGCCAAATTCGATAATCCGCGAGTCGGCTTGGATGGTGCTCGATTGAATGTCAACCAATTGAGCAACGGAGCCTGGCAACATGCCAAGCACTGCTGTTTGAAAACCCTCTGGCCTTGGACTCGTATTCATCACCGGGCCCTGAGATTCCGCTTCTCCATTCAAGTGATTGATAACCAGGAGTACGTCGATGGGTGACAGCATGCCGTCACCGTTTACGTCGTAGAAAAAGTCTCTCTGTGATTCGCCCTCGCCATTTCGAGCCAGCAGTGGTCCTCCCTCGTTTCGGTTGAGCTTGTTGATGATTACAAGCGCGTCGATTGGAGATGTGAATTGATCGCCGTTGACGTCGGTTGGTAGGATTGGATTTTGCCAATCCGATGCCAGCATCCGCCGATCTTCTAGTTGCTCGATAAACGAAACGCGATTTCGCGATCGACGCGATGACTTAGAACGGAGCTTAGCGATTTTCGCCGCAGATCGAATTGTTTTCATGCTTCGACACTAATTGTGAAACTCAAGGTGCTTTTGACTAAGGAGTCAGTTTAACCACCCAAAAGGCGGGTTGCCAGGGATGCCGTTTCTAATTTGGCATTAAGTGGCTTGCCGAATCGTTTTCCATAGGGAGAATTAATCTGACTGTCTGTGTAAAAAGCTGGGTGCCAAGAAGCGGGGAATTTCGTGCCGACGTCAAAACTTGAACCAGAGTCAGTAAAAAGATGCGTAGTGCTTACGAGCATCACCTGCGTTGACGGAGTTGCCCATTTTTATCGCGACGTGCAATACCGAGAACTCCCCCGTGTTGGCGTGGTTGCATGAACAATCGTCTAAATCTACCCCAAGAGAAATCGATTGAGTACGTATATCACAGCGAGAAGGGAGTTTGCCTTCTCCTGCAATCCGAAGAATTGGATGCCGACGAAGGTTTGCTTGAAGATCATCTCGAATCTATGGTCGACGACGGATGGGTAGTTGACAGGAAGGAATATTTTGAATCGGTGCGGCACATTCGTGAGGCCGATTTCTCAACCCTCCCCGATGAACCGAAGACCTGGCTCATCGAGAATGGTCAGCAATGCAGTATAATTGTCGAGGCAACAGGAGACGCCTCAGTCTTAGAGCCAGGCACAAAACTGAAATCAACTAAAGTTATTGACGAAGCGATCAACCAAATTCCTGCTGACGTGCGGAATTCAATTATCCAGCGATTTCTAATTGCCACCATGCGAACGGGAGAGCTTTGTGAAAAACTTCGGGGGGATGCACACGACAGTTTGCGAGTGAATGTTAAAGTCATAGTATGCGATGCCGACGCTGATCAGATTTGGAGCGACAACCGACTGTTCTCGCGCGTTCCGGTGATTGGGGAGTCGGTTGAAATCACTGGTGACACGTACCGAGTTTTGAATGTCCTACACACGAACCATCAGTGCGGTTTGTTTGCCGTCATACGTTGTGTTGCGATCGAGAGTATTAGTAGATAGGCGGGGTACCGCTCGAATCTCCTTGTTGGACGCTTGATTGTGGGTCATCACCTGTGCTATTAAAATAAGCGTAGGCAAGGAACTCCTCCTTGCCGGTCGCAAGAATTGAAAAACGCAGTGTCTGGTAAGCTCCTAAAGCTAAATCGCTGAGTGGCTTCTTCTAGATCATCTTGGAACGACGCAAACGCTGGTTTCATCCGACAATACCGTAGTTGCTCAATTATCGTACGAGGCGTTTGGGAGTCTATCGGACAGCGAAGGCAGTAGTGTTTTTGCATTTGCAGGTCGAGAGTAGTCGAGAGTACGACAATGAAATCGCAATGTACTTCAATCGAAGCCGATACTACGATGCCCTTACGGGAACGTTTCTATCCGATGATCCAATTGGATTCGCTTCCAATGACTTCAATCGTTTCAGATATGTTGCGAACCAGCCAAATAAATTTCGCGATCCGTTTGGATTGGAGGTCGAGATTTGGGCACGAGCAGCAGATTTACCATTTCCACTGGATCAATTCGACCACTATTGGATTAAGACAAAGAATCAAGAATCTGGTTTGGGTGAACAACGAAACACTGGTATTCCCGGTCAGGATGGAAATATCGGGTCACCTTTCGTAACTCAGACAGAGACTGTCGATCATACTGGACAGGCCGGAAGATCAAACAGCTATCGAATTCCGTTACCGTATCCAGTAAGCGAGAAGTGTGTTGACCAAAAAATTCGTCCTGGACAGGCGCAGGGAAGGTGGACACCAGTCAATCTATGCCAGAGTTTCGTTTACGACGTTCTAAATGATTGCAGCCCGGCTCCCAAACCAGGGCAATCTCCCCCGCTAACTTAGTTATTAGTTTGCCTTGATGAGGGCGTGATGGCGACGCAACAGTTGGCGCTTTCGAAGGAATCTCCGTAAGCGTAAATCGGCGGTAGTATGCCGCGATTGAGGACTGAGCCTGTTGCAAACCGATATACGACACTTTGCGATGGCCCTACATATAATAGCTATAGCGAGCTTGGATACCCTCACTTCCGCTAACGTAGCGCAAAACATCCCCGACATTTCGTGCGGCTGCAATCGTAATCGGCTCGGCGTTAACGAAGCGGGTGCTGTTCCAGTTCATCTTCGTCAACGCAAGCACTTCTGATATTACCCGATCTGGCTGACCTTCGACCATATCCAAGCGAATCTCGATCGGACGCGGCACATAGAGTCCAGGGTACGCTCGATAAAAGTCGACACTGCCTTGCGTGTACAATAGCGCTGTCTTGTCATCTAGCATTACGCAGGTTCCTCGCAACGGTGGGTTGGGCTTATTACGAAATAGCCGAACTGACGAACGACGAATCGAGAGCAGGTCCAGTTGATCGACACCAAGATTGTCAATCGAATTTTCAAAACCTTCGATTTCACCTTCATCAAAGTACGAGCTCTTGTGGCACACAACTCGAGCCGGGAGATTCTTGTGTTCGCGTCTATAAAGCGCTAGGGCGTTGGCAAGTAATTGCTTTGCTGTTTCACTATCCAGATGGACGGTTTTGTCTTCCTTTCTCACCAAAGCCTGGCCACCGCGAACCACAACCCCTTCGCCGCGTTCGTTGAAGACTTGAGCGACACTTGTTTGTATCGAATCGTCAGAAGGATTTCGAAAATAGCTGATGCCCACGAAACATGTATCTAGCTCAGATGACTGTCTGGTTAGACGCCATGGCACTCCGCCAGCCTTGTAGTAGAGGGCCGTAAAAAAGTTCCATGCGCGTGACGCTTCATCTTCAATATCTCTGCTCGGTGTGCCGTCCTGCCGGAAGCGATGAATCTGGCCGCCGTAGGTTGCAGGACGCACCATTTGTACGGGACCGCGAAGTGGCATAGCCTTCGCTTTGAGGAAGTCGTGCCAAATCAGGACGTCGTCATTGTTATTCTTCCTTTTCGCGCGAGGGCCAGATCGTAACTTGCCGCCGACATCGATTGGCTTCAGCAGATCGGGTGGTGGTAGACACACGACGACATCACAGGGACTGTTCTGGAATAGATCTTGGGCTTCGAGCAAGAAACGCGTCACGGATTGATCAACAAGCTCATCTCGGGGAAGTACGGAGAGTTTCCGGAAGTCCCTCGAGGATATGGTTCGAGTAAGTTGATCGTCGACGACGAAATCGCAAAGTGGCTTTCCGTCACCAAAACCTGGGAATTCAGGAAAGAGCGTAAACAACGGTGTCTTCTTCTGGTGGATTCCGTTGCGGCACTTATTGACCCACTTCCGAAAGCGGTCCGCGCAGTCTTGATCTCCGACAATTCCTAGTCGAACCGATGACGGCGCTAGTTTGCTTTCACGGTCGAGCGCACGAAGGTGTGTCAGCCCGATGCGAATGTCAATATGTCGCCCGTGACAGAACTCAAGTTCAGGCTCGTCGAAAAAGTTACCTTCCATTTAGTCAAACAATCCCGCTGCGAATGGCTTCTCCTCGGGCTCCTTCTCTGCCTCGTTGGCTTTGGCCTTGATGTTGGCCCAAGCCGCATCGTCGATTCCAACAGGAATCTCAGTGTTTTCGATGCCGTCAAACCCGAGGAACGGATAGTTATCCTCTAGCAAAGAATCCCGATCCCGGAAGATATTGGAATACATGAAGATTTTGCCTGCAATGGCAGCATCTCCCTCGAATGTCTTGATCGCTGACAGATGCTCCTCTCGAAACGGATCGGGCTCGTATCCATCCGTTGTAAATACATATGTTGGTTCAAGCATCATGTACCATTGGCGACCGAATCGAAGAAAGCGATGCTCGAACGCATCATGACGGTAATAAGCGATCTTGGTTTTGTCGTTTTTATTGACTATCTTGCGTACAACATCGCGCGACGTCTTCTGTTTCCTACTTTGGTAGAACTGTTCACGAACCACATCACGGTCTTGGAACTCGCTCCGGTTTGGCGCGAAGAAATAGCATTCTTGTTCCTTTGAGAACCAGAGTCGAAATGAACTTGCGATCTGTCGAAAACACTGACCGAGCAATCGAACGAATATCCGACGAAGTTCAGCGACTTCTGAGTATGCGAATTCAGTTGTCTCCTTGCTCGATATCGTTTCTGTCAAAACAAGATCACGCCAAGGCTCACTATGGAGGTCGTGAAAGGAGTGGACGGTGTTACCGTCCATAACCCACTCTCTAGGCGGATAGTCGTCTTTTTCGCGAAGTTGTTCATGGAAGTCGCTCAGGTCTTCGCACTCGGTTTGCGCCGAGAAAATGGTTTCGGCAAATCTTGAGACTTTAAGTAGGTTCGAAGTCAAAGTCTCAGTCACTTGAGGTGGCGAAAGATAAGTACCGGAACCATAGCGTGTACCGATTGCTTGCCACTCATTTCCAGAAGAAGAAGTAAGCAAGTCCAACCGTTTGTCGAACACGATCGTTCGCTCTGTCTTTGGGTCGCGTCCGCGAAAGTAGTCCTTGACTGAGACCCACCAGGCCAACTTTTCTTTCGGCTTCGATACGACCAAGATCACCGGCATGCTGCCTTCAAGCCAATAATCAAGGTCCTTTTGCTTACAGGAGTATTTGACTGACTTATCGTCCTCTGGAAGTTCCGATCTTGCTTTGCTTTGCACGCCGATCCAGCAGTTCGCGACCTCTCCTGTTGCAGAATCTCGCAGTTCCACCCAGCCATCCAGTCCTGCTTCGACTGGTTGGTTGGTAGGGTGCCATGTGAACTTCATCTCTAAAACGAGTGATTGGACGAGATTGACTCCCATCTCGCCGAGAATCTGTTCATCCGTGATCCGCTTCATTCTCGCGTTGTCTCTTGTAGTGGGGTGGATATGGCCTTCCGTCGACTGGTTCCATCGAACAGGGCTAACGAATTATATCGTTGCGTGCGTCATTCGCTTGGCGGACATTTCCCATTTTCCCAGATTTCGGCTCTACAATGATTTCCACATCGCGAGGTTCACTCCTGAACTAGCAAAAAACGAGCTTGCTGGATTAGCCTGTGTGGATTTCGGCAAGGCTTTCGATGCGATCCCGTAGGAACGCAAGTTTCATGTAGGGGCTCGTTTCGTCAGAGGATTTCAGCACTTGGACAATCGAAAGTGCCATTGGTTAGCCGAATCGCAAGTGCCAACCAATTTACATTACACCCAGCACTTTGTTGAAGGCTTGAATTGCGGTGCTTTTTCATGATATCAAATGTGATGTAGGCAAGGAACTCCTCCTTGCCGGTCGCAAGAATTGAAAAACGCAGTGTCTGGTAAGCTCCTAAAGCTAAATCGCTTGGAGTTAAGGGCACAACGCATTCTCGCGAACATCGTCGGGCAAGCGGTCTTCGGTAAACCTAGTCTCATCAACTAGGCTAAGAAGATGAAAGAGACGCTCTCTTTTGCAATGCCGCTACCCTTAGCGCTGGATGCCTCGAGAGGGGCTCGTCCAGTGCGAAGGAGGCTCGTCGGAGTAATCCTACTGTGAATCGCTTCCTCTGTATGGAAGCGGCCACCCTGTAGAGTAATCCCGGCGTTCTATCCTATCTGAGTGTTGTTGCTGATGGCCAATGTGGCGTCGGTATTTCAAAACAGAATATGGGCGAGGCGGACAGACCTTGCCACGTTCCGTTGGGAGCGTGGCCAAGGCCGTCTTGGTACAAAGCGGGTGAGGCAAGGAGTAATTTGCCAAATCCCGTCACGGGGGCTGCTTGGTCTTTAGCAATAGAGATCCTTCAACCGTGCTGGCGTAGGGAGCTTTGAGCCTGGCAACAGGCCAAACCGAGATCGACTATCTCGGAGACTGAGTTAAAAACTCGGCTGTGAAAAGCTCAACTATGAAAGGCCCAACT
>JBGSUV010000059.1:0-109779 GCA_041753315.1 Pirellulaceae bacterium | reverse complement strand
CGAATTTTTTGCTCGTTCCAAGGCTCAGCCTGGAACGCAATGCACAGAGGCTCCCGCCTCTCTTAGAAAATTTCTGCCACACTCCTGATTCCGCCATGGGCTCGATGCACTAAAAAGGTCATGTGTTTTGTCGCACGGTTGGCAAAGGCCGAAACAAGAATGCAACAATGTGAGCTCTATGAGTCGAATTTTTGACATGTCTATTAGCGCCGAAAAATTCGCTTCGCTTGCTTGTGGACGTTACGTGGCGGCCCAAAAAAGCTCGGCAGGAGCCTCGCTCACCCGACGTTCGCTTTTAAAGCAAACGTGTGATACATGGTGTGATTGCGGTTCCATTCCTGCCGCTCGACTTATACGACGGAACAAGATTTGCTTAGCCCTACCGCAAAACATCGACTGCGGCGACAATAGACCAAGAACTGTCGCCAGTCCTGCTCGGTATTTGCTTAGCCCGCGCGGGCTGCTGTGAGAGAAAGGTACGTAGGACGGAGACTTTTTTCGGTCACTACAAAACTCTATTTGGAAGAATCAATCTTGTCGAATCTTACTCCGGCTGGAAATCAGCTTGTCAACGAGCTTTCCCAACGGCATGGAGTGTCGACCGATGCCGTTACTCACATGTTGCTCGCGGTCCACAACGGACATGGCACGATGGCGCAGTTCTCACATCCCGAATTTGGTGGTTCAGGCCAATGGATGCGCGGCGGGATGACCATGGTCAGCGATTTGTTTAACAATCAGCTCAAAGCCCGCGTGGACAACATCTGTAGTGATATCTCAAATGCGTTGTCCAACCATCAATTAACCCCGTTCTCCGGCTCTTTTCAGTCGCAGAATCAATCGGGTGGTACTGCACAAGCTCAAAGTAGCGGTGCGTTGGGGGGCCAAAACAGTCTATTTGCTCCTGATCCAGACGCCCAGTGGTGGCCAAGTGAACTCGGATCACCGACCGCAACTGGTTCGCAAAACAATTTACGATACGCTTATTTTGCCGACGCTCGGCGGTTGGCCGTGCGGACTGGCCCTTCGGATATTTGGGTCTACGATACGCAAGACCATCGCATTGGCGGGTTTTCACAACAACAAGGTGGTTCCTCCTCGATCAGTTTCTCCAGCCAATATGGAACCATCAGCTTGTCCTCTTTGCCGGTGGTCAGCCGCAATGGTGTTAACTCACCGCAAGCAGTTGCGGAAGCGGACTCGGAATCTGCGTCCGTCGAGTCATCGTCCCAACCACAATCTACGACAAGCCAAAACGCAGCTGCCATCTCTGCGGGAACCGCGGGGGCAAGTGCAAGTAACGACGGAAACGCCATTCTCGATACGATCGAACGTTTGGGGCAGTTGTTAGAAAAGGGGTTGATCACCGACGACGAATTTGCGTCTAAAAAAGCTGAGTTGTTAGGTCGCCTGTGATCTGTGATCCTGTATGCGAGATGCCTTACCGGCCAACAGTAGGTACAGTCAAGAGCCGTTTCCAATTCTGAAGCCAAAGCCATTTCCCTGCGGCTGGTCCCAATATCAAAGCCTATTTCACATGACATTTTGTATCGGTATCAAAGTGCGCGAGGGAATTGTCGCCTTGGCTGATTCCCGCATAGTCGTTGGAAGTGCGCAAGGGGTGAAGCAGAAGTTGTCGGCGATCGAGCATCCCGACGGCGCACTATTTGCAATGACCAGCGGCTTGAGATCTGTCCGTGATAAAACACTGACTTATCTGGGAGACTTTTTTCAAAAACAGCCTGAGGCGTCGACTCGCGTGTATCAAGTAGCCAATGAATTTGGAGTTCAATTGCGTCGCGTCCGGGCAGAAGATGAGGCGTCTTTGGTGGCTGCGGGGCTGTCATTCAATTCACATGCAATTATCGGAGGGCGGTTGAGTGGCGACGCGGAACCGCAGCTCTATTATGTTTATCCACAAGGCAACTGGCTGGAGTCGGCGATTGATTCCCCATACTTCATCATCGGCCGACCGACGTATGGCAAGCCGATTCTCGATCGCTTGTTGCACTACGAAACGCCACTGAGGCAAGCCATTGCATTGGCATTGCTCGCTTTCGATGCGACCCGCATGAGCGTAACCGATGTGGATGGGCCCATTGATGTGGCGGTTTTAGCAAATAACAACCAGAAGATTACCTTTCGCCGATTTGCTGACGCCGACTTCGCCGAGTCGACCGATTGGTGGACGACGACAATGAAAGAAGCACTTCAGTCAATGCCACATCGTTGGATTGACAGCATGTTTCAAGGGCCTTTACCCAACGATAGTTGAGACAGGATTGCCATGTTGAGAATTGAGATTGGCTGCGATTTGACGTACGAAGTCAGACAATGGACCGTTTTTCTGTTTCAGATCACGGCCGCAATGACTCAGCATCAACGAGTGCTCAGTCAAGACTTGCAGCTCGCCCCGCAAGTGAACGTCGAGTCGTTGACGGCCGGTGCCGAAGGAAATGCCTTGCACCGTGTGATCTTAGACCCTTGCGAATTCAAAATCGGTTATCGAGCTCAAATGGAAATGACACCCGATGTGGATCAGCCGGGCGAAGTTGGTGAGACAATGATGGGACAGATGCCACCCGATGTTTTGACCTATTTGAATCCGAGCCGGTACTGCGAAAGTGATCTTCTTTCTCGCTTCGCGTATGAAGAGTTTGGCCAATTGGAACGCGGTTACAATCGCGTGCAAGCGATTTGCAATTGGGTCTTTGATCACCTCGATTATGCACCGGGTAGCACCAGTGGAACGACGACCGCGGCAGACGTGTTGCTACAGAGAACGGGTGTTTGTCGCGACTACGCCCATTTGGCGATAACGCTGTGTCGCGGTGTGGGCATCCCAGCTCGATATGTGGCGGGTTACGCAGTGAACCTCCAACCGCCTGACTTTCATGGATTCATGGAGGCGTTTCTTAATGGACAGTGGTATTTGTTTGACCCCACACGGCTCGCGTTGGTGAGTGGATTGGTCCGCATTGGCGTAGGGCGTGACGCGGCGGATGTTTCCTTCGCTACGATTAATGGAGATGCACTGTTGATAAGTAAATCGGTGTGGGCCAATGAGGTAAGCGAAGAGCAAGCGACCAGTCCCAGTGCGATCGGCAACGCGGCCATTTCAACTGCGTGAAAGAGATTTTCGGTTTGGTAGAGATTTTCGGTTGATCTAACAGACGGCAGCTGATGTTTTAGCGGTCGTTTGCTGATGTTCTAACAGACGGCAGCTGACGAAAGTTGTTGGAAAGGTGAGTGCCGGATTTAATGATTGGTCACTCCTGGCAGGAGTGACCTACCACTTATGCCCGAACCACTCGTGAGACAAAACTTAATCTGCAAAACGTGACGAGGTTTCTTTCCTCAACAATCTTCGTACTCGGCGTCATCATCGTAAGCGGCGCAATCATCGTCACATTCGTCGACGCCGTCGCTTGAGTGCCCCGCTACTTCTTCGTACTCGTCATACTCGTCTTCCTCGAACTCTTCTTCCCCCACATCATCGCTTACCGGAGCTGCAATGCGCAATGATTTTGGGGCTGTAACGGCAGCTTCCTCTTGGAACGACGAACGTTTCTCCGCCGGCGTTTTGGCGATGGTCTGGCTGTTGGTCACACTGCCGGATGTCTTCGTGACGGAAGCACTATTGCCAGACGCGGAGGATCGTCGTTCGGGAGATGGTGGAGGTGTGGCATCGGCCACAGGTTCTATCGGTCGAACTTTGTTGGAACGTGGGGGTGGGCTAGGGGCGGATTGCACCGAGTCACCGCCGCGCATCGCTTCCCACTCGGAAATTGAGATTTGTACGTCGCGGGCTTGTGAGCCGGCATAGACACCTACGATTCCATCTTCGGCCATAAAGTCGATCAAACGAGCGGCGCGACCGTATCCGATACCCAAAGCACGTTGCAGCAACGAACAACTGCCGCGACCTTCACGCACGACCACGTCCACTGCAGCTTCGTACAACTCGTCGCGTTTCTTGAACGTTCCGATCACAGGCTCTTCGCCATCGTCATCTTTGACCTTCAAGTTGACAAGTTCGTTGACGAAGTTCTGTTCGCCAGTCGAACAATGATCGACGATCGAGTTGATTTCCTCGTCGCTCAAGTAGGTACCTTGCCCTCGGAGCAGCATGCTCGTGCCGTTGCCCATGAAGAGCATATCACCATTGCCCAGTAGTTTATCCGCGCCCATTTCGTCGAGCACGACGCGGCTATCGGTCCGGCTGGCGACTTGAAACGCGATACGAGCGGGGAGGTTACTCTTGATCAAGCCTGTGATCACGTCGACCGTTGGCTTTTGCGTGGCGAGGATCAAGTGAATTCCAACGGCTCGACTCTTCTGCGCCAAACGAATGATATGGGCTTCCACCTCTTTACCAGCCGTCATCATCAAGTCGGCCATTTCGTCCGCGACGATAACGATGAATGGCAAGTGGTCGGGAATCGCGTCAGCCTCTTCATTTGACTCGGGTTTAAGTCGATCGAGTAATTCTTCGCGGCCCAGTTCGTTGTAATTGGTGATGTGCCGCACTCCGGCGCGAGCGAGCAGCGCGTAGCGCTCTTCCATTTTATCGACGGCCCAGGCGAGAATGGCTTCGGCCTTTTTCATGTCGGTAACAACGGGATGCATCAAATGCGGTAGTCTTCCATAGCCGCTTAATTCAACCATTTTAGGATCGATCATCAACATTCGAACTTCATCCGGGCGACGTGTCATCAGGATGGAAGCGATGATGGCATTCAAGCAGACCGATTTACCTGTACCGGTACGACCGGCGATGAGCAGGTGTGGCAGGGTGGCCAAGTCAGCCGTAAGCGCGTTTCCGGAAACATCTTTTCCAAGGAATAGCGGGATCTTGGCTTTCTTGCCTTTGGTACCCTGTTCCTCAATGACTTCCCGCAGACGCACGATCTGCCGTACTTCGTTTGGCACTTCGATACCCACGGTGTTTTTGCCGGGAATGGGAGCCACGATGCGCACGCTGGGAACTCGCAACGCGATCGCGAGATCGTCGGAAAGGCTTGTGATTTTCGAAAGCCGAAGGCCAGCTTCGAGTTCAATCTCATATTGGGCAATCACTGGTCCCGTTTCGATCTCGACGACGCGGACATTAAAGCCAAAGTCCTTGAAAGTACTTTCCAAGATCTTGGCCTTGCGTCGCACTTCGACGGTCTGCGCTTCAAAGTCGATGTCGTCCGATTCGAGAAGCAGATCGATTCCGGGTAGGACATACTCCTCTGCGCCGGCTGGCAACTTGGTATCGTCCAGATGCGCCAGCGATTCGCTCATGGCTTGGCGTTCGGCCTGTTTGGAGATCTTTGTTTTCGGCGCGCGGACACGTGGCTCGGGTTGCGTTGTCGGAACGGCGTGCGATGTATCGGCGCGAACCTGCAGGGTTTCACCCTCCAACGCAAGCTCGCGCATTTCCGAGGATGCAGAAGCATCAAACTCTTCATCATCGTATTCGCCGTCGTCCACGAGCAGTTCATCCGCGTCCCCATCGGAATCTTCATCTCCATCGAGAGCTGCGTCATCCACGGGGTCATGGGGCGCCGAGGCCGAGAGTAGACCGGAGGCAAGCGATTTAGCGGCTCCCAGCAAACCGGTTGCCGTAGCTATCGGTTTTGAGATGGCGGGAGCGTTTGCGTCGGCTTCGGTTGACGGCAGTTCCTTGCCGCGAATCCGAATTGGAGGCAGACTATCGCTTGGCAATGGTGCTTCGTTGTCACCAGGTAACTTAATCGCTTCGGCGACGTCACTTTTGCGTTTCCGCCGTCCCAAAGCGTTGGGTGCTGGGATCGAAACGCGAGCGCGTGTTGCCGAAGCAGCTGTGGAGGCCACCGAAGCGCCTCCCATCAACATCCACGCCACAGCTCGCAGCACGACATAATCGGTGCTCAGCAACAGCCCCGCCATAAATACTGTCAACGTCAATATGACCGAACCCATGATCGCAAAATGTTGGTTCAGCCATGTTGAGGTGATGGCGCCGACGTAACCACCTGAACCCACGATGGGTGCTAGCGGCGTCTCAAACTCCAGCAGGGCAAAGAACGTCGTAACTGCGACAATTACCAAAACCCAGCCGATTTGTCGCGAGGGGCGGACGTAGTTACTTTGAACTCGAAACATCCAAATCGTGAGCACGGTCAAGCCAAGTGCTACGAGCAGCGAACCGATACCCAACGAGTTCACCATCAGCGTGGCAGCGAGTGCACCAAACCAACCGCACCAATTTTGGATTTCCGCGTTGGGCGGAAAAACGGTTGTATCAGATGTAATGGCATAACTGAGCGGAGCAGAGAGTGAGCCCAGCGAGTCGGCGGGGTCGTAACTCAGCAAGCTTAGCCACAAGAATAGGCACACCGCACTGAGCAGCAAGGCTTCGACATCGAATTCAATTCTTCGCGCATCAACGCTCATTGCTTATCACGGATCTCCCGGCGTGGGGAAGTAGAACGACCGACAGTGGTTGACGGCTAGGTCAAAAATCGATTCAGATCGTCCGTGATCTCAAGGTAACGAAAGCCAGCGCTCCGTATCCCTCCGGTGCGGTATCGGAGTCATTCGCAGTGAAAATAGAGATATTTTTCGATCGCTGGCACAAGTTGGCTAATCGGCAAAATGAGCATAGTCGCACACTTCGCACCGTGTGGTATCATAGGGGCTCGTTTGGATGGTCCGGAACTCACTGAAAATGCCCCATTGATGTCTCCCGTTGCAAAATCAGAAGCCCCAAGTTCTCCGGTCACAGCCGATGAGATCGTTCAACGGTTGGAACTGGCGTGGGATTTCGCATTTGATAAGTTGCGGGAAATGCAGCGGCCCCCCGGGAACTGGGTAGGCAGTTTATCGACATCGGCGCTTTCCACCGCGACGGCGATTAGTGCGCTGGTCGAAACTAGGAACCATCATTGCATCGCGGCGACTCAGGCAGACACGGTCAACGATTCCATACGGATCGGCTGTCAGTGGCTGTTGGAACATCAGAATCGCGACGGCGGATTTGGTGACACCGATCGAAGCCAGTCGAACATTGCAACTACATTGTTGGTTATCGCGGCTTGGGAACTGGCGGGCAAAAGTGATCTGGAATTTCAACGCGCGACGATAGGCCCGTTGCGCAAAGCGTGGACTTATGTCGATAGTCGCGGGCGCTGGCAAGGGCTGCGAGAGCGTTACGGTAAAGATAAGACGTTTGTCGTTCCCATTTTAAGTAACTGCGCATTGGCAGGTTTAGTTCCATGGACGGATGTATCGCCACTTCCTTTTGAGGCTGCCTGGTTGCCTCAAGATTGGTATCGCTGGGCGCGCATGCCAGTGGTAAGTTACGCGATTCCCGCGCTGGTTGCGATTGGCCAGGCTCGGTTCCTGAAAGCGCCTCCGGGCAATGCATTGCTCAAACGAGTTCGTCGCCGCGCGTTGCAGCCGACCTTGCGGGTGTTAAGGAGGATGCAACCGTCCAGTGGCGGTTATTTAGAAGCGGTACCGCTAACGAGCTTTGTACTGATGAATCTGGCGGCCGTGGGACATGGCAGCCTGCCCGTTGCACAGGAATGTTTGCGCTTTATCCTCGATTCTCGTTTGCCAGATGGCAGTTGGCCGATTGATACCAACTTGGCAACGTGGTTGACCAGTTTGGCGATCAACGGGGTAGCTCGTCGGCATGCGCCAATGGTTCGCTTGAATCTGGTGGATCAGAGCTCTGGGGAAGTCCACTTAGCAGTTCCGCAGGCTCGACCAAGTGCGACTTCAGCGCGAACGCAGATCGATGCACAAGAGTGCTCGGTGGCAACGGTTCGTTGGTTGCTTCGTTGCCAACACAAGCAGCGGCATCCGTTTACTGGGGCAAATCCTGGCGGCTGGGGGTGGACCGACCTGAGCGGAGCCGTTCCGGATGCCGACGACACGCCGGCAGCTCTCCTGGCACTTCACGCCTTAAACGTCGAACAACCGGAATTGATACGGTTAAAGCAAGAAATCGAACTAGCCGCCACCAGTGGAATGAAGTGGTTGTTGAGGCTGCAGAATCGCGACGGAGGTTGGCCAACATTTTGTCGAGGTTGGGGAAAACTCCCATTTGATCGCAGTGGTACCGATTTGACTGCCCATGCAATTCGCGCTCTCCATGCCTGGGGAATGCGTCTCGGCGACTCCAACTCAGTAGTGTCGGGAAACAGGGTGAGTCCGTCAGCAATTGACAGAGCTTTGACCCGCGGCCTACGATTCTTGGCGAAACGGCAACAAATTGATGGAAGTTGGCTTCCATTGTGGTTCGGCAATCAAGATCGATTGCAGGAAGATAACCCGATCTATGGAACCGGAAAAGTCTTGTTGGCTTATTCAGCCATTGCGCTGCCGAACTGCGTGCCTGCCCGTCGCGGCATTGAGTTCTTAAGGAATTGTCAGAATCCAGATGGAGGGTGGGGTGGCGGTCCAAGTGTCGTTTATCACGACGGCATTCTCGGCTACGATGGAGCCCGATATGGTCTCGGCTCGAATTCGTCGATTGAAGAAACAGCCGTTGCGCTCGAAGGACTCGTCGAGTGTGGTGGCGATCCGCGGTCCGATCCAACTATAATGCGAGGTCTAGGTTGGCTGGTCGACCGGGTTCAGCAAGTCGGCTTGGAGCTTGCTCAACCAATTGGTTTTTACTTTGCCAAGCTATGGTATTACGAAGAACTCTATCCAACGGTCTTCAGTTTAGGTGCGTTGGGTTCGGCGCTGCGAAAAATCGAACAAGAGTCAAAGTGCGAGTTAGAGCAACAAGAATCGTTTAAGTGAACAGGCACATCGCCTCACTAGGTCCGTCTGCCTAGGTTTCAAACCGGGATGCGGGCAGAAAAATTTAGCGGAGTGGTAACTTGTCGACAGCCTCAATTGGATCTACCGCGACAGACAGTCTCGAAAACAATACGTTGACGGGGATGGAAGGCCCAGCCAACGAAGCCAGTCGTAAAGGCCGTCGACGCAAAACCAGCCATCTAAAGGTTGTGCCCGAATCTCTAGCGCTGCGCGAGCAACTGAAGGCCAAGTGCGACGAGGTGGCGGCGCGGCTCGATCGCGCTCGGCCATTGACCAAAGATGAAATGGAGTCCGTAGCGCGCAGCCTGTTGGAGCGGGAAGGACAACCTGAAGGTTATTTGGGTTGGATCATGGTAATGCTGAGCAGTGCGTTCTACCGTGATCAAGTGGCAGCGACCGATCCCAGCCGCCGACTGTTCTTGTTGCCGCATTGCTTGAAGCATGCCGAAGGATGTCCGGCTGACTATGACGAATTTGGCATGAACTGCAAACAGTGTGGTGCCTGTAGCATCGCTGATTTTCGCACAATCGCTGAAGAAATGGGCTACAAGGTACTGGTTGCCGAAGGCTCGCCCGTTGTCCTTAAGATCATCGTCAGTGGCTATGTGGACGCAATCGTCGGAGTTGCTTGTCTCAATGTGCTCGAAAAAGCCATTGACAAAATTCTTTTGGCGGGAATTCCATGCATGGCGGTTCCATTGCTCTCGAGCGATTGCCGCAATACAAGTGTCGACGAAGCATGGGTTAGCGAAATGATCCAAACGCGGCAAGAGACGCCTGCGGTACAGACTCGCAGCTATGTCCACTTATTGCGGGCTGCGAACGATATGTTTCAGGGGGCAACTTTTGACCGCTTGGCTCCCCGTAGTCGATCGCATGCTCCGCTCGACGAGTCGCTCGAGAATCCACTCTTGAATATTGATCCGATCGCTTCCACCGAAGCACTGGCACTCGATTTTGTCCGTCGCGGCGGAAAGTACTCGCGTCCGTTTATTACGCTGGCCACCTACGATGCTTTGACATCCGGTAAGGCGACCTTAAAAGAAGGCCCCGAAGTCATCGCTGAATATTCGGATGCGGTCTTACGTGCTGCTATGAGTATTGAGATGTTTCACAAAGCCAGCTTGGTTCACGACGATATTGAAGATGACGACGGCTATCGCTACGGACAGCCGACGATGCACCGACGTTATGGACTGCCAACAGCCATCAACGTGGGTGACTATTTAATCGGCCTTGGCTACCGCATGGTAAGTCGCGATGCGATGACGCTTGGACCGGCCGTGGCTTCCGATATCCTCGATTGTTTGGCAGGAGCGCATACGAGGTTAGCAGAGGGGCAGGGAGCGGAATTGATGTGGCGCGATGCTGGAGACAAGCGTCTCACGCCACTCGATGCGCTGAAGGTTTATGCTTTGAAGACAGCGCCAGCATTCGAAGCAGCGCTGTTCACCGGCGCGAGGCTTGCTGGCGAAGTCACTGAGATTGCCGAGCCGCTCCGGTTGTTCGCTCGAAACATCGGAGTCGCCTTCCAAATCCTTAACGATTTAAATGACTGGCAGGGCGATCAGCACAACAAGCTGCAGGCCGGCGGTGATGTCCTCGGTGGACGTCCGACGTTGCTCTGGGCTCTTGCACTGGCAAATTTGAGTGACGATCAACAAGCGGAATTGTTAAGTTTGGTAAGCGCCGAATGTGAGCTTTCGGACACGGCCAGAATCTCGCGCGTCGAGCAGTTGTATCGCGAAGCCAAGGTCTTTGAACAAGCTCGACGCCTCGTCGAAAAACATGAGCAGCGAGCGCTCGAAGCCGCCGCGGCGATTCCTTCGGATGCAATGCAGCGTTTGCTGTTGTATCTCGTTGATACCGTGTTGGAACGCAACGAACCAACTCAACCCAATGTCATACCGATCAATTTGGTAGGAACACTTCCCATTACGACAAAGTAAATCGCCAAACAGGCGCCTGCGTGCATACGAATCGCCACGGTTGGCCGTTTGGCTTTGGCCACGGTTCCTCTGATGATCGTAAGGTTGTGCACGGGTGCGTAATTCGACTCGTATCGAGCAAGGCAAGGTGGTAGCTCCGCCTGCCCTGCGTCTTGCTGGAGTTTCCAAGTGACCACTGAGGCTACGCCACCAACCTCTCCGAGCACGCGTGAATTGCGACAACTGCTTTCACTCTTTTATCCTTACCCCAAACAGTTGGGTGAATTTACCGAACGGTCGGTTGACGAATGTCCTGAAGAATACCGGCGCATGCTTGCCCATGAGGCGCATATGACGGTGACTGTCGAACAGCGGCATCAATGCGAAGTCGATGTTGAAGTACTGCAAGCCGAACGAACGGAATCGCACTACATTCGCAAGATTCTGTTGAGGCGCAAACGCGATGGCCGAATTGTGCAATTTGGCATTGTTCGACTCGCCTTGCATGCACTGGAACCAGCGGTTCGCGACGAAATCATGGCGCAGCGCATTCCGTTGGGACGTGTTTTGATCCAACACGATGTGATGCGGCAAGTCCAGCTAAATTCACTTTGGGAGGTACACTGCGCGCAAGAATTGGCGGACCTGTTTAATGTCCCAGCCGGTCATGTGACCTATGGCCGAACCGCTCTGATTTACTGCAACGGCGAACCCGCCGTGGAGCTGCTGGAGATTGTGGCTCCTGAGGACACCTTTTGAGCCATTGGTCGCCCGCCAACGATTGCCAGGGGTCAGGCCAGCGTCCAACCTACCTGTAAATCTTTTTTTTCTGCATGTATGCTGTTTCGCCGCACAACTTTGTATGCGTTCACTGGTTTATAAAGAGGAATACACCAGACTTGCCTCATATTCGGTACGTCCGGCCTTTTCTTCCTATCTAATAGCAGGATCATTCTTATGGCTCGAAAATTTCTCTTTGCCGTTGCCGTTGCAGCCCTGATGCTGCAGAGCAATCAAGCGTTCGCTGAGGACTGGCAACGTTTTCGCGGACCCAATGGTTCAGGGGTTGTCGCCGATACCGCGCCAACCAACTGGAGTTCGACAGAGAATCTCAATTGGAAGGTCGCTTTACCGGGATCGGGTGTATCGAGTCCTATTGTGGTGGGTGGAAAGGTCTTCGTGACATGTTATTCCGGGTATGGAGTCAGTCGCAATGAAGTTGGCGATATCAAAGACCTGAAACGCCATCTGGTATGTGTCGACAAGGCATCGGGGGCAATCCTTTGGGATCAGTCGGTAGCGGCAGTTCTACCCGAAGACCCTTATTCAGGAATAGGCGTCACAGCGCATGGATACGCATCGCATACGCCGGTCTCTGACGGAGAACGCGTGTATGCATTTTATGGAAAGAGCGGTGTTTACGCTTATGACCTCGACGGAAATCTCGTGTGGAATACCAGTGTTGGTACCAAATCGGATCCTTGGGAATGGGGCTCTTCGTCGAGTCCTGTTTTGTATAAAGACAAGCTCTTGGTAACAGCCTCGGCCGAAAGTGAATCGTTGGTGGCACTCGATTGCAAAACCGGTAAAGAACTCTGGCGGGAGACGGCCGGTGGCTTTGCGGGAATGTGGGGAACGCCCATTTTGGTAAACGCTGACGGCGAGGGGCAGGCCGAATTGGTGATGAGTGTGCCTTACGAAATCTGGTCGTTCAATCCAGATACCGGAAAGTTGCTGTGGTACTGCGAAGCAAGTCAATCGGAACAGGCCCACGCGAGCGCCATTACTGACGGAAAAATCGTCTACGCATTTAGTGGTCGTGGGGGTGGAGCCGTGGCCGTGCGCACCGGTGGCAAAGATGACGTGACGAAAAGCAACATCGTTTGGAAGTCAAACGAATCTTCGAGTTTTGGTTCGCCAATCGCTTACAACGGCAAAGTCTATCTGGTTTCAGGCGATGTGCTCTCCACGTTTGATGCGGAAACGGGAGCCGAAGTCGGTTCAAAACTTCGCCTGCGTCCGCAAGGCGCTAATGCCGAGCCCGCCGCACAACGTGGTGGTGGTGGAGGAGGTCGAGGTGGTCGTGGCGGTGGCGGTGGCGGTGGCTCCGACTACTCATCGCCCGTTATCGCCGATGGTAAACTCTACTACGTCAAAGGCTCTGGTGAAACTTTTGTGGTCGAACTGGGCGATGAGCCAAAACAACTGAGCGCGAATAAAGTGACCAACGACGCCGAATCGTTTGGTGGAACACCAGCCATTAGCGACGGCCAACTACTCATCCGCTCAAATAAACATCTCTATTGCGTTGGCAAGTAAAGAATAAAGGGAAGAAAAGGAATTGCAAATCGAAAGTCACAACCCCTATGCTGAAGTCGTAGTGACGGCGTCCGAAGTTGGAAGCCCACAAATCGAACCGATGCATGCGGGCATGGTCCGACAGGTCAAGGTGATAGGCATCCTGTTGATCGCCCAAGCGTTGTTGGAACTCCTGCAGGGAGGCGCGATGATTGCGCTTTCGTTTTTCATAGAATTTGTCTTCACATTGCCGGACGCCGAAGGCCGTCGCCCGGCGATGCCGGCTGAATCCTTGCATTTTCTACAAAACCTGTATCTGGTGATCGGCATCTTTTCATTGGTTGCCGCCGTCCTCCGGTTTATTGCCGCGATGGGGTGCTTCTTATTCCGTCAACGCACTTGGATTATCGTTTCCCTGTTTGTCGGCTTGATTTCTGCGTTTTCTGGCCTGTGTGGCTTAACATCCGTAGGTCTATGCATCTACGGTCTGATCGTGATGCTCAATCCCGGCGTTGCGAGAGCTTTTCAAATGGTTAGCCAAGGACGTCCGGTGAAGGAAGTTAAACAACTCGCCAACGGAATGTAGAACGATTGGGGACAATATTGGGGACAATTGTTCTAGCTGAATACCAAACAATTGGGACAATTGTTCTACATTGGCGGAAACAATTGGGGACAATTGTTCTACATTGGCGGAAACAATTGGGGACAATTGTTCTACATTGGGTGGAAACAATTGGGGACAATTGTTCTACACTGGGCGGAAACAATTGGGGACAATTGTTCTACATTGGGTGGTTCAAAAGGAGAGTGATTTGGGTTCAGTGATTGAAGGTGTTAAGACCGTAAATTCCGCCGTGCGGACGCTGCTGCTCGCCTCGTTGGTCGCGGTGATTGGCGGAGGTGCCTATTTCGGTTATAGCGAGTACACGGCCCGCGAACGGCTTTTGACCGAACAGGCCGAAAAACTGGTAGTGGCCGAAGAGCAGTTGGTGTCGCTCAAAGGTGACCTGGAGTCGCGGCTGGTAGAGATCGAACAATTGAACGTCGACCTGAAAGTCCAGATCCAAGAAAATGAAAAACTTCAGACGGCTATGCATTTGTTGAAGACCGACCAACGACTGGCCCTATTGCGAGTGGTAGGGGTCAAGCGAAACGATGAAGGCGATGTTCTAACGAGCGAACTGGAGTTCACCGAACTTGCGCCTGCAGGGGATTCGATGTCGGCACCCAAGCGCTTCGAACTGCCAGGGGACGTTATTTACATTGACAATTGGGTCGTGAAGTTTGACGACAAATACGTGGAGCGCGCAGACATCGAGCGAGGCACTTCGTTATGCCTATTCCGCCGAATATTCAGCGAGCAACAGATGCCCACCGAAGGTTTTTCTTTGGATGAAGTTGGCATGCGGCCACAAGCCTACGCGCGGGGTGGAGCCATGACTGAATTCGAAAAACAACTATGGAGCGAATTCTGGGAGTTTGCGAATAATCCGACTCGGGCTGCGGAATTGGGCATTCGCGCTGCCAATGGCGAAGCCGTTTCCATCAAAGTACGCGAAGGGATGCAATACAACATCTCACTGCGTGCGTCAGGAGGATTGTCGATCGACCCGGTTCAACAACCCGCCGAGTCGAATTGACACTGTGAATCAAACACGATTGATCTCGCTCGGATTGGTGTGGTTGCAGTTTGGACTCTGCATAACCCTCGTCGCTTTAGTTCCTTGGTCTACTGTCCTTCGCGAGGAATTTCCCTGGTTCGGATCGGATGCAGCAACGTGGCTTTGCGTTCTATGCTTGTTGGCGGGGGCATTCCTGGGGTTGTGGGCCTGGTACGCGATCGGTATCAGGCGCCTGCGCATTATGCCGGAACCCGGGGCCAAAACACTGATGATAAGCAGTGGGCCATACCGCTACATTCGACATCCCATGTACACTGGTTTGTTAATCCTGATGGCGGGGCTGGCCCTATTGGCGCAGAGTTGGCCAAGTGGCATCGTTTGGGGGCTGCTACTTGTGGTCTTGGATCGCAAGGCGATGCGTGAAGAGCGATTTCTCCAAGAGGTGTTTGCCGAGTACCACAGCTATATGCGTCAGACCGGGAAGTTCTTTCCACGGTTGTGGAACAAAGACCAGGATTAAAAAAACTTGCTTTGTCCACGGTTCATCGTAGTGGACGAGTTTACGAGTCCCTTTCAAACAACAGCCTTCGCGGGACTCGTAACCTCCTCCACTACCATAATTCTTAAAGTTGACGAAGCACGATCTGGTTAGCTGGTTAACTTCTTGTAACGGAACTTGCGCACTTCATCTTCGGCCAAGCCCAATCGTTCGCGTCGTTGATGTTCGTAGGTATCGAAGTTTCCTTCGCACCAATGGACATGTCCATCACCTTCGAACGCCAAGATATGGGTAGCAATGCGGTCCAGGAACCATCGATCGTGAGAGATGACAACCACACAACCCGCATAGTTCAAGATCGCCTCTTCCAAGGCTCGCAGAGTATCGACATCCAAGTCATTGGTGGGTTCGTCTAGCAAGAGAACATTGGAGCCACGCCGCAGTAGTTTTGCCAAGTGAACTCGGTTGCGTTCACCACCCGAGAGGTTTCCAACTTTTTTCTCTTGGTCGGGGCCACGGAAGTTAAATTTGGAGACGTATCCGCGAGCATTCATCTTGCGTTTACCCAATTCCAACGTTTCATTACCGCCGCTGATCTCTTGGTAAACGGTATGATCTGCAGTCAGCGAGTCACGACTTTGGTCGACATAACCCAATTCGACCGTGGGACCAATTCTCAGGCTGCCCGAATCTGGTTGTTCATCCCCCATGAACATGCGGAACAAGGTGGTTTTTCCGGCCCCGTTGGGCCCGATCACACCGACGATACCGCCCGCAGGCAGATTGAAGGAGAGGTCATCAATCAACAATCGATCGCCAAATGATTTGGAAATGTTTTTCGCTTCGATCACCAGTTCACCGAGGTGTTTACCTGGCGGGATCTGGATTTCGAGTTCGTCTGGTCGATCTTCAAACTCCTCGGCCGCCAACTTTTCGTAGGCTGAAATTCGAGCTTTGCTTTTGGCTTGACGCGCTTTGGGTGATGCGCGAATCCACTCCAGTTCTTTTGCCAACGATTTCTGTCGACTGACTTGCGAACGTTGTTCGCGGGCAAGTCTTTCTTGCTTTTGTTCTAACCACGCCGAGTAATTGCCTTCGAATGGATGCCCCTCGCCACGGTCAAGTTCCAGGATCCATTTGGCTACATTGTCCAGGAAGTAACGATCGTGCGTGACCGCCACGACCGTCCCGGGATATTGATCTAAATGTTGTTCGAGCCAATTGATTGATTCGGCATCAAGGTGGTTGGTTGGTTCGTCGAGTAGCAGTAGGTCGGGTTGTTCAATCAACAGTTGGCACAAAGCCACACGGCGACGTTCGCCCCCAGATAACTTGCTAACATCCGCATCGCCAGGCGGCAGGTTCATGACGGTCATGGCGACTTCTACGGATCGATCGAGCTCCCATAGGTTGTTCGAATCGATGATGTCCTGGAGCCGTGCCATCTCATCGCACAGTTTCTGCATTTTGGCATCGTCGGTGACGTCACCCAACATCATCGAAATTTCGTTATATCGATCAAGCACGGAACGCCGTTTGGCGACCGCTTCTTCGACGTTTCCCTGGACATCCTTGTTGGGATTTAACTGTGGTTCTTGCGACAAGTAGCCGACGGTGAAGCCCTGCGTCAACTTGGCTTCGCCATCGAATTCTTTGTCGACTCCAGCCATAATGCGCAACAGAGTACTTTTTCCGGCGCCATTCGAGCCCAATACGCCGATTTTGGCGCCGGGATAAAAAGAAAGCCAGATATTCTTAAGCACTTCCTTTGGGCCGTGCTTTTTAGTCATCGATTCCATCGTAAAGATGTATTGACGGCCCATCGTACTCCTCAATGTGATCTAAATACCAAACGAGATGAATTGAACCAGCCTACCCGCACGGGGCACAACACGCGGGTCACCTGGCAAACGCGCCAGGTGGTGCACTGTAGGTCAAGCCTTTCGCAGAAAACTTGGGCCGGACAGA
Organism: Pirellulaceae bacterium; assembly: GCA_041753315.1. Taxonomy (GTDB): domain Bacteria; phylum Planctomycetota; class Planctomycetia; order Pirellulales; family Pirellulaceae; genus Aureliella. The sequence goes on along the minus strand of JBGSUV010000059.1, from coordinate 92,656 downwards.
TGAATGTAACTATTGCTTAACTCCTCACAAGCCCCGACAGGCGGGAATGGACAATACATGTCACATCGGACTGCGGACTTTGATTGCGACGAGAAATTCAAATACAATGACAGACCCTAATGCAATTACCCAATCAACTTGAGACGAGGCACTAGATCATGATGACCCATCGCTACTTTCAACAGGCTGTTGCCTTAATATTCCTGAACGCAATGACCGCTGCCGCATGGTGCGAAGATGGGGAACAGGCAACCGAAGCTGGGCCCTGGATTTCGTCGGTCATTTGGGCAGATGAAAATCATCTGGTCGGCACTCATTCGCAAGGTCTTTTGCTGCGGCCAGCATCCGTGGTCAAAGTCGCTGTCGAAAATCTAGCGGGGTTGGAGAAAATTGGCGAAGCTGAGACCTCCCTGTGGAGCGTCCAAGCGTTGGGCGACGGTAAATTCTTGGCAAGCGATTACAAAGGTGGTTTGGCCGTCTATGGCAACGATGCACCCGAGCCGCTGCAGGTTGAAGCGCGATGGATTCGTGCTTTGGAAAGGGGACCTCAAGCGGGCGAGTGGTTGGCGGGGACTGAGGATGGCAAGCTGTTGGTGTTGTCCCAAGTGGAAAAAAAAGAAGTCAAACGCATTGACGCTTCTGCCGCCGCTATTTTCGACATCACCTTCAATCCAGCCGGGAATCAGCTCGCCGTCGCCAGCGGTGATGGAACCATCAAGCTGTTCAGTTGGCCAGAGCTCGCAGCTCAAGGTTCAATGACACGCGGTGCAGACGCAATATGGAGCGTGGTTTACTCCGCCGACGGTACTCAGCTCATTAGCGGTGGCGCGGACCGACGCTTGCAACTTTGGGATGTGGCATCTCAACGCTCGCTCATGACATTAACAAAAGCTCCCGACTGGGTTACATCCCTGGTTAGCCTGCCCAACTCAACGCTCGTGGTCGCCGGTTGCATGAACGGTGCCGTTGTGGTTGCCGACTATGCAGCCCAAGTTGCGGTCACCAAAGTGGATGCGGCCCAAAGCGGTATTTGGTCAATGGCACTTTCGCCCAATGGCCAGACGTTAGCCGCCGGAACCCGGAAGAACGGCATCGTAACCATGCCGGTTGCCGATTGGTTGGAAGCGGCCAAAGGGGTAGCTGAAAGCGTCAAACAGGAACAGCCACCCGTACCAGAGCCAAAAGCCTGAAACGCCCGACATCGCTAGTGCTGCATCAATATTGAAAACTGGGGTAGTGGGCGGTTTTGGATTTAAGCCCGAAGGGCTGAGAAACCCTCTGCCGGGGTCGATGGCGAATGCTGCAAGGATAAGGACTTCAACGTAGCGGAATTCGTCAAGAATTTCGGTTTTCCCCGTGAAATCAACTACTTCCAAAAGTCTTGACGACTTTCGCTACGCTTATCCTTGCAGCATTCGGGTCGAAGGCCCCGGGAACGTAAACGAGTAGCGAAAGGCCTGAAAGGCCGACACAACAATCGATGACGAATCTATGGTGTGAGCGTGTAAGCCGTTCGGGCTTCATTCAGCATCGACTCAGTCAGAACCAAACGGGTCAGCATCGTCCGCTGTCGTGCTCCCGCCAAACGGGTCGGTACCACCACCAAACGGGTCGCCACCACCAAATGGACTTTCCGAGGAGTCGGCATCGCCGCCGAAGTCGAACGGATTGCTGTCACCCGAAGGGGATGTGGTGGGCGCTGTCGATTCCGTCGCAGTTTCTTCCGGTTTTTCTTCGACAACGACGGGTGTTACCAGATTCGGCAATATGCCACCAATCGGTCGCAAGCACTGTACTTGTCCAAATTTCGTGATCAGGTAAACCCGGTCTGTAATCGAGTTGGCAACGGGATCGTTGAGGTTAATGACTCCCGATTGACTACCCAAACGACCCGTCTCACTGTTGATCGCAAGCAGTTGGTTGGAACTGGTAATGCAATAGACATTCTTGTTGGCAACTGCAATTGGTGTCGAAACCCGGGCCAAGGGTAGCGACCATTGCGCAGTTCCATCGCTGTCGTCGATGGCGATGAAGTCGCCGGCTTCGGTAGCCAAGAACACTTGATCGTTCACGACCAACGCTGGTCTTGCTACTGATTTGCCTGCACGAAACTCCCAGCGGACCGTTCCAAGTCGATCATCGGCGGTGATCTTCCCCAACACGCCAAGCGTACTCGCTACATAGAACGCGCCGTTGCCAACAGAAATGCTTCCACTGATCGCCGGTTTGGTTTCATAGCGTATCCACACGGATGGTTTCTCACCACCATGAAAAATGTAGGCGTAACCCTTTGTTGTGGCAATCGCCGCAAAAGCATGATCGGCGGTCGTAACCGGCTGACCGACCGCGCGGCCGTTGAGCACATAAGCCCAAGGTGTGAACGTTCGCCCAAGCCCGTACGCTTCGACTTGACCTTGGAAATCCGATACAAAGGCGATGTCGTCGCAGACCGCGACGGCATTGGAGGATCCACTGCGAAGTTTGCGTCGCATGAGCTGATTTCCGGTAGCCCAATCAATTAAGTACAGCTCGGTACCGTGAATAACCGTAACGCCTGCAGGGGAGACCGCAGCAGGATGCGCGGGCGCTCCGGTGCGGCCGCAGGAGGTCGCCCAAATCAAATTGCCGGTTTCGGCATCCAGGTTGTGAACCATTCCGTCGCCGGAGACGACGACCAGCGAAACGTGTGGAACGGTAACCTCGACCACTTGAAATCCATCCGACTTACCAAACATCAGTCGCGTCGCCTGTTCCTGCGCTTGCTTTTTGGCTTCCTCCAAACCGATTGGATTTCCCTTTCGGTCCAGTTGATCCGCTGAGACCCGAATAGTTCGATCGGCCAATTCAACAACTGCATACTGTTTGCTGATCTTGGGATCGACCCACAGATGACTTGAGACCACGCCGCGGCCCGCCTTGGGCAACTGCATCTGCGCTTGCCAAGCATTTTCCAAACCCATCCTCGCCGCCTCATCGGGTTGGACTTGGCCCAGAGCGATTGAGGCATGAGGAATCGCAAGCGACGCTGCTAACCCGCACACGGCAACTGACCAGCCAGTCAGTAGATTCCTGGTCATTCGCGCTAAGTATGCAGGGGACAAACGGGTTGTTCGAACGCGCATAAATATTTCCAGAGTTGGGAAATGGATCGAAAGGAAAATCGACGAGCTACGGATCAACCAACGAAGGTCCGCAGGAAACAAACAAGCACAATCCGCGTCACTATGAGGCCTTCCGCAAAACCGGGCCGTGTATAAGACGGGTGTCATTCAGACTAGTATAGTCGAGACGCCCTCAATTAGAAGTTTCCGCTCAGGGCGGATTTGGGAGATACTCACCAAGACTCCGTGGCAGGGAAGTCGCCATATCCAATCGGTGCCACCGCGACTTCTGGAGCCTGGCTGAACATGGGTCTCGTCGGAAGCGGTTGGAAACGCGGATATTCGGGAGCATCCGGCAACTCCTTCTTCGCATGCCAGCGACCTAGCCATCCGGGTAGTGGTGGAAGCACCCGTGGAGCGCCCATTTCGCCACATTCCGACACTTCGAATTCCGACACTTCGACTTCGCGGCAGCTATCGCCATCACAGACCAATTGGGTCGTGGGTTGTTCAGACAATCCAGGCGAACCGGGCATATGGCCGCTTACATGGCCAGTTTCAGCCCGATAACTGGGTATCCCCAGAACTTGACAGCCCGTCGAGGTAGCCACAAGGGCGCAAACAAGCAAAATTGGGGTATCTCGAAATGTCATTGCGTTGTCAACTTGTAATGTATGCCCCGGCGCGCAATGGCCCGCGCGCCTGCCAATAGATTTATCGACCATGGTTCACTGTCAAATTGAGTCGATTGTGGCGACTTTTTCGATTAAATAGGTTTTGACGATGTCTATCGCTCCCGCTAAATCGGCACACGGCCCGATTGAGTTACGACCACTGCAAATTGGCGGTGTGGAAATTGGTTTTCCAGTCGTACAAGCTGCCCTGAGCGGCTACAGCGACTGGCCAATGCGGTTATTAGCTCGCGAGCATGGGGCGAGCTATACGCTTTGCGAAGTGATGTTGGATCAGTTCTTGGTTACGATGCGTGATCGGCAGCGAAATCAGCACTTTTTGTACAACTCGGAAGACGAGCAGCCGGTGGCAGGACAGTTGATGGGGGCTGAACCGGAGCAATTTGCGCTTGGCGCTCAGCGACTTGTTCAAGCTGGATTTGCCGTAATTGATATCAATTTCGGCTGCCCGGTGCGCAAAGTACTTGGTAAGTGCCGAGGCGGATTTCACTTGAGTCAGCCAGACGTTGCGCTGGAAATCATCAAGCGAACTCGAGACATGGTTCCGTCAGAAATACCGGTAACGGTCAAAATGCGTCGCGGACTGGATGATTCGGCCGAAAGTCGCGACAAATTTTTTGAGATCCTGGGACGTGGCTTTGAGGCGGGCTTGGCGGCGGCGACGATTCACGGAAGGACGGTGGTCCAACGTTACAACGGACCGAGCCGTTGGTCGTTCTTGGCGGAAGTGAAACAGGCTTTTCCCGATCGCGTTTTGCTTGGAAGCGGCGATCTGTTCACCGCTGCGGACTGTTTTCGAATGCTGGCAGAGACCGGCATAGATGGTGTAACCGTCGCGCGCGGAGCGATTGGCAATCCTTGGATCTTTGAACAAGCGCGAGCATTGGCCGCCGGACTTCCGTTGCCTGAACCACCCAGCGTGCTGCGGCAACGCGACGTCCTCGAGCGACATTGGGATTTAGCCGCTAAGGTCTACGGCGAGCATCGGACTGGACAATTGCTAAGGAAATTTGGAATAAAGTACTCCGCCAGCCACCCGCGATCGCTGGAGGTGCGGCCCGATTTTACACATGTTCGCACCCGCGAAGATTGGAATACCGTGCTCGATCGCTGGTACAACGTCGACTTACCTGGAATCTACCCGTCGACCGATATTCACCGCGTCCAGGGTGAAGACTGCAATTGTGGCTAGAGTTTTTCGAGCTTTTAGCGTTGTTGCGCCGTTGTGGGCTTGCGGCGGGCCTGTGACCGCTACCGTTCTCCGCAGTTAAATCGGTTTTGCCGAAGAAATAATGTCAAAAAGTTGACAGTACTCCCAGCTATCAGATAGCCTATAAGTTGCGGCAAAGTTTCTAGTGCTGCGTCCACGAGTGTAGAGCGATTGCGCAATCGCTTTGGCAGTGTAGAGCGATTGTCCCCAATCGCTTAAAAAAGAATCGTTCGACACTGTGTACTACTTTTGAATCTGGACAAACACTAGTCGAGCTTTCCGTCATCACCCCTTGCCCTGGAGGGACCTAGTGTGATGCTTTTCTTGTGGTTGGTTAACGGATATTGGAGAATGCGAAATGTCAAGAAGTTTTAAGCTGAGCTGCGTGGGGCGTCGAAACCGATTTCGAACTGCAATTCGCAGGGCTAGTGGAATTGCTTTTGGCGTCGTGATCTCGGTCAGTCTCTGTGGGTCTGTGTTTGCACAGAAAGAGATTCCAACACCTTCGTTTTCTTCGCAAGAAGCCGGGCTTGCGAGCAATTTCAATCGCGGCCGCCAACCTGCCACTGACGACGCCAGAAAGGCACTTGATAAACAAGTTCTGGTTAGCGTATCCAAGCTCACACAGGCGAAAGAACTAACCAATTACCCTAGGCATCGCCAATCAGTTCTCATGTTACTGGCTGAAACGAAGCAACCACCCGAGGCGCGGGAAACGGTGGTCAATGCAGTGGTCCGCTACGCGGGGACAATTGCTCGTCAGGACACTTACAGTCCCGCTGCTCGAATCAACTGCCTTGCATTGCTCGCCGAACTTGACGAAAAAGCGGAAAACAACAAGGATCAATTGCCACCGTTGCCTTCACAAGGAGCGTTTGTGGAGCTACGGAAACTGGCTGCCGACCCAGCAACTCCGCCACATCTTCGAGCTATTGCTTTACATGGCGTTGAACGGCATGCCCGAGTCTATTGGAACACGCGTTGGAACGACGCTGGGCGAGCCGAAATCCAGAAGATCGCCACCGATATCCTCGCGGCAAGTCCCAAGTCAGCACTCGACGAACAATCGCATGCGTGGTTGACTCGTCGTGCATACGATATTTTGGGGGTCGCAAAATCACCCGTGGCGATCGACATTGCCATTGAACAATTATCTGAACCAACTGCCTTCCCGTCCGTTCGCCTCAGCGCGCTGACCTACCTTTGCGAAATGGACATGACGGCGCTGGCTGCCGAAAAGCAAGCCAAATATATGATCGGGCTCAGCCACTTTGTGCGCAGCCAGTTGGTTGATTGGTATGAATTCCAAGAAGACATCATCAAACGCGATACCAATGCGCAGGCCAGCGGCATGGGCGGCATGATGGGCGGCGGTCGCAGCATGGGTGGCATGATGGAAGGTGGCGGCGAAGAAGGCGGGGGAATGGGGGGAAGTGGCTATGGCGATATGATGGGCGGCGGCGGTGGTCGGATGGAAGGTGGCATGGGAATGGGTATGGGTATGGGGATGGGCTCAGGAAATAATCCTAAGCCTATCGATACGCAAGATTGGCGGACGCGTGGCTCACGACGGTTGCTCAATCAAGTGACCCAACAAGTGCATATTGCACTCGACGGAAAACCGCTTGTCGACGCGGATGTACAAGTTGAAAAATCGCTTCTGTCGATCGACGGTAACGCCGAGCTTGCTGCCCAAGTCACCGAGTTGGTAACGCTGGTGGAAGAATTGCAAACAGCGGTCAATGACCCGGTCGCGATTAAGACAATCAACACATTGTTGACAGGTTCGAAGCTGCCCATTGAAAACATCATGGAGTATTCGATCGAATTACCCGGTTTCACCGATCGTTATCCAGAGTTGGCAGACGACGAAGAGAAGCTCGACGTGGTTCCTGAAGCACCGGTGATCGAAGACTTCGAAGATGAAGAAACGGAAGAAGAAGAAACGGAAGAAGGAACCGATGCAGAAGCTGACGCCGAAACCGGCGAGTAGAATGACGCGACCGCTTTGCTACTGAACGCGTGCGACCAGCAAGTCGGACGTGGTGATGGGAGGTCGACGTTGTCTCACGAGGGCGATGCCACTGCTGTAAACACCTTTGCGACGCGTTCTCGGGAGGGCGTCGTCCGCTTCACACTGCCGTGACCGCGTCGCCCTGCATAAATAGAACCCGCCACAGGTGACTACTGACTGGAACATCCGTGCATCGGCTTTGCTATCCGTGCTATAAAACTCTCATACGGGTACAACGATCGAAGCGGACGACGAAGGCGGGAGCTCGGCAGGAACCTCTCTCTCCCCAATATTTCATTGGTCAACCACAATGAAAAATGTATTAGAGCGTTGTCTTGTCTTCCCGACGGTATTTTTCCGCTGGATAAACGTTGCCTTTCAGACCTCAGTGATATTCTGACCGAGGGGACCTCTTCGAAATATTGGGAATTCGTCTAAAGAAAGTGTTGCATTGACTCGGGAATTATCGCAGAATGACGTCCCCACCCCGGTTTGCCTTCCCCCGCAAACCTCATCCTACCTTGGTTCGATTCCTACAAGAATATTTCTTGATCTGGCTTTACTCTATGGATGCGAGTTGAAGTTCTATGTCTGCATTCAATCTCAGCCCTCGGTTTTCAATCGATCGTCGTGGCTTTCTCTGTGTTGGAGCGGCTGGTGTTGTTGGAACTACTTTGTCGAGTTCCCCCAAACAGGCGCTGGCAAATTCAGCTGAGGGCTTTGGACGCGCCAAGTCGGTTCTCATCGTCATGTTGAGCGGTGGCCCAAGCCAACTGGATACCGTCGATCCAAAGCCGGACGCACCGGCAGAAGTTCGCGGTGAATTTGGGACGATCTCAACGACCATTCCAGGCGTAGCGGTCTGCGAGCATCTGCCGAAGTTCGCGCAACAAACCGATCGCTGGGCAATTATACGCACGCTGGCGCATCTCGAACACAATCACTTGTTAGCCACGCACGTTGCCTTGACTGGTCGACCGACTCCCTTGCCCCGCGGCGGCTCGGACCTCGATCGCGTCGAGACTCGCAACGACTTTCCCAACTTTGCTGCTGCATTGGACTTCATCCGTCCGCGGCGCGATGGCATTCCTTCTGGCGTTTCCTTGCCCAACTATTTGATCGAAGGTCCATTAACATGGCCAGGTCAACATGCCGGCTTTTTAGGCGCAAAGCACGATCCATGGCAAATTCAAGGTGATCCGAACGACAAAGACTTTCGCATGCAGGCTTTGGTGATGCGGGAAGGCATGTCATCGGACCGTATGAAGTCGCGCCGCCAACTGCTCGAGGAACTCAACAGTGGTCGTCATCCGCTGCAAGGTGTCGAGTCAACTTCACTGCGGGACCAACAGAACATCGCGTTCAACTTGTTGACTTCCGGCCGGATGACCGACGCCTTTGACATCAATCAGGAATCGGATGAGACTCGGGAGCGTTACGGTCGCAACAAGTTTGGTCAGTCGTTACTCCTGTCCCGCCGCATGGTCGAGGCGGGGGTGCCGATCATTCAAGCGACCATGGGGATCGTGCAAACATGGGATACCCATACGGACAATTGGGGTAAGTTGAAAAACACGCTTTTGCCACAATTGGACCAAGGTCTGGCTGCGTTGACCGATGATCTGATCGCCTCGGGACTGCTGGATGAAACACTGGTGATCGTCATGGGAGAATTTGGTCGCACGCCAAAAGTTTCGACTTTGCCTGGCCAGACATTGCCTGGTCGCGACCACTGGGCGCACGCCTATTCCGGCATGTTTGCGGGGGCGGGCGTGATGGGTGGACAAGTCATTGGACAGACGGATGCTCAAGCTGCGTACCCAGTTACGCGATCGTTTTCTCCGGCCGACATTTGCAGTACGGTGTTCAATGCATTGGGCGTCGACCACGATGTGCAGTTGATCGATCCACTCAAACGGCCACACCATCTGCTCAATGGCATGGTCATCACGCCACTCTATACAGGACAAATCGTATGAGGGGTCGGCGAGCGTTACCAGGGAACCGATGGTCACACGCCTCCGTCTCGCGACGAGAGTCGCTGCAGATTGGATCCATCGGTTTGCTTGGCCTCGGCATCAACCACCTCAGTGGACTTCGCGAAGCGACCGCCGCGGATGGAGTGCTTCCGCTGGGGCAAGCCAAATCGTGCATCTTCATATTCTTGTCGGGAGGTTTGGCGCAACACGAGAGCTTTGACATGAAGCCCAATGCGCCTGAGAGCATTCGCGGCGAGTTTCGGCCAATCAGCACGAAGACTCCCGGTTTGCAAATTTGCGAACATCTTCCACTGCTGGCAGCCCGCAGCGACAAATGGGCGCTGTGCCGTTCGCTCACGCATAGTTCCAACGACCACTCGGCCGCGCACCACATCATGCTAACTGGGCATTCGAGCCTGCCCGTCGGCTTTGACCCCAATGCTCCCAGCCGCCGAGATGAAGCCTCGATTGCGTCCATCGTGGGACGCGCGACGCAGTCACGCAACAATCTTCCCACCGCCGCAGTGTTACCCGAGCGACTAGTGCATTCAACTGGTCGAGTCATCCCGGGACAACACGCGGGACAAATGGGGCCACAACATGATCCATGGATGATCGAGGCTTCACCATTCCACAACACATCGTATGGCGCGTTTCCAGAATTCAAATTTGATCATCAGGATCGAGGGAATCCTGATGAACGACTATTTCAAGCACCTCAGTTGTCGCTGCCACATGGTTTGGGCCTGAACGAAGTCAACGGACGACTGGTATTACTCGAAACGCTGAAACGCCAACGCCAGAGTTTGACGCAACACGCTCAAGTAGCTAATTTCGACCGCTTGCGACAAGGAGCGGTATCACTACTTACCGAATCCTCCGTTCACGCAGCGCTGGACGTGACCAATGCCGAGCAGAAGACGGTTGAACGTTATGGAAAAAACTCCTTTGGCTGGTCACTTCTCATGGCACGCCGTCTCGTTGCCGCCGGGGTGAACCTGGTGCAAGTCAACTTGGGAAATGACGAAACCTGGGATACACACGGCAACGCCTTTCCCCACTTAAAAGACAATTTGCTTCCGCCAACCGATCGTGCCCTTGCAGCGCTGTTGGATGATCTGGATTCTACCGGAGAGCTTGACGAAACGTTGGTCGTAATGGCAGGCGAGTTTGGCAGAACGCCACAAATCACCTTGCTGGAGCAGCATTACAAGCTGCCGGGCCGGGATCACTGGGGGGCGGCACAGTCCGTGTTCTTTGCGGGAGGCGGTGTCCGTGGCGGAACGGTGATCGGCAGTACCGACGCGCACGGGGCCTACCCAAAAGAACAGCCCGTTAAGCCTGAGAATTTCGCTGCCACGATCTATAATGCACTAGGCATCCCTGCCACAGCAGCGTGGCTCGATGCCCAGGATCGACCCCACCAAATTTATCATGGCGAGCCAATCGCTGGTCTTTGTTAACACGATTCGCACGTCGATTCTACCCACCTACCTTCACCCCACCGAATTACCATGCGTTTGAATGCACTTGCTATAGGAACGGCCGCGCTGATGTGCGTTGCACATTGGGCGCAGCAACTGAACGCGCAAACGATTCAGTCTGTCCATCCGCGCACTGTCCAATCTGGACAATCGACGCAAGTAACTCTCCAAGGTGCTGAACTGAATGATTCGCTAAGAATCGTCACAAGCTCCAAAGCAATCTCCGTCCAGATCGAAAAAGTTGAACCCACGCATGCCCTGGTTGTCATCACTGTTCTGGGCGATGCTCCACTAGGGCCGTTTGGGCTCTTGGTCGGAGGAGCAAATGGTCCGCTAAAGCAACTTGATATGATCATCGACGACTTGCCCGTCGTCCATGATAATGCAGCAAATCACTCGCTGGAGACGGCACAAACCGTCAACACGTTGAATGTGGTCGAAGGCATCTGTGACGGTCCGACCAGCGACTACTATCGCTTTGGCGTTTCTGAAGGAGAGCGGGTCGCATTTGAAATTCAGTCCCAGCCATTGCAATCAACGATCGATCCGGTTATCCGTTTACTGGATGCACAGGGAAAAACAGTGCGCTTGGTGGACGACAATGCCATCGGCCCCGACGGGCGCTTTAGCCATCAATTTGCATCGGCCGGGGACTACTGGATCGAAGTATTTGATAGCCGACATGGGGCTGCCGGTGCACCATACCAACTTCGAATTGGCGATTTTCCGATTCTGAGCACACTCTATCCTCTGGCTATTCAAGTGGGGCAAACCACTCGACTTGGTTTTGCCGGTGTCGATGCCACTGCAGTCAGTCCGCGCGAAACTCTTATCGCTGACAGCACTGCAGATTACGAATATGTATCTGCCAAATTGCCCGATGGGAAATCGTCGAGTTGGCTGCCGATTGCCGTCAGCGGCTATCCACAAGTCGTAGAGCCCGCTGTGCAATCAGTTGCACCCGAGACTGTTGACGGCAGTTCCGCGACGGTCGCCGCATCAGAACTCTCTGTCTCGCAACCGTTGGCTATTCCGGTTGGCATCAGCGGTCGACTTGCACAGCCACAGGAGGCAGACAGTTACGAATTGATCGGAACCAAAGGCCAGACCGTTCGCTTTCGAGCCCGAACGCGTAGCCTGGGAGCTCCAACACTCCTGCAAATGCAGCTGTTGAACACCGCCTCTACCAAAGTTGCCGAAACAGTAGTCAACGCCTCGGACGAATGGAGTTTCGACTATACATTTCCTGAAAATGGCAACTACCGTTTGGTTGTCAACGATCTTTTAAAACGCGGAGGAGTCGATTTTAGCTACTGGATCGAAGTCGTGCCGGCTGGAACATTCCAAGTCTCGCTGAAAGCCGATGCAGCCGTTCGCGATGTATTTGCCGTTGAAGTCGGTCAAGGCGCTTGCCCTGTCGACTTGACAATTACCCGCTTTGGCTTCGATGGTGAAATCGACGTTTCTCTGCAGGAAGCTGTCGCGGGTCTTACAATTCTGAACCCACGTATTGCAGCTGGTGCGACAGAGGCAAGAGTCTATTTGGTCGCCAATAGTGAATGGAACGCAGAACAGTTCAAGGCGATTCGCTTGATCGCAACCGCGGTCGGCAACTCAGAAAACACGTGCTTGGTGGAGAGTCTCGGCTTGCAGCGCATTCGCATGCCAACGCTGTTGTCTCCGCCCTTGTGGAAAAGTGGACAACTGCTGCTGGGAGCTGCCACACCTACTCCATCACCTTTTGCGTTAGAAGCCACCACTGCTATTCAGTTCGCGCGACCGCTCACCACACACTCGGCTCCCCTAACCTTGAAGCGATTGCAGGAAGGTTTTACCGGCAATATTGGTATCATTGGAACCGAGTTGCCAAGCGGCGGAACTTTAACGGTCGCCATTGACAAAGAGTCCTACTCCACAACCTTTGCCGGAATTACACCAGACAATGCTCCTGAATCCCTAAAGCTTTTGGCGTACGGTGAACTCAATGGTCGTGGACGCGTCGACACGTTCCCAATTCCGGTACAATGGATTGATCCAGTTCACGTCAGCTTGGAATTTCCTGAGCCGCTAATCGCCGGCGGAACTGCAAACGTGCGCGCGGCTGTGACTCGACATGGAAACGATCCACAGCCAGTCACACTCACGTTTCCGTCGCCACCAGCGGGAGTGACTACACCGGAATCTGTCACTGTTGCTGCGGACCAATCTCAAGTTGACTTGACACTCCAAGTCGCAGCCAGCGTTGGTACTTCGGTCAGTTTACCGATGACGATCGCTGGCAAATACATGGGACAGGATTTCACGCAATCCTTGCCATCGGTCTCGCTGCCAGTCGTATCGGGTCCGGCTCAACTGGATGTTTTCCCACAAGAAGTTGTCTTGTCGGACAAGCGAAGTCGTCAACAGCTAGTCGTTTCGGGAAGCAATAGTGAACACGCACCGCGCGACTGGACCCGTTTGGCTAAATTCACCATTGCGAATCCCGAGATCGCCACTGTCGAGGGAAGCTTGGTGGTGCCGAAATCAGACGGTGAGACCGAGTTGACAGTTGTCGTCGGCGGCTTGACGCATTCCATTCCGGTTCGCGTCAGCGGAGCAAGTGTGCAACGTCCCGTTACATTTGAATCGGAAGCACTGGTGGCACTTTCCAAGCAAGGCTGCAACTCCGGAGCTTGCCACGGTTCTCCAAGTGGCAAAGGTGGATTCCGCTTGTCTCTCCGAGCTTTTGATATGCAACTGGATGAACTCACCTTGATCCGCGAAGAATCGGGGCGACGAGTCAACTTGCTTGACCCGCATGAGAGTTTACTGCTGCTCAAACCACTGATGAAAGTTTCCCATGGAGGTGGAAAACAGCTGCACACCGACGACGCAGCCTATCGCATTCTGTTGGATTGGATCGCCGATGGCGCTCAACCGGATCCACCGGGCACACCGCGCATTGAGCGATTGGAAGTTTATCCGAATCAAAAGCAAGTGTTGGCCGTAGCCGACGGTGGTCAACAACTAGCAGTAACGGCCTACTTCGCGGATGGAAGTCGGCGCGATGTGACCGAGCTAGTCTCCTACGAGACCTCCAACACAAGTGTGGCCACAGTGGATGTTCATGGTTTTGTAACACCTCACGGCCGCGGTGAAATTGCCATTCTGGTCCGCTTTCTGGAACATATCGAATCGCTGCCCTTGATGTTCGTCGAACAAAGCGAAAATTTCGTCTGGCAATCGCCGCCTGCCAACAATTACATCGACGAACTTGTTAACGCTAAGTTGAAACAGCTTCAGTACTTGCCTGCAGATACCTGCAGCGACTCGGAGTTTATTCGTCGCGCCAGCCTCGATGTGTTTGGGATTCTCCCCACAGTCGAAGAGACTCAACGCTTTCTGGCTGACCCAAGTCTAGATAAGCGAGACCGGTTGATCGATCAGTTACTCGAACGCGAAGAATATGCAAAATTCTGGGCACTCAAATGGGGCGACCTGCTCCGCATGACCGGCAAACTTGTGGGCGACGAAGGAGTTTATAAGTACCATCGCTGGGTCGAAGAGTCATTGCGGAGCAATATGCCATATGATCAATTTGCCAAACAGTTGCTCACCGGCGCTGGTAGCACGTTAGCCAATCCTCCGGCCAACTTCTATCGAACCGCTGCGGACATGAATGAGTGCGTGGAAACGATTTCGCAAGTGTTTCTTGGAGCCAGATTACAGTGCGCGAAGTGTCATAATCACCCCTTTGAGCGCTGGACACAAGACAACTATTATGGCCTTGGCGCGTTCTTCAATCGCGTCGAGCGACGAACGACGGAACGACCTGGCGAAATGTTTGTTTACACCAGGTTTACGGGCGATGTGACTCAGCCTAGAACTGGGAAAGTGATGGCTCCTTGGTTGCCGCAGGTCGGCTCGATTGAAGCGAACAACGACCAGGATCGTCGGATAGCGTTTGCCAACTGGTTGATCGAACCGTCCAACCCCTATTTTGCACGCATCGAAGCCAATCGGATTTGGAGCCAACTTTTCTCGCGCGGAATCGTGGATCCGATCGACGATTTCCGCGATTCAAATCCTCCTTCGAACGCCCCGCTGCTCGACGCCCTGGCGAAGGACTTTGTCGATAGCGGCTACAATCGCAAACACCTGCTCAGAGAAATTTTGGCAAGCCGCACGTATCAGGCAAGTTATCAAACGAATTCCTTTAATGAGGATGATGTAACCTATTGCTCCCATCAAGAACCGCGTCTACTCAGCGCTGAACAACTTCTCGATGCGATCAATCAGACACTCGATCTTCAACAGACGTTTGGTAGCCTTCCAGCCGGGACAAAAGCGACGCAATTGCCAGCGCCCGACTTGGTAAAGGTCGACTTCCTGAAGACATTTGGGCAGCCCGAGCGGAGTACCGTCTGCGCCTGTGAACGGGCTGATGATTCAAACTTGGGGATGGCCATCGAGTTGTTCAACGGTCCCATGATTCATGAGAAATTGCGGAGTGACACCAACCGCTTCCGCAAGTCACTGGCGGCTGGCAAGAGTGTTACCGAGGTGGTGCAAGAGCTCTATCTGGCAGCCGTTTGCCGCATGCCGTCGGACATCGAATTGAAGGCAGCGCTCGACCACTGCGCACAGGCCACCGAACCATCAGCGGGGCTGGAGGACATCTGTTGGGCACTTTTTAATACCGACGAATTCCTCTTCCAGCATTGATCTGCTCGAATGACGCTTCATTGATCGCATTTCACCAGAATAGTTGACGGTTACATATGCTCCATTTCTTCTTCAAGTGGTTTCTTGCTTTGCAAATCGCAGCGACTTTGTTGGGCAACGCGCAACAAGTTGTTGGCCAAGAATCGGATGACGGCGTGGCGAAGGAATCGCCCGTTGTCGCGGTGAGCTTTCGCAATGACATTGCTCCAATTTTGCTCGATAACTGTTTGGCCTGCCACGGTGCCAAGAAGGCGGAGGGTGGTTATCGGGTCGACAACTTTGAAGAACTGTTGAAGTCAGGTGACTCAGGCGAAACGCCGATTGCGTCCGATGGGACCAGTGAGTTGCTGCGTCGTTTGACTTGTGATGAATTTGAGAGAATGCCTGCGGAAAGTGAAGCGCTTGCAGCTGAGCAAATCGCAAAAATAAAGCAGTGGATCGAAGCTGGCGCAGCGTTTGATGGAAGCGATCGACTGCAAACGTTGGCGCTAGTCATTCCGCCGGCCACATACGAAGCGCCACCCGAGTCGTATGAACGCGCTGTACCAGTGACTGCAACCTGCTTTACCCCGGACGGTGAGCATGTCGTTATAGGTGGCTATCACGAATTGACGATCTGGAAGCTAAGTAGTGGCGCGTTAGAACGCCGCATCAGCAATATGGGGCAACGCGTCTTTGCACTTGCCTTTGCCAATGACGGCAAGACGCTGGCCGTCGCATGTGGTGAGCCTGGGCGGAGTGGCGAAGTACGGTTGATCGATTTCGAAAGCGGAGCTGTCACACAAGTGCTCGCCCGCACAAGCGATGTGGTCCTGGATATCGCGTTTCGCCCAAATTCGGATGAAATGGCGGTGGCGTCGGCCGATAGCATGTTGCGCATCTACAACATTAATACGCAAACGGAAGTCCGATTGATTGCCAGCCATGCGGATTGGGTAACAGCCGTGGCTTGGAGCGACGATGGCACTCGACTTGCCTCAGCCAGTCGCGACAAGTCGGCAAAAGTTTACGACGGTGCGACCGGCGAGCTACTTGCCAGTTATCTCGGTCATGGAGCGGCTGTGCGCGGCGTCACCCTACTGAACGACAACAAACAGGTGATCAGCTCGGGGGACGACAATAAGCTCCACCGCTGGGATATCGAAGGCGCGAAGAAGGTCGCCGAGGTAGGACTTGGTGGAGCCGCTTCGAAACTGCTTCGTCGCGACAGTGCGGTACTCGTTCCCTGTACCGACAAACGCCTATTGCAGCTAGACTTGACCAACAACACGGTAAAGCAAGCCTATCTTGGGCATTCGGACTGGGTGCTCTCCGCGGCCCTACCCAGCGATGCAACAAGTAGCCTTGTGGTGAGTGGTGCGTTGAACGGTGAAGTCCGCATATGGAATTTGGCCGATGGCTCGCTTATTCAATCCTGGATAGCCAAGCCCTAAGCGAAGTGTCGAGCGATTGTCCCCAATCGCTGTAGTGTCGAGCAATTGTCCCCAATTGCTTCATTGTAGAGCGATTGTCCCCAATCGCTTCGTAAACGATTGGGGACAATCGTTCGACACCATCGCTAGCAACCCACTTTTAATCTTCACAACGCACTTGAGACACTTTTTAAACGGATTTGCGATGGCAGAGACCATTTTTTCAAAGATCATCCGCAAAGAGATTCCAGCGAAGACAATTCATGATGATGACATGTGTTTGGCCTTTCATGATGTCTCGCCGCAAGCGCCGGTTCACGTGCTGGTGATCCCCAAGAAGCCGATCGAGTCGCTTGAGCAATTGACTGCCGATGACGCTCCACTGCTTGGTCATTTGTGGCTCACGATTGCCCAGATTGCGCGCGACTTGGGGCTATCTGCAGATGGTTATCGAGTGGTCGTAAATTGTGGACGCGATGGGGGGCAATCCGTTGACCATCTTCATTTTCACATCTTGGGAGGACGTCCCATGAAGTGGCCGCCTGGATAAGTTCGCTTGGCCGAGTTGGCGATTGTTGGGAGTCGACAAATTGTTTCGCACAACTCCATGACTCGACAATTGTCCCTTTGAAGCGCCGTTGGTCGACTGAAAAAAGTTAGCTATCTCGCAGTGGGTGAGTGCGCTTTTCGCGTTGCAAACCCACGCCGAGCCTCTTATAGTAGGCGGCACAAAGGCTAGCGGATTGATGTTTTACATGATCGAGCGGCGGAATGACGAGCCCTAGCGCGTTAGCCCAAGGTTAATGGCCGCGAACCTGACGCTAGCCGAAGCGGGTTGGAGCATTATCTAGAATCCAGCGGTAGTCGACTGGATTGTAAAGCAGTATCGCAGGCGGAGTACACTTATCGCTGGCGACATGCCTGCGGACGAAATTGGCTGAGTGGTGGAATGGCAGACACACAGGATTTAAAATCCTGCGGAGGGTTATATCTCCGTGCGGGTTCGACCCCCGCCTCAGCTACTTTTTCTATCGTCGCGGTATGCGGGATTTTTTCGGCCCAGCACCGCCTCAACAAACTCGGCGAGCTTAGAGCTCGCTCCTCCTCATCCGTGCTCCGGCCTTGCCATCCGTGCGAAAGAACGCAAGCAAGATTCAGTGCAGTGAGCAGTAGAGCTCAACGAAAAGAAGTTGCGCAGACAGTGAATGTCTTTAGAATGGAATGAGGGCAGAAAATCTCTAAGGGAGGCGGAGCCTCCAGGCAGTGCATTCCAGGCAGAGCCTTGGAACGAGTATTCGACGAATTCTTGAACGCAGAGGCAGATGCTATTTCGAGCGACTTGCAGTCGTGGGTGAGCCGCACACAGCACTAGTCCAAGCTGCGCATCAGAGATTAGCGCTGATGCAACCCGTTGCCCTCGTTGCACCTCATTCATCCGCTAGCGATTCAAAAGACGATCTGCGAGGGTCGGCTCTGCTAGGGGAGTTCTCTGCAAAATTTTTTTGAAAAAATGCGATAGAGGGGTCTCTTCCACCGGCAGCGCGTGGCGGTCTGGTGGGTTGCTAGCTCAGAGCGATAGGAAGGGAAGCTAGCGAATCACTCGCTGGCGCTTCGGGCTGGTATTGTCGCATTGATCGACGACTGCCGGTTTGATCGATCAATTTGCTGGCTGGCGGCGGGGCCGCGTCGGGCAATTCCGGCTGCTGGATCTGCAAAAGAGACACAGATTTCTTCGAATTCGACCTTCCGATGTTCCATAGTGTTGAAGTACGATTGTGTTGCTCCACGCGTGTTTTTTAATATTGCTATCCCATGTCAATACTTCGTCCTACGACACTATTGGCACACCATCCATTTGATTCCAAGTGCTCGCTCCTTTATCTTCCAACCGTCGCTCCCTACTACGCCACAACTTAAAAGCTTCGACGGCTGATGCGACTTCGTATGGAATTATGGTTGGGGTTGGTGAGACCTATCTGCCTGCTTTTGCATTGGCAGTCGGTTTGGGAGAGATCAGTGCTGGGTTGGTGGGTAGCTTGCCGTTGCTGGCCGGTGGCATCATCCAGAGCATTTCGCCAGCCATTTTGCGACGTGGCGTTAGCGAGCGAACGTGGATATTAGTCACCGCTTCGATGCAAGCTGCCGCGTTTGTGCCACTGATTTTGGCAGCCATGTCGGGCAACATCTCGACCTTCTGGTTGCTGTTTTTTGCGTCAATCTATTGGGCTGGCGGCCTGGCCACGGGACCGGCGTGGAATAGCTGGATCGAAAAAGTTGTTCCCAAACCGATTCGCACCAACTATTTCGCTTGTCGTACGCGTGCATCGCAGTTCGCCACACTCCTCGGCTTTCTGTTTGGCGGCATCCTGCTCCATCTCAGTCGCAGTTACGATTTTGAAGTGGTCGCATTTGCGGTCTTGTTTGGAGTTGCGATTGCGACCAGAGCGTTTTCAGTTGTCATGTTGTCGTTGCATCGAGCCGTTGAGCACATTCCGCGACACGTAGCACAGATCGTGGAAAATATTGGCACAGGAACGTCCAGTCGTGCAAGCGCTCCGGCAACGCGATTCACTCCGAGCATCCCGGCCAAGCAGTTAATCATCTACCTGGTGCTCGTTCAAGGAATGGTCCAGATCTCCGGGCCATACTTCACACCCTACATGCTAAGGCACTTAGAGTTGTCATACATGGCCTATGCGGGACTGATGGCCACCGCGTTTTTGGCCAAAATCATCGCCCTGGGGGCGTGGGGCCGACTAGCCAAACGCCGAGGGGCACAGTGGTTGTTGACCGTAGGCGGCGGAATGATCGTTCCGTTGGCTCCGCTGTGGATTTTCTCCGAAAATTACTACTGGTTGATGTTCATCCAATCGATCAATGGAGTCGCTTGGGCCGCTTATGAACTTGGTTTCTTTTTGATGTTCTTTGAGTCGATGCCGATCAAGCAACGCATCAAGATGTTGACCGTTTACAACTTGGCCAACACTTCAGCCTGGTGCGCCGGTGCTACTGCCGGAGCTCTGATACTCAACAGCCTTGGAAGCACTCCTTCCGCTTACTATTCACTGTTCGTCATTTCAAGTTTGGGACGCAGTGTGGCCTTTGCCTATTTGATCACGCATCGCAGCAACGCGGTGGTTCGAGTTCGAGAGCTTGGTTTCCGCATACTTGGCATGCGCACCAACGCTTCGCCGCTGGAGACCCCCATTTTGTCAACCCTGGATGACCATGATGACTCCACGGATGATCCTTCCACTGACGAGTCAACCGATGATTTTGAACTAGAACGTGACCCACTCGCTCACTCGCGTGAGAGCAAGGAAGCTGCGTGAGGGGCCGAAGCGCTAGGCAAAGTACTCGACCGCGTTGGAGAAAATGACGCGCCCTTCGCCATGTTCGGGTTGCGTATCGCGACGCGTCCAAAAAGGGTGATTGGTGGGATCAAGGTGTCTCTCAGGATGCGGCATTAAACCAAAAACGCGTCCGCTAGGATCGGAAATTCCAGCCACATTCATCTCTGCACCGTTCGGGTTGTGCGGGAATGGGAGGATATCGTCGCAAGCTTGCTGGAGTTCGTCGCTGTAGCGAAGCCCCAGTTGTTGTGCTTCCAGCAGTTTCTTGGCTGCCTCAGGGGAACTCATCGTGAATCGTCCCTCGGCGTGCGCCATCGGCAAGTACATCGATGTAATTCCACGCAGAAAAACGCTGTTCGAGTTCGCGTTAACCAGGTGAACCCAACGATCTTCAAAGCGTGCTTGGCGGTTCAGCGCGAGTGTGGCTGGTGGCCGCGATTCTTCACCAGGAAAAAATATGCCCAGTCGCATCATGACTTGAAAACCGTTGCATATCCCAAGGACCAGGCGATCTTCGCCACGGAATTCTTCGACCAGGTCTCGCAAGTGAACTTGCAGCCGCTGGGCCAGGATACGTCCGGCGGCAATATCGTCACCGTAGCTGAAACCACCTGGAAAACATAGAATTTGGTAGTCGCTACCAAGTCCAGGGTCGTCGATCAAACGGTTGACATGGACGCTACAGACTTTGGCACCAACCGACTCAAATGCAAAAGCTGTTTCCGCGTCGCAGTTCGTTCCAGGAGCTCGCAAAATGAGCACTCGAGGACTGGCCATGTAACTCCCTTTTGTCACCTTGGTTATAAGAGCAATCGAGCAAATGCAAAGCCTATCACACTTGCCATACATGACTAGTGCTGCATCAACATTAAATTTTTGGGTTTTAGAGTAGAGCGATTGTCCCCAATCGCTTTGTATCCAGTGTAGAACAATTGTCCCCAATTGTTTTCTGACCAGAGTAGAACAATTGTCCCCAATTGTTTTATACCCAACCATACCCAACTTAAGCCAACCATCGCAAGGAACAGAACAATTGGGGACAATATTGGGGACAATTGTTCTACCTTCAGCAAATCCGTCCTGGACGAGGCACGAGTCTCCGCGCGGGCTCGATGCCGTCGCATGCCCCGAGCCGGGCAACTGCCGCCCCTACCCGAATGGACACTTTTGTAGAACAATTGACGAAGTAAAAGCGGTGGCCAACCAACGAATCACTCCGATTGTGGAAGCTAAGATGCCAAAAACAACGCAAGCTGAACTACTGTATATGCCTCCGTCGGACGCTGAACGATTTCTGCCCGAAGGTCCCACAGCGCTTGGGGTTGGCCAATTCAGTTGGGTGGCCATCCAACATGGTCCCGATGCCCAGTTTGGTTCGCTCAATATCTTCGATGTGGCATCTGGGGAGAATCGGCAGTTCTTGCTGCCCGGCCGGCCCGGCTTTGCAAAACCAACATCGCAGTCGGGTGTTTTTGTCGTGGGGTGCGAGCGCGAGCTGGGGTTGTTCAACACTGCTGACCAATCTTGGCAAGTTCTTTCGAGTGCCATTGATAAGGATGTCGTTGGAACAATTGTCAATGATGGTACCATTTACGCTGACAATTTGATCTTTGGTACAAAAGATTTGGAATTCAAAACCAAGAAGGCCGGTTTGTACCTCTACCGTGGCGCGGATCAACAACTGATTCGCCTTCGCGCTGATCAGATTTGCAGCAATGGCAAAGACGTCGTCGATTCAGGAGCCGGTGGCTTGCACCTGCTGGACATCGATTCCCCGACTCGCAAAGTTGTCCGATATCGAATCGATATTACAAACGGCAAGTTGTCTGAGCCTGAGACGGTCGTCGACTTGGCCCACTTGGATGGTGTGCCCGATGGGATGACGATGACGCCCGATGAACAGAGCATGATCATCAGTTTCTACAATCCCAATGCGGCTGCGTTTGGCGAGACCCACCAGTACAACTTGTTTAACGGAGAGTTGGAACAGGTCTGGAGAACGCCTCACAGTCCTCAGAACACATGTCCACTATTATTGGAGATGCCCGACGGGTCGGTTAAGTTGATCATTACGACGGCGGTGGAGCATATGCCTGCAGAGCGTCGAAGCGACTCGCGCCAGGCTGGCGGGATTTTCATCGCGGAGACTCCGTTTCTAACATCACCGCCAACCCCGGTCTACCCGCTCAAATCATAGATGGGAATCTAGTTTTCGCATGCGCAATCCGACCGAGGAAATCGATACAACTAGCCGAGTTCGCATTTGGAAGCTGCGCACGCGAACTTTTCAGTTTGCGGACACTCCCGCTTTGATGGGAATCGTCAACGTCACGCCCGACAGCTTTTCCGATGGTGGCAAGTTCTACACGCCTTCGCAAGCCGTTGAACATGCTCTGAAAATGGAGGATGCCGGTGCCGACATTCTCGACATCGGCGGTGAAAGCACGCGACCGTACAGCGAGAGCGTGAACAGCGACGAGGAATTGCGGCGGGTGATTCCCGTCATTGAATCACTGGTCAATCGCGTTTCGATACCGATATCGATCGATACATCCAAGGCCGAAGTTGCTGCTGCAGCCGTCGAGCTAGGGGCAGAGATTATCAACGATGTGACGGGACTCGAAGGAGACCCGGCCATGCTTGACATCGCTATTCGAACCGGAGCTGGAGTCTGCGCGATGCATATGCAGGGTCGTCCACAAAACATGCAAGACAATCCAACGTATACCGATGTAGTTAGTGAGATCTATGACTACTTGGCGCTGCGCGACCAAGTACTGACCAACTCGGGTATCGATCCAGCGCGAATCTGCCTCGACCCAGGAATCGGCTTTGGCAAGTCGCATCAACACAACCTGCTGCTGTTACAACATGCAGAGCGTTTTCTCGAACTTGGACGGCCGATTTTGATTGGTCACTCGCGAAAGGGCTTCATCGCTCAGCTAATCAATGACAAAAACAGCGATCGAACGGCCGGTAATATAGGTGTTAGCCTGGCTATGTCGCAAAAGAATATCCACGTGCTCAGGATACATGATGTCAAGGCCACGCGTGATGCTTTAAACTGCTATCGGGCATGCATGTTTGATACATCTGCTGCTTAAACGTTCAAATTTCTGGGAGAAAATGCAATGAGCGAGACGGAATTAGCAGAACGACGCGTGAGTGCGAGAACGCTTGAACCAGAACCGCAGTTGCAACCCGCTGAGCCTACGCGACCAAAGCTCTCGGTGCTCGTCTTAGAAGACGATGATCTGCAAATGCAAGTGCTGTCACGGCACCTTGAAACGCTCAATCTGGAAGTCTTGCAAGCCAGTACCATCGCGGCCGCATCAGCGATCTTGCGTGATAAAAAAGTGCAGTTGGCTATCTTGGACATTCACCTGCCCGATGGAAGTGGATTGGAGTTATGTGAACAAATTGACTCCGATCCCAAGCTAAGTGGTTTACCGATCATCATGCTCAGCAGTATGACCGAAGGTGACCTGGTGCGCCGCACCAGAGCATCCGGCGGTTGCTATTTCATTGGCAAGCCGTATGACCCAAACGTACTCCTGGTCATCATCGAGCGTGCGCTAGGATCGGAATTACAGTAACTCATCGCTCCTAAACTCAAACTTAAACTTAATTAAACTTAAACCTGCTCTTGTTCGTAATCTCGATCTTGATCTCTTACTCTTAATCTTAATCTGCTTCCCCACCTTAGATCGCCTCGTACCAATCGCCGGCTGAGTTGCCGAGAGAGCGAAAGGGAGAGGGTAGACGAAGGGAACAGGATTAAGATCAAGATTAAGATCAAGATCAAGATCAAGATTAAGATTAAGATCAGGATTAAGATTAAGACCGTGATCTTCTACTCGCCGTTTTCAGGAGGTTCGTATTGTGTCTGTTACTGTGTGTAGATTTCACATCGTCGCGTTGGTTGCTTCTCTGTTTGCTTCTCACTACGTGGTGGGTGAGGAACCGCCGTCTCATTGGAAGCAGCACACCATCAATCACCTCTCTCCGTTTGAGGCGGCCGGTGTGGCTGACTTCAATCGAGATGGCAAGCTGGATGTGTTTTCTGGCGACTCGTGGTACGCAGCACCCAATTGGGAGGCTTTTAAAGTCCGTGAAGTTCCCAAGGGCACTAACCCGCACTACTACGAGGATTTCGCAGACGCTCCGTTGGATGTGAACGGTGATGGCCATACGGATATTGTGACTTGCGCTTACTTTTCACAGAAAATAGCCTGGCTGGAACACCCTGGCGACCCAACAAAGAACTGGACGGAACATCTTATGGATACGCCTGGATCGATGGAAACGGGATACCTGTTGGATCTTTTCAAGAACGGCCAGCCGGTGTTTGTCCCAAACGTGGGTGGCAAAGTAATGTTCTATGAACTGACGACGAAGTCGCCTGAGGTCCAATGGACTCCGCGCGTTCTTTCACCCGATGGAGCTGGACATGGGCTGGGGCACGGCGACATCAATGGCGACGGTCGAATTGATCTGATCACTCCCAAGGGCTGGTACGAACAACCTAAGCAGAGCAACGAACCGTGGACGTTTCACTCGGATTTTGAATTGGGCACAGCCAGCATCGAAATCATTGGGCATGATTTTGATGGTGATGGTGATACGGACATCGTGTGGGGCATGGGGCATGAGTTTGGGCTCTTTTGGTTGCAGCAGAGCACCGTGGATGGCAAGCGAACCTGGACTAAGCAAGAAATCGATATGACGTTCTCCCAGGTTCATACGCTTCACTTAGGCGACTTTGATGGGAACGGCGAGCTCGAATTTGTTACCGGTAAGCGGATCTATGCGCATGCAAGCGAACCGGGCGCAACGTCCGAACCTTGCATCTACATCTTCGGCTTTGATCGAATGGCCGGCAAATGGACAAAAAGCACAGTGCATCTTGGGGACCCAGCTCCCGCAGCCCCACTCAATCCAGAACAGCGTGACGCGCTGAAAGATTTTCGTCGCGGTTCGGCTGGCACTGGTCTGCAAATGGTTATTCGAGACATGGACGGCGACGGTGACCTCGACATCGTTGCACCTGGCAAGTCCGGATTGTATTGGTTTGAGAATCTACGGATCTCGCCTCTTGCCGATCCAAAGTAGCGTTAATATAAAAGTCAGGTAACCGTTCACGTCAAGTAGAACAATTGTCCTCAATTGTTTTGTTCCTTGTGGCGGTTGCCTTTAGGATGGGTACAGAACGATTGGGGACAATATTGGGGACAATTGTTCTAAATTTTAGGCCGATCCGTTCGTCCCCGTGAAATGTTACAAAGTCAGTGACTCCTGTTCAGTGTATGAAGGCCACTCTATGTCGACCGAAATGCCCCGCAGCCGTCCTGGTGATCCGACTTGGGAAATTGCGGCTCTGTTTCCACACCAAGGCGAATGGACGGCAAGCGATTATCTTGCACTTTGCACGAATCGACTAATCGAATTCAACGATGGAAAATTGGAGTTTCTGCCAATGCCCACCGAGTTGCATCAGTTGATTGTCTATTATCTCTGTTCAGCACTTAGGAATTTGGGGGCAGGAACCTCTCCGGGGTTAGCGCTCATGTCGCCCTTCCGCGTGCGTGTTTCGCCAACCAAGTATCGCGAACCCGACGTAATCTTTATGTTGAACGAGCATCGTGATCGGCGAAATGATCGTTTTTGGGACGGAGCTGATTTGGTCGTGGAAGTGGTCAGCGAGGATGATCCGCAACGTGATCTCGAAACCAAGAGAAACGAGTATGCGTTGGCAGGTATCAGCGAATACTGGATTGTCGACCCTCGCGACCGTACGATCCGCGTGTTAACACTTGATATGGACACGACAGAATACTGTGAATCAGGTCGTTACGGTGACGGACAGATAGCTGCCTCATTATTGCTCGATGAGTTTCAAGTCAGCGTATCTACTTTGTTCGACCAGCCGCAAGCCCGCTGACAATCTGCTCAAGTTCGCATACCGTACGTGCGATCTGCACTATTCGGCCGTTCCGCAAGATTGCGAAGTAGTTGCGGCAGGCAATGGGCATGTTGAGACGGCCGGTTTGGTGACAGTTACCACCGTGATTTAAGGGTGTTCCGTTCGGGCAGGTTCCCAATCAACGCAACAACTCAATCGAATTCCGGCGAAGGGTGTGTCAACAACTGCGTGATAGACACCTGCTGTACGTACTCCCGCAGCTCCCGCGCCCCAGTGACCGCCTGCGATGATGCGACGATCGGACAAGGTGGTCTTGTGCAAATCGCAGATGCTGACTTCCTGGCTGTCGTTAGTCCAGTCATCGTCGTTGAGACACCACTCGTTTACATTGCCGTTGGCATGCCACAACCCGTATCCGTTTGGCAGATAGGCTGGCAAGCGATCGGCGATCGAATTCTCCCGTTGCGCGCGTTCTTTACGCAACTGGTCCCAACGTACCGGCAACTCTGTTTCTATACAAAACGATTTTTGGCCCGATAGAGTTTGGTTTCCGTCGAAGTTCACATTGCCGGTCGTGACTGTGACGTCAAATGGCGGTACTCCTACGAAATCATGCGAGTGTTCCTCGCGATTCCGGCCTCCCCTGGCGGCAATCTCCCAATTCACTCGATCCGGTGGCGACATGTCATCCCCCAGCCACAACGAAAAAGCGACCGCATCCCACCAGCTCGCATAACTCACCGGGCAATCTTCCTCGGGTATTCGGGGTGGCGTCAGCGAACCACTCGGATTCGAATTTTCTAATTCAGGGCAAAAGAGTCGATATTGTGCCCATGTGACACAACAGGTTGCGATCCAGAACGCCCGCGCATGCGCCAGCTTGACCTTGTCATGTTCCCCCACCCAGCCAGTCCATTCATTTTCATTTGGATTTGGAGGGATTCGGACAAAAGCTGCATGTTCTGGCTTAAGTGCATTTGCTCTGCCAGGTGCAAGTCGTTGTGCACTCTCCAGATACTGGACCTTCGGAAAAGGAATCAATTCGGCTGCCAATCGGGCCGATTCTAAATTCTCACCATTCAGGATATCAATGAACTGCTGTCGATAGTCGTCGAGCATGCGCTCCAGGCCAGGACTAATGTCTTTCGTCAATCGGTGCCAAGCGCGCACAATCAGCTCGGTTGGTCGGCGCGCGGGCTGACGCATCGGCTTAAAGAAGACAGACATTGTCGATTCGTGAACGGTCGGATCGATCGCCCAGCGTGGCATGTCAATTGCCAGCTTCAGACAGTCACGCCATTTTTCGCTTCCCATAAACGTCCACATCGTCAGCTCGGCCTGATCGTCTAGTTTCCCATTGCCCATCAGGTCGTGATCGGTCGCAAACCTGGCCAGATATACGGCCGCATGTCCCTCCAGCACTGCGCGACTGCGGAAAAAGAGGGTGTCTGAATGACACTCCTCGTCACGTACTCGGTTTTTCAATTCAAACGATTCAAGAAACGCTAACCCCCATTCCCAGCGTTCGAGGTCATGTTCAACCCGTTGCTTTACAAACTCCGTTTCGACAGCACTTGGCTTCGGTTTCAAAAGCGACTCGATTCTGGATCGCAAAAACCGGATGGCAGCATCATCTTTCAGCTTTCTTACAATGCGGCGAAATCCATTTGCATTAGGCTTGTCTCTGTCTCGCTCGGAGTCTGCCGTCATCATCAATTGGAATGCCAGCAGGCCGATGATCCAGGTAGTGAGTTCCAGTTGGGATTCGGGCGACAACCCCAGTTGTTTTGCCCGAGGGGCCAGTCCTGGTTCTGGTTTAAGAATCGCCCGCGATAGCACTAATCGCGATGCCCAGGCAAACAGTTCGGCTGGCGTTTCGAACTTGGTCCATCGTGGGCGGTCGCCGTCGCTTTCTGGAAGCTCGACCAAACGTCGGATCGCTCGCAACACCAACGGCAAGCCCGTCCATTCGTTCGTCTCCTTTCGCTTCGGCAGAAGATCGCGCCAGTTGGAAATGGGACGGTCCTCCGGCTTCTGGAAATAGGCTTCTTGCAATTCGGCATTAAAGGGCTCTTGCCGCACTCTGGCCCAGTCGCTATCGACAAACAGGCTATCTTCCATTTCCTCAAAAACCTGTTCCCGTGTCGTGATCACCCAGCGACAGCGCTCGTATGCGTCGCGATCAAGGACGTTTCCTGTTGGCTTCAAGAGTTGCCGCACATGCTCGCGCACATTCGCCGACAGCTGGTCGAAGCCGTCAAGGATGATGGTGACCAAGCGGTTGTCCAACGCGTATCGGACGCACCTGTGCCTGCTGTCCACGTCCGGTACTTGCATGACAAGCAAGGGGTCAGCGGCCAGGGCATCGGCAATGGAGCCGAGGCATGCATGAGGCCACTCACCAGACCAGCGGACTACAAGTGGATAGTGGCCATCGTGAATGCACCGGTCACGAGTTGGAGCTGAAGTTAACAAGTGGACTAACCGCAGGCTCATCACGCTCTTCCCACTGCCCGCTCGGTCGTAAACGACAATGTGGCGTTTGCTCTCAAGTGACCGTTTCCAAACGTGGAGCAACTGATCGTCATTTTCTCCAGGAACAGTTTGAGACTGTCGCGCGAAGCCCATCGGTTCGACGCTTGGTGAACGTTCCGCTTCGATGTACACCACTGGAGAAACGTAACAATCCAGTCGGTGCTCGTCCCATTCCGCCCACAGAGTTCGCCAGTCGTCGCGGGTTCCGTCGGACGGCTGAGTGGAAATCAAGGACCATTGGTTCGCCATTGTTTCAGCATGAAGCCGCAGCACTTCTTCACATTCAGCATCGCCATGCATCTGTTCGTTCCCGTCTGTCACTGAACGCCCCGCCCAATTCCATTCGATCACAGCAGACCAGGGGATGCAAGTAATGAAAATGGTCCAGTAGGAGGAGGACTAGGATTAAGATCAGGATTAAGATCAGGATTAAGATCAGGATTAAGAAGAGATTGAGATTCGGGGGCGGCCCGGCCCCCTCCACCACTTCAATTACTTTTCTTTGAGATTTGACCAATAAAAATACGCGGTCGGAGAGCAAGGCTACTACCAAGCTTTTTCGCGCAGCCTAGTAACGTCCACAGGCCAAAAAAGTACAGCGCCTTGCTTGTGGCAGGAGGCAGCTGAAAAAAAACTCGGCAGGAGCGTCGACCGTGTCGCCCTCCCGAGACCGCGTCACAAATGTTTTAAGAGGAGGGCTGTCTCCCCCCCCCCGCTGTCTTGTTTTTCTTCGCATTTTCTCCTGTCCCGGAAGTTTATTCGCGCGCAGGAAGATAGGTGACACCATCCATTTATGCAGTGTTGATCGTCATTCAATGAAATTCAAAAAAATTTGAGACTGTCGACATCCATGCGTCGCATGTCTTTTTAGCAAGTGGCATTTGACACGGTGTGGCTTCAACAGCGTAGGGAATTCAAGATGTTGGCAAAGAATAATCACACCATAGCGATGCGTCCCCAACAAGACATTTTGCCGTTTCGGGTGCGTCGTAGAGCCATGCGGAACAACAAGGCAAATCGACTTTCTAATTGCACGACTGCAGAGGCAATAGAGTTACTGGAGCGTTCTGGCAATGACGCCAACCATTCTATCCATCTACCGTTTGCGCTGCTGCTTGCGGCGAGTGTGATCATGCTGTTTGTGACAATGTCCATCCTTTTGATCCAACTGCCGGGGATTCTCGAGCCTCATATCCAATTCCACTTTCAGGATTTGGTACGAGCCACTGCGGGGCGTTAGCCTTGGCCACGTCCGCGTCACGGAGCCTAATCAAACGCTCAGATTCGAATGACTGGAGCTTGCTCAATGGCAGCGATTTTGAACGCGTCCCAATTGTCGGAAGCGAGATCCGTGAATAAAGATCTGTCCGTTTTACTTTCTGCTGCCGCCCAGGGCGATCAACTCGCTACACAGGAGTTGTTTCCACTGGTTTATGACGAACTCAAAGAGTTGGCGCGAAAACGTGTAGCTCGAGAAAAAACCGGTCATTCGTTGAATGCCACCGCACTCGTCCATGAAGCCTTCATGCGACTGGTTGGGAACGACGGCGGACCAAACTGGCAAAATCGTGGCCACTTCTTTGCCGCTGCTGCGGAAGCCATGCGTCGCATTCTCGTCGAAAGCGCACGACGCAAGTCACGGATGAAACATGGAGGAGAACTGCAGCGTGTAGAACTGACGAACGTCGACGTTGAAATGCGAGCGCAACCTGAAACGGTGCTTGCCATCAACGAGGCGTCAGAGAAATTCGCCCAGGAAGACCTCCTCGGTGCTGAACTCGTCAAGCTGCGTTACTTTGCAGGTCTGTCGGTCGAGGAAGCAGGTCATGCACTGTCGTTATCCAGAGCTGATGCATATCGCCACTGGAAATATGCTCGCGCCTGGTTGCAAATTGAACTTTCCGAGTCATCTGACGGTGCCACAGCAGGAGAGTGACCATGCAAGCCAAAGAGATCTTCTTGCAAGCGATCGAGGTCCAAGACACCGTGGAGCGCGCCCTATTCGTAAACGCGACGTGCGGCGAAGACGCTGCCCTGAAGCGCAAAGTCCTTGCGTTATTGGCTGCTAATGAGGACCCCGAGAGTTTTCTCGATCAACCGGCTGCTCGCTTTGATGTCACTGCGACAGCCTTCGGAAAAGCGAACGGCAGCGGTTTATCTGACTCCTCCCATCATGGTCGCTTCCTACCAGGTACGAAGCTTGCCGACCGCTACCGCATCGTCTCCATGCTCGGACGTGGCGGGATGGGGGAAGTCTACCGAGCCGATGATCTCAGGCTTGGTCAAACGGTGGCTCTCAAGTTTTTGCCACGCGAATTAGCCAAAGATTCCAAGCGACTGGAGTACTTTCATCAAGAAGTCAAACTAGCCAGGCAGATCTCGCATCCGAATATCTGCCGCGTGTATGACATTGGAGAAGTAAACGGTCAGCAGTTCTTGTCGATGGAGTACATCGACGGCGAAGATCTCAAAACGCTGCTCCATCGCATCGGTCGCTTGCCCAAAGATAAGGGTATTCAGATCGCTCGCCAGTTGTGCTCGGGCTTGGCTGCGGCTCATGCTAAAGGAGTACTGCATCGCGATTTGAAACCGGCGAACATAATGATCGATGGTCAGGGCCAGGTACGGATCACCGACTTTGGTTTGGCCACCGTTTCTGCCGATGGCGAGAACGTAGTTGGCATGTCAGGCACACCCGCTTACATGGCCCCCGAGCAATTGCTGCGCGGTCAGACGAGCGCCCGGACAGACATCTATTCACTCGGACTGATTCTATTCGAAGTCTTTACTGGCAAACCCGCGCATGACGCTATTTCTTTGCCCGAGTTACAGCGGTTGCATGAAGATTCTTCCAGTGCTCGCAGTCCATCCGACATCACGGACGACATGGATCCAGCGGTTGAGCGGGCGATCACGCGTTGCCTTTCCTCGGACCCAAGCATGCGACCGCGCACGGCTAGTGAGCTCGCAGCGTCGTTGCCGGGCGGCGATCCGCTCGCAGCAGCGCTGGCAGCAGGTGAAACGCCGCATCCCGAAATTGTCGCCATGTCGGGTGATGCGAAGGCTATGTCTGCGAAATCGGCAATCATAGTATTAGTAGTCACTATTGTGGGACTGCTCATTCACCTAGTGGCTACGCAGAACTTTGACAAGCTCAACAAAATTGAACCGTTCCTATCCCCGGAAGTCTTAACATACCGCGCTCGGAATGTTCTAAGTCAACTATGTGAATCGACTACCAAGACCGATTTTAGTTACGGCTTCGATCACATCGCCACCCAAGTAATCAACGAAAGGATTGCAGAGCAGCCGGAGTTTAAAAATTGGACTCTATTGGGCTTTTGGTATCGTGAATCACCCGAGAATTTTCACGCGGACACACTTGGCTTTGATACGCCCCGTTTGGGAAACGCTGCAGTCGATCCGTGGTATCCGGCGTGGTCGCTTCCCGAGATGCGTGGTGTTCGACTTGACAATGCAGGTTTGTTACGATGGTTTCAAGCTAACCCAAAGATTCAAAAGAATGCAGCTTATCAACCAACTGAAATGGATTGGTCACGTTGGTTTTCGAAGGAGATGATTGGTTTTTCGATCGAAGATTTGCAACCGACTGAGCCTCAGGTAGTTCCACCGGTTGTTTACGATCAGGTTCAAGCTTGGCAAGGAAAATGGCCAACTACTGGTTTTCAATTGAATGCCGTAGCAGCCGCCTTCGAAGGACGCCCCGTCTATTTTGAGATCTTAGCAAATCCAAAACAGCGCGCAACGGAACCCCAAATTCCCAGTGAGTTGCGCACTGGAGCAGCCATTGAAGTTTTATTCCGCATGGCGATCATGCCGTGTATCGCAATCATCCTCGTCGTGCGAAACATTTACTTGCGTCGCTGGGATCGTCGCGGCGCATGGCGACTTGCGTCATTTGTAATTGTCGCACAATTCCTTGCATGTCTGCCTCGCGCACATCATTCCTGGTCCGATTGGGAAATCGCAGTGTTACTCAACTGTTGGGCTTCGGCACTTTCAAAGGCAAGCATTACATGGCTCAACTACGTGGCGTTGGAGCCAACAGTTAGGCGTTACTGGCCAGATCTACTCGTGTCATGGACAAGGCTGCTAGGTGGCAGAATCACCGACGGCAGGGTTGGGCAAGATCTACTGCTTGGATCAACCATCGGCGTGTGTGCGGTCCTCGTTAATTTGATCTACCCGCTCATCAACTCCGATTATCAGCGGATATACGGAAATGAGATTGTAATGGGCATACCCGTTAGCATTGGTGGGATGTTGTATACTGCACACAGCGCGGTTGGCATGGTGGTTTTTGGGACGTTCGTGTTGGTTGTCATTCGATCTGTAGTGCGTCGACCAATGCCAGCCATCCTTGGTTCGTTGTTAGTTTTTGGAACGATTCAGTCTTTCATGAATTCGGTTCCCGTCTACCTGTGGATCTTTATATGGCTTCAAGTGGGCCTGTTCCTTTTTGCGCTCGTACGCCTTGGATTGCTTGCCTCCATCTCTGCGCTGTTCGTCTATACGGTTCAAGGTATGGCCATCACGATCGATCCATCGCGTTACTATTTTGCTAACGGAATGGTCCATATCGGAGTGATCATCGCACTTGCACTTTTCGGTTGCATATCCGCACTTGGTGGATGGCAAAAAATACGCAATTCACAACGCTTTTAGTTGTTTTAATTTACCCAACGTCGCCTGTCCGCAATTCCAACGGTCCCTATTTCGGTGTTGTACATAATGCAGAAACCCATTCTATCGTTGTTGTTGCTCGCGCTGTTCATCGCAGTTTTCCTGCCAAGTACATCGCTGGGCAGTGAGACAAACGACGATGCCGCTAGTCCTACCACGCCAGCAGAATTAGTTGTCGCAATTCGTAAGATCTTGGAGGAGACGAAAGTCCCAGGTGTTGGGCTGGCCATTGCAAATCGCAATGAAATTTTGGTCAGCGAGGCGATCGGCGTCGCGAATGTCGATTCCAATCGACCGGTAACGAAGGAGACGATGTTTCGTGTTGGTTCGATCTCGAAGAGCTTCACAGCTTTGGCGCTGCTCAAGCTACAGGAGGCAGGAAAGCTCACGATCGATGATAGGCTCAGTGAGTTGATTCCCGAAGTTAAGGTCAGTAACCGTTGGGACAACGTGGCACCACTCAAACTGGTTCATTTGTTGGAACACACATCAGCTTTCAACGACATACCGCTGAGTCAATATGCGATAAACGTGCCTGGGATTGCTATGAGCGATAGCATCCATTATGGCGCCCAACGACGCATCTGTCGCTGGCAGCCAGGAACGTTTTTTTCCTACTCGAATGACAACTACACTTTGGCTGGCTATGTAGTCGAAAAGATTAGCGGACAGAGTTTTGACGACTACCTTTCACAAGAACTGCTTCAGCCGCTGGATATGTCGGAGGCCAGTTTTCTACTTACAGACCATGTTAAAGAACAGATTGCGACAGGCTATGCGGTGGACGGCGTTTCGGCTCGACCTTACGAACATATGGTGGACAGGTCGTCAGGCGCACTGAATTGCACGCCCACACAGCTTGGGCACTTGGTTCAGATGCTCTTAAATCGCGGCAACCATGCTGGGCAGCAAATACTACAACAATCCTCAATTCAGCGCATGGAAACTCCGACAACGTGCCTTACGGCGCAACGTGGAATCATCGATGGCTACGGACTGGCAAATTTTACCTATTCCGTGAATGGCCATCGGCTACATGGCCATGCTGGAGCCGTTGACGGTTTTCTTTCCAGTTACGCCTATTCTCCTGAGTTAGGGACGGGATACGCAGTGATGATCAACAGTTCCAATGGAGCTGCCTTCCATCGCATAGAAAGCACTATACAAAACTACTTGACGCGCGAGTGGCCCAAAGCAGCTCAACCCGCTCCCTCCAACGCAGCCCCCGATCAATGGTCGCGGTTCGCTGGCTACTACCAGCCCTACACGTTGCGTCTCGAGGAAAGTCGATTCCTCTATCGACTTCTCATGCTCACGCGCATCAAGTCGACGAACCAGGGATTGGAAATCGGAGGGCTATTTGACAAGCCGAAGCTTTACTTGCCTACCGACATGTCAAGAGGCTTCCGCCGCGCCGACGATCCAGGTACGACGATATTGTTTATCGACCATGAAGATAAATCTATCATGGCTAGTGCGGAGGATCGCCGCCATGAGAACCTTCGCCGCTTAACTGGCTCGGAATTTTGGCTACAAACATGCTGCATCGGCTTTCTTGTGGCGGCTATGCTCAGTTCATTGTTATTATCGGTGGTATGGGTGCTGCTATGGCTCATTCGACGAAAATTTGATGGGAAGCAGCTCGCGATTCGCCTCCTGCCAACGGCGGCTGTACTTAGCTTTCTAGGTTTTGTGGCGGTCGTATTTGCATGTTTGGAGGATCCGATCGTGACGTTGGCAAGGCCAACGGTTTGGTCGGTAAGCGCGATGTTGCTTACTTATCTGTTTGCCGCGCTCACCATAAGTTGCATCTTTCTCGTCGCCATTTCACGCAAATGGGATATCCCCACTTGGATCTGGTGGCACGCATGTCTTGTATCGACTGCCAACGCGATGCTGCTCTCGTACCTTTCGTACTGGG
This sequence comes from Pirellulaceae bacterium, assembly GCA_041753315.1. Taxonomy (GTDB): domain Bacteria; phylum Planctomycetota; class Planctomycetia; order Pirellulales; family Pirellulaceae; genus Aureliella. Next base: position 57,624 of record JBGSUV010000059.1, on the reverse strand, counting down.
GAATCATCGGCGGAAGGACCTGGGCATAACGATCGTTTGCAGTTCTGTGGGCAATTTAGTCTTGGCGGTTGGCGACTTCTGGGGGTGGTCGTAGCCGCGGTTTCCAGCCACAATGAAATGCGACGCAACTGTTCCTAATAGGACCAGAATGTGCGATTCCAAAGTCCGTGGCTGGTTTACCCGCGATGCGGATTGCTCCCCACTCAGCGAAAACGCATGAAAATCCTTCCAAAATATATTAGGTACATTCGCCTCTGCCTGTTTATAGCAATCTGCTTGGATGTCCTTGGCGGCGTTGCAGTTGGGCAAAATACAGACGCAATTGGTGAGAACGGTCGATCCGGCGCGCCGCAGTCAATATCTTCGAAACCGGTCGACTTCTTGAGCGAGATTCAGCCGATCTTGCGCGACAACTGTTACGAATGCCATGCGGGAAGCACGGAAGAAGGCGGCCTGAACTTGGGTATCAAAACGACAGCGCTGCAGGGTGGTGATAGCGCTGCGGCGATTGTCGCAGGTAACAGCGAAGAGAGCTTGCTCATTCAGCTGGTATCGGGGGTCGACAACGATCGCTTGATGCCGCCGGAAGGAAACAAGCCGCTCAGCGAAAAGCAGATCCGCTTACTAAGTATCTGGATCGATCAAGGCGCACAGTGGCCCGATGGTGCGGATGTTGTGGATCCCAAATTGGATCGAGCGAAAAGGCATTGGGCATTTCAACGACTGCAGCAAGTGGCGGCGCCTGAAGCTCAAGCCGACGACCGATGGTCCAAGAGCCCAATCGACCGATTTATACTCCGAAAGCTGGTCGACGCAGGCCTCCGACCTGCCGACCCTGCCAAGCCAAGAACGCTCGTGCGCCGCTTGTATTTCGATTTGATAGGTTTACCGCCTACTCCGGACCAGACGAAGCAATTTTTACACGCGTATTCGGAAGATGGCGAGTTGGCGGTTCAACGGCTCGTCGACGAACTGTTGGCTTCACATCATTACGGAGAACGTTGGGGGCGACATTGGCTCGACGTGGCGCGTTATGCCGACAGCGACGGACAAGAAGCCGACGCGGATCGCCCCCACGCTTACACTTATCGTGATTTTGTGATTCAAGCGTTCAATGACAACATGCCCTACGATCAATTTGTGCGTTGGCAAATTGCCGGTGATGAATTTGAGCCACAAAATGACGCTGCAATTTCCGCCACTGGCTTCCTGACCGCCGGTCCGGCTTTCAAGCTGCCCGACACGTTCCTGGAAAGCGAACGACTCAGCAATCGATACAACGAGTTGGACGATGTGATCTCAACGCTAGGCTCTGGACTGCTTGGAATTACAGTCGCCTGCGCACGCTGTCACGATCACAAGTACGACGCGTTTTCGGCTCAGGAATATTATCAACTGTTGGGCGTCTTTCACAGCGGCGACCGAGTTTCCGAAAAACTTCCTAGCGGGAAAGAAGCCTTTATCTTTCAAGATTTTGACAACAAACGTCGAACGACCTGGTTGTTTCGTCGCAGTGATTTCTACGATCGCGAACTCGAAGTCGACATTGGCTTCCCCGCGATCCTGTCCGCAGGTCCACCTGCAGCCAATTACTGGCAAAAAGCTAAAGAAGCTTACGGCGAAATCGTCGAGGAGGGTGGCGAAGCGAAAAGTACTTTGCAGCGTCGCGCTCTTGCCACTTGGATCACAGACACGCAGCAAGGGGGCGGTGCATTGCTGGCGCGGGTCATGGTCAACCGCGTGTGGGATCATCACTTCGGCCAAGGGTTGGTGCGCACTACCAGCGATTTTGGTGTCCGCGGCGACACACCTTCCCATCCCGAGCTGCTCGAGTATTTAACGACAGAGTTCGTCAACGACGGATGGAACGTTAAATCGCTGCACAGAAAAATCTTGAATAGCGCAGTTTGGCAGCAAGCCAGCACTCAGGACTCCATCGACGAACGCGGCATGAAAGTTGACCCAGCCAATCACTTGCTGTGGCGAATGACTCCCCTACGTCTTGAAGTTGAAATTATGCGCGATGCGATGCTCTCCGTTAGCAATACGCTCAACGTTCAAGCCGGTGGTCCAGGGTTTAAACCGTACATTGCACCTGAGGCAAACCTTGCCAGAAATATCAAGGGCGAGCGGTATCCGAAAGATGCCCAAGACGATGCAACGACCCGACGCCGTAGCGTCTATATGTTCCACAAACGTTTGATACCCTATCCAATGTTTCAAGCTTTTGATCGCCCAGATCTCATGACCAGTTGTGCTCGACGCCAGAACACGACGGTGGCACCACAAGCCATGGTGATTCTGAACGACGGCTTTGTTCGCGCCGTGGCTCATGATTTCGCAGATTCTCTACTTCAAGGAGAAAACGAAGAATCGGTCCTGGAAGAGTTGGAGCTGCAGCCGATCATCGAAAGAGCTTTTGAAAATTCGTTCGCGCGTTTGCCGACTGAAAGCGAAGTGCGTGCGTCAATCCGCTTTATCGAATCACAGGCGGAAACTCGCGCCGAACGCGCGGAACAATCTCCACGCATCGAAGCGCTGACCGACTATTGTCAGTCGCTGTTCGGACTTAATGAATTCATCTACGTCGATTGAGATAACTGATATGAATATGAACTCCCATTTGTTCCCCCGCGGTCGTGTCGCAAGCTTGCTCAGCCGCCGCGAGTGGCTTTGCCGAGCTGGGGCGGGGGCCGGTATGATCGGCCTTGCCAATCTGCTGGCCGAAGAGAATCTACTAGCGACGCCACAAACGCAGGACTCCTCCGATCCGGTGACTTCACTGCTTCCGCGCCCCGGCCACTTTGTCGCCAAAGCCAAGTCGATCATTTGGCTCTTCATGGAAGGGGCTCCCAGTGCCGTCGATATGTTTGATCGCAAACCGGAGCTCGATAAGCGCGATGGCGACACCACCGACATCCAGGCATTTTTTGGTAACCCTGGACCATTGATGAAGTCGCCCTTCTCTTTCAAACAGTATGGCGAGTGTGGCCAATGGGTTTGCGATAAGTACACGAACGTTGCCAAACATGTCGACAAGATGGCATTTATCAAGTCGTGCTACAGCGAATCGAACGACCACGTGCCAGCCATCTATCAGATCAACAGTGGCTTGCCACGCCCGGGCTTTCCAACTGCTGGAGCTTGGGTGACCTACGGCTTGGGGAGCGAAAACCAAAATTTGCCCGGGTACGTCGTGATGGGCAATACGCAAGGCGCCAAAGGCGGTCCGCACAACTGGGGTGCCGGCTTCTTGCCTTCGACGTTTCAAGGAACGCTTTTTCGCTCCGAGGGCACGCCCGTCCTTAACCTTAACCGACAACCGCAAGTTACCAAGCAGGACCAACGCGCGCAACTCGACCTAATGGCCCAATTGAATGATGAACACATGCGACGCCATACAAATGATGTCGAGTTCGCCAACCGCATGCAGTCCTTTGAGCTGGCGTTTCGAATGCAGAAAGAAGCCACCGATGTCGTCGACCTTTCGCAAGAATCGCAAGCAATGCATGAGCTTTACGGAATCGACAACCCACGTTCCAAGTCGTTCGGCTCCAAATGCTTGATGGCACGGAGATTGGTCGAGAGCGGAGTGCGGATGGTGCAGGTCTACAGCGACGGTGAGTGGGATGCGCACGATAATCTTGAAGAAAACCACACGCACCACTGCGCTGCCACCGATGTTCCCGTGGCTGGGCTGTTGACCGATCTGGCGCAGCGCGGGCTCCTTGATTCCACCCTCGTGATCTGGGGCGGTGAGTTTGGACGGATGCCAATCTCGCAAAACGGTAAGGGACGCGACCATAATCCCAAGGGCTTCATGCAGTGGATGGCCGGGGCGGGCATCAAGGGAGGAGTCAGTTACGGAGAGACCGATGAGATTGGCTACGAAGCGGTTGAGAACCGAGTCAGCGTGAACGATCTACACGCCACCATTTTGCATCTACTTGGCCTTGACCACGAGCGGTTGACCTATTCTCACAACGGCCGGAGTTACCGTCTGACTGACGTTGCCGGCAAGGTTATTCACGAGGTACTAGTGTAAAACGCTTGTCCCAACCGTTTCCAAAATAGCTTCAACAATCGTTTCAGTCGTTTCTAAAGCGATTGGGACAATAGCTCGACACTTTCGGTGAGAGCTACGATCTGCGCGGGTGTTGACTGCTCATCAGCATTTACGCTGAGACCGCATAGATCGATTTGCAAAAAATAATCCATCAGCTGCATTGCCCGTGGCGCTCGCTTAATGTACTATAGGTTGATCATTTGTGTCAGTTTTGAGTTGCTTTGTAGTACGTTATTGTGAGAAACGATATGGTCTTGCTACCCCAACATCGACGCATTCTCGAGGGACTGGGTGAGAACATTCGTCTGGCAAGGCTGCGGCGTAGGCTGTCGGCTACCAAGGTTGCTGAGCGGGCGGGTATCAGCCGGAACACTTTGTACTTGCTCGAGAAAGGGGGTGGGAACACCTCGATTTCGACTCTATTTCAAGTATTCGTCGTGTTGGGGTTGGAGCGTGATTTCCTCAAGCTTGCTGCTGACGACGAGTTGGGACGACGATTGGTGGATGCGAAGTTGAAGGTTCCTCGATCGCGAGCTCCCAAGGCATCCGGGCAACCGTCAAGCGGCACCGATGGCAACTGAGAATACAAAAATGGCGCGCGAGATTATTGTATATGGCGACTGGTTGGAGTTGGGCGAAACGCAGCGGATGGGATTGCTTCGCAGCGAAATCTCGCGTGGAGGGGAGACGTTTTCATTCGAGTATGCTCAGTCTTGGTTGGACGGGCCGAATGCGTTGTCGTTGGACCCCGAACTTCGATTGTTCCAAGGACCTCACTATTTAAAGGATGGTGATCGACCAAATTTTGGAATCTTTCTTGATTCCAGTCCCGATCGCTGGGGGCAGCTGTTAATGAAACGTCGTGAAGCGAGCAACGCTCGCCGCGAGAAAAGAAAAACAAAAACACTTGTCCATTCAGACTTTATGCTGGGCGTTCACGATGCGCAGCGCGTGGGAGGATTGCGGTTCAAAACCGAGCTTGATGGCGAGTTCTTGGCTGACCAGCAAGGCCAAAATATGCCTCCGTGGGCACGACTCCGCGAACTGGAACATGCTGCCTGGCAATTCCAATCTGACGACGGGCTCGAAGCGGATGATGAGGCGCGAGCATGCTTCCAATTGCTGGTGGCCCCCGGGTCGTCCATCGGCGGCGCTCGTCCCAAGGCAGGTGTTTGCGACGAAGAACAAAACCTTTGGATCGCGAAGTTTCCTGGACGCAATGACGAAATTGATGTTGGTGGCTGGGAGATGGTAACACATCAACTTGCCAAAACCGCGGGACTGAACCTATCCGAAGCACGCGCCGAGCAATTTGGGCGCACCCACCATACTTTCTTGATAAAGAGATTTGATCGCGTCATCGTGAATCGAGAACGCCGTAGAAGGCACTTTGCATCAGCGATGACGATGTTGGGATATTCCGACGGAACAAGTTTCAAAGACGGAGCAAGTTATCTTGAAATTGTAGAGTTTTTAACTCGCAGCGGAGCCAACATCGAAGTCGACTTGCACGAACTTTGGCGAAGGATTGTCTTTTATATATGTGTCTCCAATACGGACGATCATTTGCGCAACCATGGATTTCTAATGCAACCCGATGGCTGGAGGCTTTCACCGGCTTATGATGTAAATCCCGATCCAACTGGCAACGGATTGAGCCTGAACATTTCCGATACGGATAATGCGTTAAGTCTCGATCTGGCGTTGGATGTCGCGGGTTACTTTCGACTCGATCGAATTCAAGCCACCTCGATCATCGAGCAAGTCAAGGAGGCCGTTTCCCAGTGGCGAGCAATCGCCAGCGAACTAGGAATCCCAAGACGTGAGCAGCAGTGCATGAAGTCCGCCTTTCGGGTAATTGAAATGTGAGAAAATTTATTAGACGTCTAGCGACAGATTTTGCCCTTCTCCACAGCGGAAACATCGATCAATATACGAAGGGTGCAAAATGGCCTAGCGGAAATTGTCAAAGAGGTGGGATAGACAACTCCTTCCAACGAATCAAAGGAGACCTCGAATGAATGGAGACCTCGAATCTGGTTCTTCCATTCGTCGTCATCGATTTCATTGCCACACGACATGCCTGCCAACCATTGCCGCGAAACATACCTCTTGTAATCGACTCGGACAATCGCTCGACACTTATTGCATAGTTTTGATGAGTGCGATGATTTCTGCATCGGAGAGAGCGATGATTTCGGCTGTTGTTAACTGTTCGTCAACATTCACGCTTAGACTCGCTGCGACCGCGTCGATCCAGACGACATCCTCTCTGCGCATATCACCAAACCAAATGGTCCCAAAGGCTGGCTGGTCGGGCGTTTCCCAAATCAGCATGGAGCGAAGTTGGTTTTTGTAGTCGATCGTCGCCGGATCGGCTGAGAGTAGAACTGCATGCAGGTCACTTTTTTTGATTTGCGAAAACCGATCGATCTGCTGCGCTTCCAGTTGCAATGCCTTTCGCGCTTCCAGCGCCCAGTCGTGAGCAATGAGTTCGGACCTGCTCATACCAAATGAAAAATCCGCAGTGGCGGTAGAAGCAACGGTACTCAATAACTGTGGCAAAGTCAGTCCTTTGAGTTCTTTGGGTGGAGTTGCAAAGGTGAAGCGAATATTGGCAGGAAGTAGCGGAATCTGCAACATCCGGTCGCCGTCTTCAAATGCGAGCCAAATGGCGGTTGCCGGTCCACGTACAATCTTAGGTGACTGCAGCATGTCGGTTGGCAAATTGAAGGAGAGGCCATTGAACTCGATATGGGTTAGCTGTTCAACGGCCGGCAGCGAGCTAAGTTCGACCTCGGCCATCGCTTCGAAGCTCTGAACAACGATATGTTGCGACGCCCAAAGAAAATGACGACCGAATGAGATGACTAGAGATGTCACAGCCGCAATGACGACGGTGAGCAGCAGAATGTGTCGAAGATTGAAACGGAACAGATTCGCATTCATGACGGGCCTCCGACACTTCTTAACCCTAACTCAGTCGCAGTGTTTCGCCTCTCGCACAAATTCGCGTGAAGGACAAACTCGATGAGCCTCCTCAATTATAATTTCAACAGCGAGTGGTCGTGGCTACCCAGTCGTGAGTTAGCTCGGGTTATCGGTTGTGATATCCCATTCGTACAGCAGGAATTCTGACGGGAAATCGCCGTCCGGTACCGCAGCAAAGCATCGTTGCGCTGGCAAGTTGCTGCGCTCTGTTCCCAACCAAGCAAAGGCACAGCCTCGCCGCTTTCCAATATCAATCAACTCTTGGATGAGCAGCCTGCCAACTCCCTCATTTCGTCGCGACGGTGTAACTCCTACTTCATTGATCCACAGTTGCGGAGGTTTGTCCGGATGAAAATATTCGACCGCGGAGGCCATACCAACAACAACCTCATCATCGACTGCAAGAACCATAACATGCCGCGGACATTGAATAAACGCTTCAAGTTGTGCCGGACGTATTGCCTCGTCAAAAACATCAGGTGCGATAGCAGTAAGAAGAGTTGCGTTCTCGGAGCGAAGTTCAACGATTTGCATAGTTGCGAGTGCGAATGGGGGCCACGTGTCGTTTCTAAAGGCGTTGCGATTAAAAATCGCCGGATGTAGACCCACGATCCCATGTTTGAAATAGTGCAACCTACAAAGCTCAATTGTATGAAAGCCGACGGTCAAGGAGCCGCTCGCTCACATCAGTCCTGATCAGGCAGCTGAAAATGAGTCCGCCGATTGGAGGTGACGACGAAGGGAAGAACTAGATTCTAGCAAGTAGAATAAAAGTTTTTTGGTTCTGGGAGTGGAGAGCCGCGATTCTATGGGCGAACGGTTTCGTCTGGCCTATGATGTGTTGATTCGTGATGATGAGTATTTTGCAGTATGGAGTCCGCGCGTTTTCTTGTCGTGAACAACATCCTGTGGGAACGGGCAGATGCTTGAAACCCGAAAAATGAAGTGAACGAGCTATATGATTGCTTTCCAACTTGCCCTTCGAGAATACTACTTTATCTGCGGGGCAATCTCGCTACTTTGCCTTGTCGACGTGCGTGCTGCGGATCATGGTCGTATCGAATTTAATGTGCGTGACGAACAGGCTTCGACCCTGCCATGTCGAATCCATCTGACCGATGCCCAGGGCCAGCCAGTTCCAGTGAACGATTACCCGTACTGGAACGACCATTTCGTGTGCGACGGTCGTGCCACAGTGACTGCGGCGGCTGGAACATACACATGGGAAATTGAACGTGGACCGGAATATTTAAAGGCATCGGGCAAAGTAGAAGTCGAAACTGAGAAACCCGGTTCGGTTGCCGTCAGGCTTCAACGAATTGCAGATTTGAGCCAGGATGGCTGGATCAGCGGTGATCTGCATGTACACCGACCGGTTGAGCAAATAGAAGCTTTGATGCTTGCCGAGGACCTGCGTTTCGCTCCAGTGATCGGTTGGTGGAATACGCCGGCACCCGACGCGATCGAAGTTGACCAGACGGAGTTCCGTTTCGGTGACGGTCGAATCTACTGCACGCAGGCTGGCGAGGACGAACGCGAAGGAGGTGCGTTGCTATACTTCGGTCTTCGCAAGCCATTGGATTTGACGGTTCGATCCCGCGAGTTTCCATCGCCGATGCACTTTGTCGAACAGGCAATACAACAAGACGAAGGCGTTTGGATCGACATCGAGAAACCATTTTGGTGGGATGTGCCAACATGGATGGCGACCGGCCATATGAGCTCGATTGGTATCGCCAACAATCATATGTTCCGATCCGAGATGTTGACCAACGAAGCCTGGGGACGGCAGCGTGATTCTCAACGACTTCCCGATCCACGCGGCAATGGCTACTGGTCGCAGGAAATCTACTACCACATTCTCAACTGTGGCATTCGCATTCCACCTTCCGCCGGCAGTGCCTCGGGGGTACTGCCCAATCCAGTTGGCTATAACCGAGTCTATGTGCAACTGGAACAAAACGATTTCACCCGTGACAACTGGTTCGCTGCGCTGCGAGCAGGGCGTTGCTTCGTCACCAACGGTCCACTGCTGCGTGTCACGGCCAACGACGCATGGCCAGGTGCGACCTTAAAACTCAAAGATTCGCTAACGGTGTCGTTTCAAATAGACCTGACGACCAACGACGCTGTTTCGATGGTTGAAGTGATCCACAATGGAGCGGTGGTGAAGCAGATTTCATGCGAGCCGCAAACCGAACAACGTCTCCGCACAACGCTCGACGTAACAGAGCCGGGTTGGATTTTGGTTCGAGCCATCGCTGACGTCGATAAAACCTTCCGCTTTGCCTCCACTGCCCCTTGGTACATTGCAGACGATTCCGCCGAAAGACGAATTAGTCGTCATTCGACGGAGTTTTTTCTCGACTGGGTGAATGACCGGATCGAGAGAATCAACGCGAACGTTGCGGAGCTTCAAGAGCATAAGCAGGTGATGCGCTGGCATGTCGACGCGCGCGAATACTGGCTCCGCAAGCGGGAGGCGGCCAATGCCGAATAGAGCATCGTTTCAGAAGCGGGACGTATCTTTCATTGACATGGCTCTGTTCGTTGCCACGCTGATGATCCTCATCGCGCGATCCGATAGGTTGCACGCTCATGAAGGCCACACGCATACTCATACGGATCAACGCGTGGCTGCTGCCAAGACGTCGGTTGATACGGAGGAAGCGGAACAACACTTCCAGCTTTTTACCTCCCTGATCGCTCAATGGCCCAATGCCATGACCGAACAGTTGATTTCGCAAGCTGCCGAGGAACATCGATTCCTGCACAGCGACCCGAAAGCAATATCGCTTGAAGCACTGCGGAAACATCGATCGGAAATACTGAGTCAGCTTCACCAACAACTTCGGAGTCTCAGAGTTGATTGGAGCAATGCAACTGTTTTGAAGCCCGAGTCAACTGAGCCGATCCTGGTTTGTCGTTCCATTGCAACGCCCGTACTGACCACGCTTCGCAACGCGAGCGATCGCGACTTGCTGCTGAGTGTCGCGCCAAACGGCGGAAACGTGCGAGTCAAGGCCGCCTCTGAGATCACATTGCTTTGCGAAGCGCTGGTTGATGAGTCGACGGAACTGTCCGACCGCATCACCATTCAATTGGCCAAGCTGCAGGGCGAAGACAGGGAGCGAAGCATTGAAGTCCCAATTCGCATCGCAAAAGCCGGAGTGATCCGTGGAACAATTCGCGACGGGCAAACCATTACACCAGCCCGAGTGACCGTGTTGTGCAGCGACGGTGTCTGCCGCCATGGCGGCGAATTTGCAAACAAGTCGACGTTCACGGACAAACCGATTATCTATCCACCGATTGGGACTTGGCGTAAGCATTCGTTCTTCTACACGGGCGGAACATTTGAGATCGAGGTTCCGCCCGGTGCGACGCAGATCACCGTGGAACGCGGATTTGAACATAAGCCTCATGTGATCGATTTGACTCTCGATGCGGGACAAACGAAGGAAGTCGACCTGTCGTGCCAGCAGATGATCGACATGGCCAATTTGGGATGGATTTCGGGCGACACCCACGTTCACTGGGTCACCAATGCATGGAATGTCGATGAGCCGCTGTCGCTACTTTCGATGGTTCAGAAAGCAGAGGACTTGCGCGTCGCCAACAATTTGACTTTGCTCCAGCGCTACGCGGATCAGGCTTTTATCAAACCGTCCCAAGCTCCGATGGGGCCGATTCCTCAGTACAGCAACTCACGTTTTCATATGCATATGGGGGAAGAGTACCGCAATCAAGACTTATATGGTCATCTCTGCTTTTTGAATATCAACTGGCTGGTCCAGTCAATTGGCACAGGCTCGATTATTGCGGGACCGGACGCTCTGGATTATCCGATCAATCGAACGGCGATCGACGATTGTCGCGAACAAGGCGGTATCAGTATTGAAGCTCATGGAACGGCTGGGAATAAAGATGTTCCCGTCAATGTCATCCACAACCTGGTCGATTCGCTGGACCAATTGGAACCGGAGATGTACTATCGTTTGCTGGATTGCGGGTTTCGTTTGCCGTTGACCAATGGCAGCGATCATCCGGCACGCACGCTGGGCATCGCGCGAGCTTATGTAAAAGTGGATGGTCCCTTCACCTATGACCGTTGGATCGAAGGCATTCGACGTGGCCGAACGTTTACAACCTCAGGGCCTTTGATTTTTCTGAACGTCAATGATTCCTCCATTGGCGACGTCATTCACACCGGAGCTAACGAGAAGCTGCATATCCGGGCAAAAGTGATCTCGCGTCAACCAATCGGAAGATTCCAGCTTGTCTCCAACGGCAACATCATTGCGGAACGAAATATCGACGAGACATCGGCCGAGCTGGAGTTGAGCATTCCAGCCAATGAGAGTCGTTGGATTGTTGCGCGTTGCAGCAGTCGTACCGATGGACGCGCCGAATTCGATTTTGGTAATTTTAATGTCATCACGGGGCCGGGAATCGCCCACACCAGTCCTGTTTATGTGCACGTCGATGGCCAGCCTCGCTTTGATGCCGCGGCAGCCATCTACTGGGCCGAGCGCATGCGAGTCCATGTGCTGGACATCGTGTCCAAAGGCCGATTTGCCAATGCTCAGCAGCGCGACGAGGCGGTTGCTTATATTGAGCAGGGAATCGATATGTACAACGCGTTGGAACAAAACATCCGCACGGCTCGCCAGCGTGAAGAAACGCTAAATGAAGCGAAAAATCGGCTCGCAAACGTCCTCCGACAAATGGGTAACACTCCCGAAATCGAGGCTGCGCTAAAAGCCCTCGCCGCATGCGATTCTCTTCGCTCGCTCCAGAAGGCACTTTCACCCTTAACTCTGTTGACGGCGTCTGTGAATCCTGAGTCACGTGTCAAGATTTCTTCTCGAAGTGATCGTATCGAGCTACTACAAGGACGACCGCAACGCTTTCTCATCCAACTCGAAAACATTGCCGGCACGACCGCTCCCTTGGGGCTGACGGCCATTGACATTGCCAGTGACCCGCCGCAGGCCGCTGACTGGTGCGATATCCGTGTGATCGACAGTCCCTTTTCGTCAGTTCACTGCACCGGTGCGGAAAATGAATTCAAAGTGATCGAGATTCTAGTGCGCGAAAGCGGATTGCGTGAAGTGAGATTGGTCGCCGACGTCGGGCAGGGAACACAGGATCTGGGATTTCGCGCGACGGCAGACCTGTTGCTCGACGCGAAACCACTTCGCATAACCAGCCCAACAAACACAATAAACGGAGAGTAGTGCCATGAGAACCGTACAACCTCAACTGATTCTGCTCAGCCTGTTGTTCGTGAACATCGCATTGGCCCAGAAAAATACACAAGATGCGGTCGCGCGGAAAGTTCCTAGACAACCGTTTTTGGCTCAGATTCATCGGCTTGGCGAAGCGATGGATGTGGTTGGCAATCCGCTAGACGCGGCCACACGCGAGCAACTCAATTCGCTCAAGACATCCGATGACGACAGTTATGTCGTCCAAGAGGTCCAGCGACTGCTCGATCCGTTCTGCTTGGCGATCGTTGATGTTCAAGACGAAGGCCCACCTCGCGTTGCTCGCGGCGCGGCAGCAGCGGAGCTGCTCGAGCAGGGGTGGCGAACTTTTCTTGTCAAAGTGCTGAACCGACCTGGGCGAACGCAACGACTCCTGATCGAAAGTCCTAATGCTCAGCCGCTTCCGCACGCACCGGCCAGCGAAGTTGAATCGCGCTGGATGCAGATTTCGTCTTTCGATGGACAACCGATGCGTCCCAACCTGAGTGGGCTAGAACTGGAGTATCGAATCGTTCAAATCTACAGCCGCGACGCAGGGCGGAAGAACGCGTTGCTTGAATTTACGGTCAGCCGTGGGACGGGTGGGGACAGCGAGTTCATTCGCGAGTGGCGTTTTGACAAAGATACCGACGGCTGGCAAGCGTTGAATCAATGTAAGATCTTCGCCAATGACGGCTCGCTGCATTTCACTTCAGACGGCGAAGACCCATTCATTGGCGCCGACGTCGAGTCCCCCGGTGGCCCGCTGTTGCTGCGGTTCTGGGCACAATCCGAAGAGAGCGGCATCGGACAACTGTTTTGGTGGACTGAAGATCGACCGCAGCCCACCGGCGACCGTCAAACCAATTTCATTATCGAACCGGGAAAAGATCATCTGTATGAGGTCCCATTTTTTGTGGAAGGCTCGCTGTCGGGCATTCGTCTCGATCCGCTGGTGCGACCTGGAAAAATGCGCATTGACTGGATCGACCTCTATTCCGCGCAGCGCTCCACGAACTGGGCTGGACTCGACTTCGACTTCAACTGTTTGCCAGCGACCCAAGTTACCCTGCGAGTGATTGATTCCGACGGCAATCCCGCCTTCGGTAAATTCTTGATTCGCGACTCGAAAGGCCGCATCTATCCGGCCCAATCGAAACGTCTTGCACCCGATTTCTTTTTCCAACGTCATATCTATCGCGGTGATCGAGAACAGGTTGCACTCCCGCCTGATACCTATACGGTTGTTTGTTCACGGGGGCCGGAAACCATTCCCGAAACAAAGACGTTGGCGGTTGGCAGCGAACCGATGGAGTTGGTTTACCGAATCAACCGCTGGATCGATCCATCGCAAGCAGGCTGGTGGTCGGGCGATCATCACATTCATGCGGCGGGCTGTTTGCACTATGAAAATCCCACTCAAGGTGTCCAGCCGAGCGATATGATTCGCCACATCATGGGCGAAGATCTGAAAGTTGGCTGTTGTTTGACGTGGGGGCCGTGCTTTGACTATCAAAAGCGTTTTTTTACCGGTGAAGTTGCCGAGCAGTCCCAGTATCCGTACACCTTGCGCTATGACGTCGAGGTGTCAGGTTTTGGTTCGCACATGTCGGGCCACTTAAATCTCTTGAATCTCAAGCAACAAATCTACCCAGGTGGAGAATCCAAGGACCACTGGCCAACTCTGGGACTCAACACATTGCGTTGGGCCAAGCGACAGGGCGCAGTCTGCGGTCCTGCTCACTCGTCGATCGGATTGAGTCGCTTTGTTGGTCGCGTTCCCGACACAGAAGGGAAGGATGGCGATAACAACTTGCCCAATTTCAACATTCCCGCTTTCGATGGAATCGGTGCCAATGAGTTCATCGTGGATGTCACTCACCAAGTTCCTGGTTCCAACGGCGAGCCGGTTCAAGCGGTCGACTTCATCTCCGCGATGAATACCGAGCGCGTTGCCGAATGGAACATGTGGTATCACGTGTTGAACTGCGGCTTTCGCGTTGCGGTCAGTGGCGAAACGGACTTTCCATGCATGACTGGCGAGCGTGTGGGAGTCGGTCGCGTGTACGCTCAGGTTGATGGCGAACTGACATTCGACAAGTGGGTTCAGTCCATTGCAGTTGGTCGCAGCTACGTTAGCGACGGCTCTTGTCATTTGCTCGATTTCGAGGCGAACAGTGGAGCCTCCGAAGCTCCCGTCCGCCTCGGATTGGCCGGAAGCGAACTCAGAGTGGAAGCCGCACAGGATGTGGCGCTCTCGGCCAGCGGCGCCGGACTGATCGAGGGCAAGGGCTATGTACTTGCCGAACTGATCATCAACGGCTATCCCGTTGCAAACAAAAGCCTGAAGGTTGATGGTTCGATTCAAGACATCTCGTTCCAGCATACGTTCAAGGCAAGTGGCTGGGCTGCTATTCGCGTCTTCCCCCACGCCCACACCAATCCAATTTATGTCGTTGTTGATGACCAACCGGTACGTGGCTCAGTTGACAGCATGCGATGGTGTTTGGCGGGCGTCGAACAGTGCTGGAAGTCCAAACAAGCGACCTATGCTCCGGCGGAGCAGGCAGACGCCAAGTCGGCGTACGAACATGCTCGCAAGGTCTACATGGACTTGGTCAATGAATCAACATCTATCGAGTGAATCCAATCCTCCTCGCTTCCGCTGGCTTAAGTCGACACATGTAACGTGTAGTCGACATGCAACCGCTTGTTGGGCTAAATGATCGGTACGTGCGGGCGGAAGCCACCCCATCAGCTCTCATGGCTCCACGACACGATCGATGGCAGGGCGAACGTGCTTTAAGTAGTCAACTAAAACATCGATCAGTTCGCGAATACGATCGCTGTCGGATAGTTCTAAGCATCCTTGCAGGAGTCTACCGCTGTCGTGTTCTCCGGGAAGCACCAATTGCGCTCTACCAGAGGCTTCTGACTCCGCGAAAAGATTCTCGCGAATTTGCGACAGTCCCAGTGGATCGCCAAATAGAGCAACGCGTATTTGGCCAAGGTGTTTCGATTGGACTTCGCCCGCAATACGGCAACTCACCTCGCCGCCTCCTGAAATAGAAATATGGATGGCATCGGCTGGAACGCGAATGGTGGGAGCGAGTGGAAGTCCAGTGTTGCTAGAGCCGACCACAAGGTGGCCCGTGGCGTCGATGTCGAGTTTTCCGAGTCGAGTATAGACGATCTCTTTTCGATCGGAATCCACCACAGAAAGAAAACCAGGACCATCGATAGCCACATCCAGTTGGCGTTCTGTATCTCTAATCGATCGACCGGGAAAATCAATCGAACGAGTTATCGTCTGCAGCAGAGCTTCGGCACGGACATCGGGTGGCATCGCAGCTTGGTCCCTTTCATCGACTACGAGAGCCCGTTGCCTATCTGCTTTGGGTGTTAGTTCGTCAATTTGCTCCGTGGTGGCGCGAACTTGAACTTCCAATTTCTCAAGGTGAGCGGCGAGCCGGATCGACAGCTTGTTCAACTTGTCTATAGTCGCTTCATCCATCGTTTGGACAATCTGTAATTCGACATCGCTCTGTCTCGCCATTGTTGTCTCATAGGCGGTGAGGTAACTCGCAAGTCGGATTTCAAGCAGTTTCAACTCAACAGGCGATTCCAACCGTGGTTCGCCGGCAGTAACCGTTCCGCCGCCCGCGGCAAGCAGAAGCAAGAGAATGGACAATCGCATCAGAGATCAGCCTTTAATCGGAGCGACACAGAAAAGACCTTGTTGAGCGGATTCTGCAATCTACCAAACCTGGCCGAGCGGATGGTGAGATCTGCCAGGAGCGTCGTCGTTTAGGTAGCCAGCGCTACATTTCGTCTACGTGGCGCCGGCAACCTCGTGGACCAGCTCGGTCGCGGCTTTCATTCCCTTGCCGTTCATTCCCTTGCCATTCGACAAGCCCTCCAAGGTTTGGTTCGCCGCCTCGGTTGATGCGGATATGCGCGGGACAATGGCGACGAACCGGGATTGGCAGAGGAATGTGGGTAAAGGAATGGGAGTCGTAACCAAGAGTGTTAGCATTCGGTTGCTCCAATCTTAACACCCTTCATACCCACATGCTCAATTGCTTTGCATTTGTTCTCCAGTGGCCGGTTTGAAGTGCCGGTCAATTGCATCGGCTTTCATACCCTTGACCCTCATTGGTGTGGCGCCGAAAAGCAAAAAACCCTGCAAAACACGAGGGAATTGCAGGGTTTTCTGGAGTCGGGCTGGCGGGATTTGAACCCACGACCTCTACCACCCCAAGGTAGCGCGCTAGCCAGGCTGCGCTACAGCCCGATTTGTTGCAGGCGATTCATGGCGGCCGTTTCGGGGATAAACGATCCGGTGAAATTCACAATCGACAGTAACTTCACAAATCCTACTCGATCTCAGCAACTTGGGGAATGGTGTCCATGGATATCCAACGGCTTTTCAACCTGCTACCACATCATTTCGTACGATTATTCAGGCACGACACGCGACTAGGCGAGGTATAAGACTCGACACTGCAGAGGCGAAGAAACGGGCGAATGCCGGCTCTGGGACTCGGTAAATAGCACGAGGAGACTTTGCAGGGAAGAGAACTTGAATCTGCGCTATGGCCAGCGAGACTCGCAATTTGAGTTGTCGATTAAAATGGGATTGCGGGGCCAAATGCGACGTTGCCCACAAAAGCTCGGCAGGAGCCTCACTCGCCTCGCTTTCCCAACTGGAAATTTTATTGGTCAAATTACAATGAAAGATGCTTGCAGGGGTGGGTTGTACGGCTCAGGTAGGATGAGCGGGGCTGATGGCGAGTTGATTGAGTAAACTGCCAGCGGCTACCGTCCATGGGGAGATTGTCCATTTGGTTATGAGTCCGTGCTTAACGTAGGGGTCGCTTCGCACAAACTTCTCGGCGACTTCGGGGCCCGTTCCACTGAACACGAGTAGGGCTCCGTCAAGGGGATCGCCGAAGGCGCCGCCCAACAAGAGCTCGCCACATGCTGCCGCACGATTGGCCAACTGCAAGTGTTCGGCACGAAACGGTTGACGCGCTTCGACGTAATTGTCAACAACTTCATATCGCAATAAAAAAATCATCTCAAATTCACCTCGGCCAACATGATATCTTGAATTTTGATTTAACCGTCGCGCATAGGCTCTGAATTTAGACACCGAGTGTGTCTTACTGAGACGCGCCGGGAATCCCAACTGTCTAACGTTTGCTGAGTCGACGGAGGGTCGCCAAGTTCATCACGTCGAAGTCCTCGCCGGTGGTTTCGTCGTTACCTTTGGGCGTCTCCAAATACATGGGAATGTTTTTGAACTGTCTGGTGCGCAAGAACCGTTGAAAACCATCTTCACCAATAAAGCCTTGACCTATGTGCTCATGCCGATCGACGCGCGATCCGCAATCTTTCATGCTATCGTTGATGTGAATCGCTTGAATCTGCTCAAGCACTTGATGTTTTTCCAGTTCCGCCAACATCGCTTTCATGCCGGCTGCGGTACGAAAATCGTAGCCGGCGGCCAGCGCATGACATGTATCCCAGCAAACGCCGACATGTTTCGTGCCGATCCTATGCAGCAGCCACCCCAGTTGCTCGACTTGCCACCCAAGACAACTGCCTTGTCCGGCCGTGTTTTCCAGCAGTAGGCGGCAGTACTTCGGCTTGACGCGTTGGATCGCCTGGGTGACCCCTAATGCGATCTGTTCGAGTCCCTGTTCGGGCGTGGAAGTCGTATGGGCGCCGGGGTGCATGACGAGTCCTTCCAATTGCAATTGTTCACACCGACGCCACTCGACGACCAACGCGTCGAGCGATTTATTCCACAGCGCTCCATCGGGTGTTCCAAGGTTGATCAAGTAGGAAGTATGCGCTATGGGTGCAGCGAGCTTGTGAATTTTTAATGCTGCTTGCCATTCAGAACACTCTTCTGCACCAGTGGGTTCAGGCTGGGCATTCTTCTTGGTTTTGGCCTGTGCATGGACCGGGAGACACAAGTCGGCGGCGGGCCATTGCCTTGGCGAAGAAACGAATATCTGAATACAGTCGCACGTCGCCTCGCGAGCGCGAGCCGCAGCCTGTAAGAGACCTCCAGCACAACTAACATGTGAACCAAAAATCAACCTGGAACCCCTATGGAATACGATGTGAACATTTCCCGCCAAACGCGAGCAATCTACCCCCTCTGCAGGTCACGCTCCTCACTGTGATTACGACGCGGTCACTGAGAAACAGATGCCGGCTAGATCATACCAACTCTCGAGTGCTTTCACATCGGTGGGCATCAGCTATGAGACATTCGTCGTCTCCTTCGATTCGTCGGACCGGCATGCGATTTTATAGCACGGATGGCAAAGCCGGTGCACGGATGTTCCAGTTAATGGGCACTTGTGGCGGGTTCTCTTTAATAGGCTGAAATTGAAGTTTTGCAGCAAACTTAAACCTAAACTCGAACTTAAGCTTAAACCCACTCACACACTCCGCTCCTGCGTTAGGTTGTGAGCCCGAGTTGAAGTTTCGCAGCCGTTTGACATTCGTGGTATCCTTCGATTCGTTGGACCCGCACGCGATTTTGTAGCACGGATGGCAAAGCCGGTGCACGGATGTTCCAGGCAATGGGCACCTGCGGCGGGTTCTGGCTAATACACTGAAATTGAAGTTTGGGAGCAAACTTAAACCTAAACTCGAACTTAAACTTAAACCCACTCACACACTCCGCTCCTAGCGTTAGGTTGTGAGCCCGAGTTCAGGTTGAAGTTGAAGTTGAAGTTGAAGTTTGACAATCGTGGTATCCTTCGATTTTATAGCACGGATAGCAAAGCCGGTGCACGGGTGTTCCAGGCATGGGACTCCTGCGGCGGCTTCTGTTTACAGCGGTGGCGTTGCACTCCTGTTGCTCGCGCGACTCTTTCGGGGTGGGAGCATTTTCGACCGCTGGTGGAATCGGTGGAAAATATAGCTATGATGCGGGTCCCCCAACAACCTCCCTCGAATCGTGAAATCAACCGCTATGGCCAGCCGCGACCGCTATTTGCTCCTCGAAGAAAGTATCAAAGAGCCGCCAACTTCGATTTTGGGGAGCCTTAAATATGTGGGGCCCGGATTTATTCTATCCGCTTCAATCGTCGGCTCGGGTGAGTTGATTGCAACAACTTTGTTGGGTGCCAAAGCGGGCTTCATACTGATGTGGTTCTTGATCTTCAGTTGCCTTGTCAAAGTTCTCGTTCAAGTAGAATTCGGAAAACATGCGATCGGATCGGGCGAACCAACCATGGCATCGTTCAATGCGCTGCCCGGCCCTCGACTTGGCAAGGCCAATTGGTCCATCTGGACTTGGCTGCTGCTGATGGTCGTGAAAATGCTGCAGGTAGGTGGCATCGTGGGAGCAGTCGTACTGGCAGCCGCCGAGTTCGCACCGCAACTTGCAAGTGGTCCTGCTCTTGTATTCGCCTGCTATGCAATCGCCATATCGCTCAGTTTGTTAGTCTATCGAGGTCACTACGCGCTGATCGAAAAAGCGTCAATGATCATGATCGGCGCATTCACGCTGTTCACGCTCGCCAGCCTGTTGGCTTTGCAAACAACACCCATGGCAATAACCTCAAGCGATCTTTTCAGCGGGATCATCCCAAACATTCCGACGGAAACCGCGTTGCTGTTAACCGCTATCGGCGCTTTCGGAATTACAGGCGTGGGCGGTGACGAGATCATGGCCTACAACTATTGGTTGATTGAAAAAGGTTATGCCAGCTACACCGGCCCGCGCAATATGTCACCAGAATGGGAGCGGCGTGCCAAGGGCTGGATTCGCATCATGATGATCGACGCTTTCCTGGCCATGGTGGCTTACACGGCGATGACGGTGATGTTTTACCTGCTTGGTGCGGCAGTCTTGCACCGACAAGGCTTAGTTCCGTCCGACAAGCAACTCATTTCGACCCTTGGAAATATGTACACCGATACGCTGGGTCCTTGGGCCAAGTGGGTGTTTGTGCTCGGCGCGATCGTTGTTCTCTATTCGACTCTCTTGGCAGCGCTTGGTGCCTGGACACGCATGTTCGCAGATGCATTTGGTCGCATCGGCATTCTGAACTTTCACAATGAACAAGAGCGAGGGCGAACGATCCGCATCGGTGCCTGGGTCATTCCGTTTATTTGGGCCACGCTTTTTGTGATTTACGGTGACGCGGCACAGATGGTGATTCTAGGCGGTCTGGCAACTGTCGTCATCCTACTGATTGTGGTCTATGCTGCACTTCATTTCCGCTACTCGCGGCAAGATCCGCGGTTGTTACCCGGCAAGTTCTACGACGTCTGCTTGTGGATCAGTTCGATCGCCATCTTTTTAGTAGCTATCTACGTAGTGCATGAGAAAATCTACAAACCAGCTCGCGATGCGTGGCTTACCTCGGCCGTCGAAACTGCAAACGACGGAGGCAGGAGCCTCTGTGCATTGCATTCCAGGCAGAGCCTTGGAACGAGTAAGAAAGGCAGGAGCCTCTGTGCATTGCATTCCAGGCAGAGCCTTGGAACGAGCAGAGAAAGCTAAAAAACCTTCGCCTCGCTCATTGTGAGGATCGATAGCGGAGAAAAAAGAGTAACGCGGCAATGGTTTTTGCGTCTTGAATGACATTGTCGCGCAGCATGACATCGACTTCTTCAAGTGTCACAAGTTTATTCTGGATCTCTTCGCCAAGCTCGCGGTCGGGCTCACCGATCGTCAATTTGCTGGCAACAAATACAAACATGCGTTCGTCCAGGATTCCGGGCGACATGGCAAACTCACACAACGGTTCGATTGCACCAGCTCGGTAGCCTGTCTCTTCGATCAACTCGCGTTCCGCAGTGACGATGGCAGCTTCGTGGGGCTCGCGCGTACCGGCGGGCAATTCGAGCAGCACGTCGTTGACTGCCACTCGGTAGTTATTGATCAAGCAGATGCGGCCGTCGTCCAAGAGTGGAATGAGTACGACAGCACCGGGATGTCGTACGATCTCTCTGCTAACAGCCGTGTGATCATCCAAGTGATGAGTCACACGTTCTACATTAAAACGTTTCGTAGAAAGTAACGTTTCGATGATCAGTTGCTTGTGCGGTTTCATTGAGTCTGCAAATCGTTATCCAGCCAAGCGACGACTGGTCTCTTCCAACACGTCGATCGCATCGGAGCTCTCCCGGTAGCGAAGTTGCATTAGATAAGCATCTTCCGTGGTATCCTCGTAGAAGTCACGGAGGACCGAGATTGCGCGGAACCCCAGTTGCTTGAAGAACAGTTGTGCATCCAAGTTGGTTTCACGCACTTCCAGTAAAATTCGGTTGCGACGATCTACCGACAACTTACTTACCAGTTTGTCCAACATGGCGCGGCCAACCGATCGGCGACGACAAAGTGGATCAACCGCGAAGTTCAGCAAGTGTAGCCGATTCTTATGAAGTTCGTAAATCATAAAGCCAACAACTTGATCATCGCGTTCGGCGACCATCCCAATGCAGTTGCGTTGCCGCAGGCAACGAATGAATTCTTCTTCGCACCAGGGAAATTCAAAGCTCGCTTCTTCAATCGACAGCACCGAAGGCATGTCTCTTCGAATCATCCAACGAATATGAACACAAGACTGACTGCTGTCTGCCGTTGGCATGGATCCCTCCGAGCGAGTGAATAATACGCGAAAATTTAGGAGTGCGATTTGATGAAGCGGATCGTATCAAATCGCGTGCGCGTCGCCAATACGAATCGACATATTCTATGCGATGCAAAACGGAAGAATTTGCAGTCATCGCAAACTTTTTTGCAATGCTGCTATGAAGAGGCGCCAAGCGATCGGGGCAGACGGCTTCCGATCACTCGGCTGAAACTCAAACCAGTTGCGAATCTACTTAGTCCAACTCGGTGACCGGTTGAACATTCCATATTTCGCTGGCATATTGTTCGATCGTACGGTCGCTTGAGAACCACCCGCTACTGGCGGTGTTGATGATACTCATTCGAGTCCACAATTCTTGATCCACGTAGGTTTCATTGACACTGCGTTGAGCATCGATGAAGCTTCGAAAATCTGCGATCGATAGCCATTGATCGTGCGAACTACGAAGACCGGAAATGAGAATATCGAAAATCCCGGGTTCCGATGGATTAAATGTGCCGCGTTCGATCAATTCCATCACGCGGCGGATATCGGGGTCTGCAGTAATAATGCTATTTGGATCATAGGTTTGTCGCGCTTCAGAGACTTCAGCTGCATTCATACCAAACAAAAAGAAGTTGTCTGCCCCGGCCTTCTCCCGGATTTCGATATTGGCACCATCGAGCGTCCCGATGGTCAAGGCGCCGTTCATCATGAACTTCATGTTGCCGGTACCAGACGCTTCCTTACCAGCCGTCGAGATCTGCTCGGAAAGCTCGGTCCCTGGGCAAATGACTTCCATCGCAGAAACTCGATAATTGGGGAAAAATACTAGTCGAAGTAAATTCTCCGTACGCGGGTCCGAGTTGATGACGCTGGCCACATTGTTGACCAACTTAACGATGACTTTGGCCACATAGTAGCCAGGCGCCGCTTTTCCGCCAATCAAAACGCAGCGTGGAGTCAAACCGCTTACATCACCACGGCAAATTCGATCGTAGAGATGAATGACATGAAGTACGTTGAGCAATTGCCGCTTGTATTCGTGGATACGCTTCACTTGCACATCGAAAATGGCATTCTCGGGAAACACGACTCCTGTATTTTCTTCGACATAGTTGATGAGTCGACGTTTGTTTTCCAATTTGACTTCGCGCCACCGTCGGCGGAACGATGCGTCCTCGGCGAAGGGTAACAGGTTTTCGATCACGCTGAGGTCTTTTTCCCAGTGATCGCCAATGGCTGCGTTGATCAAGTCACGGAGTCCTGGATTGCAGTGCGCAAGCCATCGCCGTTGCGTGACACCGTTCGTCTTATTGTTAAATTTTTTGGGCCACATTTCATAGAACTTCGCGAACAGCCCTGACTTGAGCAGTTCGGTGTGCAACTGGGCCACACCGTTTACCGAAAAGCTGCCGACAATCGAGAGGTAAGCCATGCGGATGTGCGGTTGATCGCCTTCGTCAATGATCGACAACATTCTCCGCATCGATTCATCGCCCGGCCATTGCTTATCAACCTCTTTCAAGAAACGGCGATTGATTTCATAAATGATCTCCGTCAGGCGCGGAAGAAGACGACTGAAAAGCGATACCGACCAACGCTCGAGCGCCTCCGGCAACAGCGTGTGGTTGGTGTATGCCATACAGCGACTGGTGATGTCCCACGCATTGTCCCAACTGAGTCCATGTTCATCCATTAGCAAACGCATCAGTTCCGGTACTGCACAAGCTGGATGCGTATCGTTGAGTTGAAAACAGTTGGATTCACCAAACTTCGTCAGGTCCTTTCCATGCTTCTTGACCCATTCTGCCAGTACATCCTGCAAGCTAGAAGAAACCAGGAAATACTGTTGCTTCAATCGCAGTTCTTTTCCGTTTTCACTGGCATCGTTGGGATAAAGCACCATCGTAATTTGCTCAGCCATGTTCTTGGCCGCAACCGCTTCCGAGTAACCGCCCGCATTAAACTCGCCAAGATCGAAGGCGTTTGTGGCAGTCGCTTTCCATAACCTTAGTGTGTTTACGGTCTTGTTGCGGAAACCCGGGATGGGCATGTCAAAAGGAAGGGCCAGCACATCTTGAGTATCAACCCATCGGCTGTGATGCACTCCGGCGGAATCGTAATAGAGTTCCGATCGCCCATAAAAGTGCACGCGGCGCGTATCTTCGGCTCGCTCCATTTCCCATGGATTGCCATCTAGTAACCAGTGGTCTGGATCTTCGACTTGACGACCGTTTTCGATCCGTTGATGGAACATGCCATATTCGTAGCGAATCCCATATCCCCGCACTGGCAGTTCGAGATTCGAACAACTGTCCAGAAAACAGGCTGCCAACCGTCCAAGGCCACCGTTGCCAAGTCCCGCGTCTTGTTCCTTGTCGGCAACCTCCTCTAACGTAGTACCGTAGTCGTGAAGCGCTGCGCTGGCAGCATCCGTCAAATCCAAGTTATGCACGGCATTGCTCAGCGACCGGCCAATCAAGAATTCCAACGATAGATAAAACACGCGTCGCTTGGCGTTTTGCTGGATGCGTTTGTCCGTCTGCTGCCATTGCCCCACCAGTCGGTCACGTACCGCTATCGCGAGAGCTCGGTAGAGGTAACGCATGTCTGCGTTTTCCTCGCCATGACCCAGGGTGAAGTTCAAGTGTCTGCGTATTTCACACTCTAAGCTAGCTAAGCAAGTGGCTGAGGCTAAGTCTTGTGTTTCTGCGACAGGTGGATTCATAGCTTCTTCTTTGCGTAGATTGACACTTTAGGTAACAAACGATGGTTGAAAACTGTCGATGTCCAAACCCGTTGGGACCAGGACCAGCAGCGACTATCAATGATAGCATCGTCGGCACAGCGTGATGACGTTGAATGAACTGCTTTGGTTTGGAGACTTTTTGATACGTTCTACAAGATCCGTGCCAGAAGTGACAACAGCGACTTAATGCTATCGAAAAGGCGCTGAATTTGGTCGCAATACGTCATGCGCGACGCCAGCGGCGAGTTGTACGCCAGTAAGCGGTTGTAATGGAGCCTCGCAGCCCGAAAGCTGCGAGTTTTGATAATCTGCTCCGATCGACGTCGTTCGCAAAGAAACGGAGTTGGCAAAAACCGTGCTGTAAAAACGCGTGGAACGGCGTCTGTGTCTCAGTTTGGCCGATCAGTGCGGCGTTTGACAACGACTTTGGCCTCGACCACACCTCCCCTGTTCTCTGCCATCGCGAGCCCCTGCTTAACGGCCTGTGCCACCAGGTGAATGACTGAATCGTGCTTCACATCCGCAATATTATTCAAACGGATATGGCGAATGAGCTTTCCTGTTCCTTTTAACATACCGTCAGGGTCCTCCAACTCGGTTCCACGATCGAATCCCATGTTCACGTGCTCAGCGTAAGTTGCGATGTGAATGAATCCTTGTCCCTGCTTGCCAGTGTACGTAAACGCATTAGAGATACAGTACGTTTCATAGATCAATTCACTGCACGGCCCTGAAGCTTTGAGCACCGCCTTCCTGGCGGCTAACGCAATCTTGACAACTTCCTCAGTGCGATTCTGCATGATTTTGCGAAGTGTCAATTCCGTATTCGCGTTGGGTTCAAGCATGTTAATCCCTTTGGAAATATTGGATCGCGCACACGCGGTTACCCTCGCTGTCTGCAAACTTGATGAGCAGTCCAACAGTTGGGATTTCAACTGGCTTGACTAGAACTCTGCCACCTTGCAGGACGATTTTCGATTCAGTCTTTTGGACGTCCTCGACAGCGATCGAACATTCGAAACCGTTAAACCCGTCTCCCAGTGGCTGTGCCCGCTTTTGCAGTGCACCGAGTATACCGGGAGATTGCTCGCTACCGGTTCTGATCAAGTAGAAGTCAGGCGGCCCCCACTCGTCGAATCGCCATCCGAATACCTGTTGGTAGAACTTCTTGGCACGCTCGATATCATCGGCGTGAATCGCGAAATGGCAAACGTTGTTCGAATGCACTTAAGAACTCCTTAGAATTTGACACTTGGTATAGCGAAAGCTTGTGGTGATTGTAGTCGTTGCGAGCATGTCGCACTCGCGATACAATGCCAATTTATGTCGAAAACGCGTCACGCTCAAATCCGAACTTTTTCTGCTCGCTTTTCGCCGGGGCATGTCATCGAAAAGCATTCGCATTCTTGGTCCCAGCTATTGTTTGCCAGCGAGGGTGTGATTGCGGTCGAAACCCAGGTCGCTTGTTGGGTTGTGCCGACCAGCCGAGCGATTTGGGTCCCGGCTGGTAATGAGCACGCGGTCAAGATGCATGGCCGAGTCTTTCTGCAGACGGTTTACTTTGATACTCAACGTGAATCGCTGGTCGAGTTAAGTTGCGCCGCTTACGAGGTTCCACCGTTGCTGCGTGAGCTGATAGTTTTCGCGTGTAAGAAAGGGATCATCAACGGTGACACCGAAGAGCACCGATGCCTGATAAAATTCCTTACCTTGCAAGTCAAGAAACTCAGACCCTTTCCGTTAATGATCCCGATGCCGCAAGATGAGCGAGCCAGAAGTCTTGCGTTGCAAGTGATCAATGATCCTAATTTCGAAAAGTCTCTTCGTGAAGTGTGTGACGGGTGTGGCGCAAGTTTGCGTACGATGCAGAGGATCTTTGCAAAGGAGATCGGAATGCCGCTATCGCGTTGGAGAAATCAAGTAAAGATGGTGCACGCCGTCCAGCTGCTGGCTAGCGGAAAAACGATCACTCAAATTGCACTCGACCTTGGATTCGAATCGGTCAGCGCATTCGTTTTTTCTTTCCGTCAGTATTTCGGAGTTTCACCGGGGCAATATCGATCAAAACAAGTATCCCAGAACTGACATTGACCGCAAACCGTTTACAACGGTAATCTGTGGACATGCGAATTGAAGGAGCCTCACATGCAAATTTCGGATGCTGAGTGGATTGTCATGAACTTGATCTGGAGTTGCTCTCCAATAGAAGCGTCGGAAGTCATCGATCAAATTGCGGACGCCAATGGATGGAGCGCGGCAACGGTTAAAACTATGCTTCATCGATTGGTTCGCAAAGGCGCGCTAGCGACTGAACAGAACGGTAAAAAGTACCTGTATACGCCTGCGGTTCGCAAAGACGCATGCGTGCGTCAAGCGAGCCGTTCGTTCGTCGAGCGTGTCTTCGGCGGCGACTCGACTCCAGCACTGATCCATTTCGTGAAAACCGCTAAGCTGACTAGTAAGGATATAGAAGAGATTCGGGCCATGCTCGATAAGAAGACTAACAAAAACGAAGGAGAACAGGGATGATCATTGAATGGATCGATCAATTCGTTGGGTTTGCAACAACATGGTTATGGTTGGTGCTCCTCGCAACTTGGAGAGCTCTGCCGATTCTCATCATTGCTGCGGCTATTGGATTAGCGTTTCGACGCAAGTTGACGCCTTGGCTACATGCGCTACTTTTGACAATCGTCCTTGTCAGGTTGCTTCTACCCGTTTCGATCGGGAGTCCGCTGAGTCTTCATAAGCCGATCGATAGTTGGTTTTCAGTTAACACGGGAGAAACCGCCGCTCGCCCCCTTTCAAAAATAGCTCCCGATAGGACGCTTGGATTCATGCCGTACGAAGATCGTGATGACGTGCGATTTAGCTGGGTACCATCTGTGCCTCAACCAACCGCAACACCGTTTTGGTGGACAGAGCTCCTCTGGGCTGCGATATCGTTCACGGTTGTCTCGGTTTCCATCGGACTGCTTTTACGAAGCATTCTTTCACATATTCGGTTTGCGTTAAAGCTTAGGTCATGTCGCCAGCTCGACCCACAACCACTGATCGATTTATTGCTTCGTGAGTGTGATTCGCTGGCTGTCGGCCGACGACCCGTTGTGCGAGAGGTACCCTCACTCGCTGCACCGGCGGTGTTTGGGGTATTCCAGCAAACGATTTGTCTTCCGCCTGGCATTTTGGAATCTTTGAGTGAACAAGAATTGCGTTGGGTCGTTCGTCACGAGCTGGCCCACATTCGTCGACGTGATATTCCCGTGGTGATCATGGCTTCACTGGTGAGCGTTTTTCACTGGTTTAACCCAATTGTTTGGCTGCTAGTTCACCGCTTGCGAACGGCGATGGAAGCGGCGGCAGATCAATTGGCCTTGCAAACGCTCTCGCAAAGTGAAGCATCAGCGTACGGGAGCTTCTTGCTGCGATTGGCTGAGAGCAGTGTCGCTGCGAAAAAGTCGCCAACGCTTGGTCTGATTTCCTTCGCATCAGGCAGACATCTCAAGCAGCGAGTTAAACTATTGATGCGTGAGAAGAAATCAACCGGGATGGTAAGTAGAATCTTGCTGCCGAGTCTGATAGCGACAGTTGCGCTTGTCGGTCTGACCGATGCTATGGAGTCGGAGCAGAAGATGCCTGAATTGCACTTAGCAAACAACTTAACGCCACCACACGTACAACCGTGGTGGAACGACCCAAGCGACGCCCGCGAAAGTGACGGTCCGACGTTCGTAGAAGAGTACGATCTCGAGTCCATTTTTGAAACGATGCCGAAGGTGCTTACAGATAGTAAAACGTCACCTCAGGAACAGTTGACCGCTTGGCTTCCTTTACCGCCGTCTTTGGAAGGCGCATGGCGTCTTGAGGGAAAGACTCTTTCAGCAGAACTGACCGCTCGCCAGCATCAACTACTGAAGCAGACGCTAGAAATTTGGAACGATGGCGAGCCCAGACAGATTTCAATTGAAGCAAGGTTCATACAAACCAACATCAAAACGGCCAGTTCAATTGACTGGGCTGGACGACGGATTGAAGGGCTGGCTGTTCGCGGGCTGGGACCAGCCATTGCCGCTCGCATCGACCAATCGGAATTGGCGGAGTTGATTCAAACAGTGTCAGCAGACTCTAGAGGTAATATCATGCTTGCGCCGAAGGTGACACTTTATGATGGCCAAACTGCGGGCATAGGAGATCAGGTGCACCGTCCTTTTGTGATCGGCGTTGATCCAAAAGCCGATGGCAGATTACAGCCGGTTATTTCGATCGTGGATGAAGGACTGAGCTTCGTACTCACGCCGAAAGCTGGCGATGAAGAAGCCGTCACTTTAGACTTCCAAGTCAAATCCTCCAGCATCGGCAAGGTCTCGTACGCCAATTTGCCGTTTAGGTCTTCGAATAACTCGGAATCCCAGTTCACGGTTCAAGTGCCGGCTACTGAGCAGTATGAAGTAAGCTCCTCGGTGAAGCTGGCCGCAGGCGAGTCGATTGTCGTGGCCATCCCACGACTGTTCAACAATGAGCCAGGTGCCGACGCAGAAAGTACGATGATCGTCGCGCTGACGCCGCGGATCATAAACTTGCAGAATTTGCCCCTGGTTACCGAGAGAACGTCTCACTAAGAACGCTAGTGCGCGTCAACATTCAGTTTGGGGCATGTCATAGTGGATCTTGCTAAAGCTCCCCTTTGCTGCAAGACCTTTAGCAAGGTCCACTACCCTAATTGTTCATGTTGACGCCGCATTAGTCGAATGCACCGGTCAGGACGTTGGCAGAATTTTCCACCACAATTGTGAGGGTGAAGCGCGACTCCCTCGCGGAGATTTAGCGAATTTTCAAAATTTCTTTTTACCTCCACTCGTTTCAATCGTCTTTTAGATGTTAATTGATCGATCGCTACATCCAGGACTTAAGTATTCATAAAGAGTTAGGCACAGGGAGACACGGTGCGAGACAAGCTCGTCGAACTGCTGCCTGGCCTCTACCGATATCTTTACCGGTTATGTGGCGAAACGCACTTGGCTGAAGACTTGGCCCAGGATGCGGTGGTGCGCGCGATGAAATGCATCGATCAGCTCGACAGTCCAGCCGCGCTACGCGTTTGGCTGTTTCGAATTGGAGCAAACGTCTGGCGCGACCATTGCCGTCGGTCGAGCCGACGAAAATTGTACGAAGATGATGTGCGAGATCAATCAGCTCATCGTTGCTTGACCGCGAGTGCACGTGAGCCTGTGGATGTTATCGACCAACGCGAGCAAGTTGAATGGACCCAACAAGCCATGATGCGACTACCCGAACGACAGCGGATGGTATTGACCTTGGTAGTGTGTGAAGAGCTGTCTCATCGCGAGATTGCTGAGGTGCTTGAAATCAGTCCCGATGCCGTCAAAGCAAATCTATCGGTGGCACGCGCTAACATGCGAAAAATGTTGCAACAGCGAGTTCAGAATGATTAACTGCCTTTCTACACAAGATATCGAAGCGTTCCACGATGGAAACTTGGATCCGCATCTGCAGCAAAAGTTTCATTCTCACATCGCTGGTTGCGACGTTTGCCGAACGGAGCTCGAAGCACTTCAACGCGCCGATGCTCAGATCATGGCGGCGTACCAGTCGATCGAACCACGGCCCGGATGGATTGCTGAAGTGGAAGCGATATTGACGTCGGATTCGATCCAAAACGATTTGAACAGCTCAAAACATAGACACCGACTACGACGGTTCGTCGGGTTAGCAACAGCTGCATTGTTACTCATTGCTACTGGCTTGGCTTTGTGGCTCGTTACTCCTGCGGAGAAACAACCATCCTTGTTAGCAGATAAGGTAACCCATGAATCGACCTCGACGAAGGCATCGCGTGTCGCGGCGAGGGATCTTGTTGCTGACGATCGAGAGCTTGTGTCCAAATCGCCAGCGGTTCTCGCACAAGGTGACTTCCTTGTCGGCCGGCATCCAGACAGTGGTGACGACATTGAACTGTACTGGGTACTTCCCATTCAGCATAAACAGTAACTTTTCTATACGGAGCTCATAATGTTTTCGCGTTTAAGATTGATGGCCGTGGCAACGTTAATTGCCGTTGGATCGAATGCTTGGGGACAGCAGCCACTACCTGCGGCGCCACCACCGCAGCTTGCACCCAGTGCGAATGCCGAAGACGAGTTGTTGACTGAGGTCTTTTCGTTGCGCAATATCGCTGCGGCAGACATGCAAACAACCTTGCGAGATTTATATGGAGGCGATCCAAGAATTGTTGTTTCGGCGCAGCCCCAAACGAATCAGCTGGTTGTGGTTGGTTCGCCATCGGCCCTTGAAAAGATCGCGACTCTGCTAGAGCACATTGACGTGAACTCGACAGAACCAATTGTTCAGATGTTATCTAGCGACTCGCGAGCGGCAATCAGCAAGAGCTTGGCGCAGACGATCGCTCAAGCAGCTCAGGTAGAGCTAGCTTTCGATGAGGAACTGGGCGTGATGATGGTTCGATCCGAATCTAAGGATCGAGTCAAACGCTTCACCGAAGTGTTGGAAAAGCTCAATGCACAAATCCAAGAAGAGTCCAAAGTGGTCGAGCGAGAAGTACTTGTGCGCGTAAGTTGGCTGTTGCCCATGGAAAGTGTCAGGGAAGTAACGAGCGCCATTACGCCCGATACAAGCTTGAAAGAGGCGGTCGACAAGCTTGGTAAGATGGGTTACACCGATTTGGAAGTGGCTGGACAGCTGATGACTCGCTGCTCGATCAGTTCGTCGTCGCCGAACTTTACGCCAGAGTTCGAGGTTGAAGGGCACACGCCGGAGGGATTTGACTTGGGAGTACGTGGACACTTCACCAGCCGAAACAGTAGAGGGGATGACAGTATTGACGTAAACATGTCGGTGAGCGTCAGGCAAGCGACAAAAGCGGAGACCAGAAACGACTGTTTGTTGTCGGTGGTTCTCAAAATGAAGGAAGGCAAGCCAATTATCCTCGGATCGGCACCTGTGGCTGGTGCGCAGTCCTTCTTCGTGGTGCAATTTATCGAAGCCGATTGATAGCCGTCAGTCGTCGTTCTTTAGTAGGAACGAATACTCGGCGAATTGGCCGGTAACAGTGTCATACCCGAGTTTTTCAGCCAACTGCGCAAAGCCTTCCTCCTGAAACCAATCGACGATTTCACGGGCGTCTTTGTGATAGTTCACGAGCACTAATAGCTTCCCTTTGTTCGCAACTTCGACCATGGGAACAAGCTTCTGCATGGAAGCGCGAATTGCACCACGCAGTTCGACGTGCTGCTGTTGAACCAACTGAGGGACAATTCGAACAACACAATCTGCATTGTCGCTGTGGAAACGACTTAGGAAGGTTTGCACTGGGAAGACTTGCACCAACTCGTTCCCGATGGCCACTTCGTCGCCCGAATGTCCAGCTCGTGTCAGGTCCTGGCTCTGCTTGATACGCGTCCAAAAATCGCCACTTTGCGAACTACTGCGCCAGTAAACATGATTGAACCTACACTGGTTGCGGCCGAAACCTTCTAGCAACCAACTCAGCACGCGAGGATCTCCAGGACCACAATCCAAAGCATGAAATACCGCCACACTCTGTTCGTCAACTCGCAGCTTTCGCACTTCCTCTGATAGCTCATTCCAATCCAATTTACTCGGGTCCAATAAACCTTCTTGAGTAAACAGAGACTTGCCATCGACGATCACATAGGCTT
Organism: Pirellulaceae bacterium; assembly: GCA_041753315.1. Taxonomy (GTDB): domain Bacteria; phylum Planctomycetota; class Planctomycetia; order Pirellulales; family Pirellulaceae; genus Aureliella. Next base: position 25,258 of record JBGSUV010000059.1, on the reverse strand, counting down.
TTTGGTCTTCCCGGTGATGTTTTTTGTTGGAACCAATTAAGTAGTCCTGCAATTCAGTCTTGCGACATGCATAAACGACATAGTTTTCACCACTTGCGACTTCGGTTTCGACCACAGATTTTTCGTCGTCCTGAGCGAGTGCATCAGTAAGGGGCCTGCAGAGATGGAAAAGGAGAAGTCCAACGAAGGCGGCGAACAAGAATTTATAGGTAAGTCGCATGGGCTTCCACTTTCATAGGGAACATACTTTGACCAAACGCTCTTTGGAAATGGCAGTCCGTTGGGCAACCGCAGTCGAATGGTATGGTAACCGTAATTGGAATAGTTCAAGAAGATGTCGTAGCCGTTGCGAAGCATTCCATCAACGTCGCCACGAAAAGAACTGTAGTGATACTCGACTTTAAATTCCCATTTCGTCAATTCAGCCCGCGACGACTGCCGGTCCATGAACTCGAGTTGTTTATCGGTCAACGGACGGTCGAGCGCACGAAACTCTGCGATTTGGTAGTCGCTCATATGCGGCAGCAACCTCTGGAAGATACACGTGACATCAAATGACGAAATCGCCGATTCAACTTGCATTTTCCTCCATGGTCGAAAGATTGTCGACTACCCGTCATCGTCGACTGTAAGAGCTGTCGAGTTCCGCACGGAATGAGATAGCTGCGCAGGCGGTTGTTCCCCTGTGACCTTATTTCTCAGAAGGGACGAACGAAGTCATGCCACTCGTAGCCGTCAGTTAAAGCATCAGCGGCAGCGAACTCCAAGTGCAGGATGCGTCGGTGGCGGTGCGTGCCTTCGACTGAAGCGCCGCTGGCGTGGCTGATCAGTGGACGCATAGCCAGCACATCTCCAGCTTGTGCATAAATCGTGACAGCATGATCGACGCCAACGCCACTGCTGTCGCTGCCAACATGTGAACCGGGAATGACGCGAAGTGGTCCATTCTCGTCAGTTACTTCATCAAGGTGAATTCGCAACGTCAACATCTGGCGCAGTACGTCATCACAGGCAATCACATGGGGCACACCCGCCTTTACAGTTGGTCGTGAGAACGACAGCGAACTGCTCGAATTATCCTTTACTGCGATTGAGGTATCCTTGTGCCACGGCAAATTCCAAGTGCGCTCGGGTGGCTTGTCAAAAAACAGGGCTCTTACCAAGCCAAAGTCATCGCCGAGATGTATTCGCAGAAATGCAAGCATGTCGTCGGTCTGCCAAATCGTCTTTACAACGGGAATCGAATCGATCAGGTTCCGTGCGGCGTACACATGACCGCGACTGGATCGAGCGCGCACCTTTGGTGACGTATCTTCAAAGAGGCTGGCCAAAACGGTCCGCAGCTGCTCGACTGCCAAAACATCGACAGCTTGGAGCAGCACATAAAAACCATCGCGGTCCATTTCCCGTCGTGTATTCTGCATTGACTGTCCGCTATGACTCGGGTGCCTTCTTGGAATTCTCTTTTGGGGGCAAGCGGGAGGCGGCCGGCAAAAGATTCTCAGCGGCCTGCAGCGGTTGCGCCTTCCGCGCTTGTTCCTCAATAACGACGGCTTCGCTGTACAAGCCAGCTTCCGCCTTAGTTGATACCGAAGCGGTGTCTTCATCCGTCGACTCTGAGCCCCGCTCGTTTCCTGGCTTGTATCCAGGCTGGGCTCCAAGCCGATCCGTTGGTTGTGAATCGAGTACCGTGACGGGAATGCCGTTCGGGAAGACTATCTCTCGAGCCTCGTCAGGCATGCTGATACCATGTTTCTGATAGGCGAGTTTTACGAGCCGAATCACGGACGACCGCACTTTCAACCAACTGTGTTCTTGTCCGTTAAGCCAAAAGTAGACACGCAAGTTGATGGTTGACTTCCCCAGGTCTTCCACCAACACCGATGGCTCAGGGTCGTTAAGTACCGCTACATGGTCCGCTAACACTTTGCGGGCGATCTCCTGAGCTTCGTTGATTGAATCGTCATAGCCAATGCCGACGACGAAGTCCTCACGTCGATTGACGTTGGTTGTGAAGTTGCGAATGTTGTTTTTATAGACGCTGGCATTGGGTATCTGCACGAGGTTACCGTCGAGGCTCATCAGGATCGTGGTGCGCACATTCAGTTGTTGTACGTATCCAGTCACACCCGTGATTTCGACGAGGTCTCCTGTTTCAAAGGGCCGCTGAACACTAAGGAAAATGCTCGCCAGAAAATTCTCGGTGATGTCGCGAAAGGCGATGCCGACTGCCAATCCGATCAAGCCAGTGCCACCGACCACCGTCAGCGCCAGTTGGGTCAGTCCGGAGACTCGCAGAATGATGTAGACACCGAAGAGGAAAATCAGGATGCCTAGTCCCCGAGCCATCGCATTGCGGAGAAGGTTCGCACGGACCTTCCGACGAAGTAACGTTCGCGCAGCCCGTGACGTCAGCACACCGGCGCCCGCTGATAGAGTGAGGATGAGCAGTCCGAACAAGACAAATGGTAGCGAGCGGAAAAAATCTCGCCAAAGCGCGCGAAGCCCACTCCATGCGGGACTGAAATCCAATATGGATGGTTCACGTATTTCCATCCGGTTGGCTACGGCAACAACATCCTGTGTGTTTCGCGCCAAGTCGCCAGCCCATTTCTTGAGTTGGTCGGAATCCGCTTGCCCGTTGAGAAAGACCACTCCTTCTCTCACTTCGACTTCCGGGTCGATGAACCAGCCGGTGGCAACCAGAACGTTCTGCAGACGCTGGCGAATTTCTGCGTCCAGTGCGACAGGATTGACGTCGACCTTCGTAGGCGCGGCGGCCAAGTCGCCATTCTCCGCGGCTGCGGCGTCCAATGAACCATCCGTCGCCTCGGTTGGCGGCTGAGCCAGCAGAAACGGTGCCATTCCGCTGCAATGACACGTGATGATCGCGACCGTGAGCACGAACCGATAGCTACGACAATAACATGCAAGATAATTCATGTCTTCAAGGTACCATAGTCGGTGCTTCCTCGCACAGCTGTGAATTTCGAACTCGCTAGCATCCCCACAGGATTTCACCATTGCGTTAGAATTCCCGCAATGCTGTGGTCAGATTGCCGCCCCGTTTATGGATGAATTCGCGGCGTTTGGCATCCAGGACTTTTCCGTAGGCAATCATTAGCAAAGACTTCCGAAGGCTGTCACGACTGTTTAAATCTGGCAGCCGTGTCCGCAGCGGCGCGGAAAAAAGTATGGAAGGCGGACAGCGCGACATCCTCTGCATCCAGCGCCCGACTGGGTAAATCGGTGAGCTTAGCTCTAGTGACGGCAACCAACTGGGTACAGTCGACACTCACTAAGTGGATGACTGCGACGAGCCCGACTGCGTTTAGCCGTGAGCCGTCTAACGTTCGGCGGAATTACTCACAAACGCCAGGAGGCGACTATCGGGGGACCACGATGGAACGTTAATCGTTCCTTGTCCACCGTATAAATATGCGATGATCCGTGGTTGCCCACCGTCGACCGGCATGATTCGTAATGAAACTTGCTTATAGAATGGATGGTCAGCTGCGGCAATTTCTTTCGAGAACGATAGGAATGCGATATGTTTTCCATTTGGCGCGACATGTGGAAACCAATCGTTCATTTCATCGTGTGTCAGTTGCTTTTGATCGGTACCATCTGGGTTCATCCTCCACAGCTTCATTCTGCCGGTTCGAGATGAATTAAAGTAAATGAACTTTCCGTCTGGGCTGTATTCTGAACCATCATCCAGTCCTTCAGCGGTGGTGAGTCGTAGTTCCTTGCCTCCGTCAACAGCAATCTTATAAATATCGAACTCTCCTTCGCGCTCTCCGGTGTAAACCAGTGACTTCCCGTCCGGCGACCAGCCATGTAGGTAAGAAGGCGCTTTGGCTGTGACTCGTTTGGGCGCTCCGCCTGTAACGGGTACTGTGTAAACAACAGATGCTCCGTTTTCTTCTTGAGCATGATGGCTGATGCCGATCGTTTTTCCATCGAATGAAAGCACGTGGTCATTGTTGTTTCGATCAGCGAAGCCTGTATCGATCAAAACTGGAAGTCCGGTCTCAAGCGGAAAGCGGTACAGTTTTCCGCTGGCATTGTAAATCAATGCTTTCCCGTCAGGCGTCCAGTTTGGCGCTTCAATTCTGCCAGGTGACTCAAGCAGGATTCGACGCTCGCCGGTTTCCACGTCCAGTGTTTCGAGTCGGCTACCGATAAAGTCGCGGTAGGGAACAAAGTTGTCTGGCGCGGGATAGGTGATGCGAACATTCCTGAAAACTGCATGTTCGGTCACTTCAGGACTATGAGCGCAAACGAACAGCCCGACGTAAACGTCGTCGCCCAGTTCGTGGGCATCAAGACTGCTAGTTACATAGGGTTCACCGAACCTGGCAACCGACATCGTGTAATGCTTGCCCTTGCGTTCTAGTTGAATCACGTCGGCATGAGTCAGTTCGGACTTGATCTCCTCGGTCTCCGCACCAGCGGTTCGACGGAACTGCAAAGACGTCAATCCATCTCCATGCACAGCGGCGTTTATGTGTGCTGAATCGGTAGCTAACGAAGAACGTATCATCCAACCAAGTTTACGATGCGGGTCAACACCTTCGCCCACGAGGTTCGCATGTGTACTGACGATAAAATCGCCTTTGATTCGCTTCCAGACAAAATGAAACTCATCCTTGTCGAACCACATGTTCTTGCCGGAGCCGCTGACTTGATATTCCTGTCTCTCTGAATCGTAGGTCGCTTTTCCCGCATTCAACGGTGCTCCAACATCGGATTGCGAATCGAAAATGCCAATTCCTTCGGTCCTCTGGCCAAACGCGAGCGTTGCGGAGTGGACTGCGAGTAACAGAGCAACAGTAGTGGTGAATCTATTTTTCGTTAAAATCATTCTGTTGTCCTTAGCTGGATGTTGATCGCCAATGGTTAAGCGATCTTTTTTACAACATCGCTTGGCAGCGATATAGCATAACACGACTGAAGCCGTTTCGAGGGTTGATTGCGAGGCTCAGGGACGTCGAGTGCGAAGTCGAAAGGAAACTGCATGCGGCGATGAAGCAACCAAACGATACGACCAAGGAATTAGCGTTGAGCATTCATTGAGTGGCAAGCTTCGTGGTATGATAATTTGCTCCCCTCAACTCGTCAGATCGCTGCTCACGTGGAATCTGCTGGCGAGCAGGGAACAAGGAGATCATCTGCCCTTGTCCCAGATCATCGCATTGCCACGCGATCGGCTTGTAAGCACTTGGCGACTTCAGTTCCTATTCATCAAAAAAAAGGTTGATTCAACATGAACATCAGAATTCTTTTTACTGCGCTGCTTGGTATTCTCGTGATGGCGCTAAGTGTAAAAGCTCAAGAAGGTCGGATAGCAGCAGAACCCACGGCCACCAAGCCGCTGGAGAAGGGGCAAGAATCGCCGGACGCGTCCTTGACTGGCTTGGATGGGAAAAAGGTGTCACTTGCGTCGCTCCATCAGCAAAAACCGCTGGTCATCGTCTTCTTTCGCGGTGGCTGGTGTCCGATTTGTACCAAACACACCCAGCAGTTGATCAAAATCTATCCCGAACTGAAGGAGAAGGGATTTGAGATGATTGGAGTCAGTCCAGATTCGGTTGAGAGCACAAAAGTCAACATCGATAAAAGTTCAATTCCGTTTCCGCTCTATTCCGATTCTGAACTCAACGTGGCGACTAGTTTTGGGCTGGCGTTCAAAGTCGACGATGCAACGGTTACCAAGTACAAAGGATTTGGTATCGACCTCGAGAAAGCCTCCGGCCAGACTCACCACGCGCTGCCAATTCCGGCCATCTACGTTGTAAGCAAAGAAGGCATCATCACATTCGCACATAGCAATCCGGACTATCGTCAGCGGCTCGACGCCAAGGACCTGTTGAAGGAAATCAACAAATAGTGACGCGCTATGGTTTGTCCGCGTACGACGCCGAAGAGGTAACTAGTTGATGTAGTCCGAACTGGCAGTTCAAATTTCAGAGCCAACGACTGGATTCGCATCAGCATAGGCCTGTTTACTAGTTGAAAATCCAAGCGGTTCGAAGGTTTAGTCAGTGAGATTACTTTTGCCGCAACTAGATATTTATGGACAGGCGTGCTCAATAAGTCCGCCAGCAGGTCTAGCCTATCGCAAAGGTAGGCGGCACTGCGGTAATTACTACAACAACTTGCATCTAGAACGTTAAATGTCGGACAGTGAGCAGTCGTACATGGATTTAATTGCGTCCTCAAAATAAGCAGCGATTCATGCGTTTTACTACAGATTGACCGCCTCCTATGGAGTGACTAGAGTGACCTTGCCTTTTCCTTCAATCTAGCCCGAGAGATGTATATGACTGTCCACAAAAACTTGCTGCTCCTGTGCTATATGTTCGTGTGGATCGCTATGCCACTGACGATTTCGTCGGCCCGCGCTGCGCACCCCCTGTACCGAGTGTCGACGAATCCCAGTTTTGCAGATGGTCTCGACGCATGGATCTACCGCGACTTGAACCATCGGTTCTTGCCACGGCCATACCACGTTTTGGATGGCACGGGTCGACCGGACCGCGATACGAACATGTTGGAATTGACGGGGACGGGAGGCTTTGGTCAGTTTGTCCAAATGCAACCAGGAGCGGAGTATCAGTTGTTACGCTGCTACGGTTACAAGCAGAGCGTTGATCCTACGCAGCAAGCTGGATTTGCGGTTGCCGCCGTCAGTTACTACGACATCACATGGACGGAGGTCGCCCATTATCAAACGCCCTTGACAGATGGTACGACAGATATCAATCAGGCTTACAACACCTACGGCACCTATGCCCCACCCACAGCCGCTTATGCTTTCCTGTTTATTTGGATTGGTGATGAGGGAACTAAGGTCGTTATGGATGATCTGGAACTGTTGGAGGTCTTACCGGATCCACGATTCTTTCAATCAGGCAATCTGGTGATGAATGCGACTATGAACTTCACCCAGGTAACCGGCCCTCAACCGTACGATATACATACGATTAGTGGCTTGACTGGTCCCGAGTTTTGGGAACATTCTCGCGACACGCAGGTGGAGGTCTCTCCGTTCCTTACTGGCCGCTTTCGTTTCTTTGGTTCTTATAACACCGAGGAATGGGCGCGTCAGCGCGTTGAATTGACACCAGGAGTGAGTTACCAACTCGAATTCTTTGGACTTCGGCGCCGCGATCGGCGTCTGACGGACTTTACGCTGGGAGTCGATTTCTTTGACGAGAATGGAAGTTACCTGTCGAGTCAGAACATATCGTTGGCGTCGCCGGAGCCTAATCCGGATCTCTTTTCGAGCTCTGAATTTACGGCATCGAGAACCATCGTGCCGCCTGCCAATTCACGTTACGAATACGTGCGAGTCTATGCGCCAGCTAGCGACGGTCAGTTGCAGGTTGAGTCGATCGTTTTGCGACAGTGAATCATATCCTGACGCGTACACTAAATCTCTATTATCGTAGTGGACGAGACCGCCAGTACTCTTCAAAAGCCAGGCACGCGAGACTCGTAGAAAAGTGGAGTTGGCAGCGCTCAGTGTCGCACGATTGGTTGCTTGTTGAGGCATGCCCATCAGTGCCATCGTCCAACTGGCGGCTCGTCCTAGCCACGGCCGCCTTCGCAGCAAGTCTCACAAATCGTATGGCAGCGCGAACACTGAAGTTTGGCACGGATTTCAATGAGCGATCCGCCACATACTGGGCAGGCCGGACTGCAAGTTGTTTCAGCTTGTTTTTTTTCGTCTTGGTCGGACATTCCCATATTTCCCTGTCATTTGAGGAATCATCGTCGTCGATCACTCTGTGATCGAAACGCTCGATCGCAGATCGACTGACGACAACACGATTGACCATTACCCCTAATCGGTTTTGGTTTAACCGATAAGCGTTGTTTTGTCGATCCGCAAAGCGAGTACCGAATCGAGAGCTAGTTCTGCTATTTTGGGAAACAACTGTCACAGCCCATTCTATACAGGGTCCAAGAGGCGTGCGATCGTCCACCCATGCAGTTCATCGATAACTTAAGGAAAAAATGGCCATGCATAATCCCTTTACAGAGCTTGTCGACGAATCGACCGATTGCGAGTTGATCGAACAATCGAAGAATGGCAGTCAGTCGGCAGTAGAGAAACTGATCCTTCGTCATCAAGCCTGGATTTACAATATCGCCCTCCGCATGGCGTTTCACCCTCACGATGCCGAAGAAGTCACACAAGAAGTCTTGATCAAGGCAATCACTCGGCTGAGTACGTTTAATGGGGAAAGTAAATTCCGAACTTGGCTTTATCGGATTACGACGAATCATGTACTGAACATGAAACGTCGTGGGGGTGAAAGCGAACGTCAAACTTTCTCAGCCTATGCCGACGCCATCAACGGCACTCCAGATCTTGATCTTCCAGATCCAAAGACGGTGCCGGTCGAAGTACCGCTCTTGGTGGAGGAAGCAAAGATTTCTTGCACCATCGGAATGCTGTTGTGTCTTGATCGAAAGCAGCGATTGATATTTGTCTTGGCGGAGATATTTGGTGTCAGCGACTCAGTTGGCAGCGAGATTCTAGAGATGACACCGGATAACTTCCGGCAATCGCTCGCCCGAGCTCGGCGCGACTTGTACCAATTCATGAACAACCAATGTGGTCTTGTCAACGAGAATAACCCCTGCCGCTGCCCCAAGAAGACCAAGGGCTTTATTGATGCAGGCCACGTCGATCCGCGCAACATGAAGTTTTCGCCTCCACGCGTCATACAGATTCGCACTGTGGCCACTAGAACTTACGGTCAATTCGACGACGTATTGGACCAGCAGTACTCGGCGCTCTTTCGCGATCATCCGTTCCTCGAACCGAAGGATCAGATTCATTGGTTTCGTAAAATGCTCGAACAACGCAACATCCGCGATGCACTGCACATGAATTGAAAAAAGTTTTCCAAGGTTTTGTCACAGTCCGCTGTGGATGGTGTCAAAAGTGGTAGGAGGACAATTATGTCGACATTACAAGCAAAAACAGCCCTGGTAACAGGTGCATCCAAGGGAATTGGGGCGGGTATCGCTCTAGAACTCGCCGCAGTTGGGGCCGCGGTAGTTGTGAACTACGCGTCTGATAAGAGTGGAGCAGAAGCCGCTGTTCGCAAGATTACCGACGCTGGTGGTCAAGCGATCGCGATTCAAGGTGACGTGTCGAACTCTGCTGACGTGACCCGCATGTTTGATCAGGCGGCTAACGCATTCGGATCGATTGATATTCTGGTCAATAACGCCGGCGTGTATCAGTCGATGCCTATTACGCAGATGACGGAATCCGAGTTTCATCGGGAAATGAATGTCAATCTACTTGGACCATTGTTGACCATTCGAGAATCGCTCAAACACTTTGGTTCTAGTGGTGGCAGCATCATCAACATTGGCTCGGCCGCATCTCGATCATTACCACCCGAGTTCTCGGTTTACGCAGCTAGCAAGAGCGGACTCGATGCGGTAACTGGAGTACTTGCCAAGGAACTAGCTTCGCGTGGAATCCGAGTTAATTCTGTTAACCCAGGAGCCACGCTTAGCGAAGGCACGAAGGAAGCTGGACTCTACGGCGTGGGAAGCGACATTGAAAAAACGCTAGTTGAATTGACACCCCTGGGACGCATTGGAACGCCGCTGGACATTGCTCGAGTCGTGATATTTTTGGCCTCAGAGGATTCCGCTTGGTTGACCGGGGAAGTCATCCACGCGACCGGTGGTCTTTAATGCTTCATCTTAAAATTCCAGACTCAATCACAATCAGGAGAAACAGATGCCTGCCTACATGATCTTTATTCGCGAACAAACAGTCGACCGCGCTGAACTTGAAGCGTATTGGGCCAAAGTGGCTTCCACGCTACAAGGTGTTCCAATCAAAGTGCTTTCGGCTTATGGCCCCCATACAGTTCTCGAGGGACCAGACGTTGAAGGCGTGGTAATTGCAGAATTCCCGAGTGTTGAAGCTGCTTGCCAGTGGTACGACAGCCCAGCGTACGATGATGCTGCGAATCATCGACGACGTGGAGCGATCTATCGCGGTCTGATTGTCGAAGGAACTTAGATTGTGCGTCCGCATTAAATCTATCGACGTCATCGTAGTGGACGAGGCTACGAATCCCTTTAAAACAGCAGGGCAAGCGGGACTCGGCCTTGCCCATTACAACTTAGGGAAAATGTCATGGGGACGTGAGTATTCCCGTAGCCACCGTCGCCAGACGGTGGATATCTCCACCGCTTGGCAGCGGTGGCTACAGTTGTTCGTCAGCAGGACGGAAAAGACCATTCTTTCTCAGGAATGAATAGCATCGCCAAAATCGAGTCCAAAAGTCAGGCTGCCATATCTTCAGTTCCGGATAACCAGGGACCAAGCAATCTGTGTATGGATAGAATTTGAATTGATCTGAGGCGACTAGACTCTTGCGCTCAGGATTCCGCGCAATGTACTCAACCAGATTGCAAACCTCATTCTCCAGCCTCTCGTCGTCCTTAAGCACATGATCATACGGCTGATGTTGGAACTCGACGCCTAGTTTACTAAGTGGTTCTCCAAGCCGTTTGCGGAAGTACTCAGAAGCCTTTAGTTGATCGCTGCGATCGTCAATTCCAAGCCAAAGCATGTGCATGTGATCTGGCATCAAGCAGTAAATGGGACAGGCGAACGCGTATCGAAAAGCGGCATGGGTCAATATCTCACGAAACTTGTAGTAAAAGATCGGAATTAGCCATCCCGTCTTGCGATCCTCAATAGTCATCACCCAATGAACGTACGCTTGTCCACGATAATATCCTGGTTCAAGCCTTGGCAAGGAGTCATGTAGCTCGTTTCTCATACGCTGGATTCGCTGCTGGATCAGTCTCGATCGTTGGTAAAGAATCTATCAATCCACCGTCTGGCGACGGTGGCTACGCAATACATCGTAGCAACCGTCGCCAGACGGTGGACAAACTACACCAAGCATTGTAGCCGTGCTCCCTCAAGCTGTACTGCCCTTTCCACTTTCAGGTTGCAGGTGATACTGAGCATTGTTTGTTTGCAATGCGAGGCCACAAAATATGCACCACATGGCACACAAGAATAAGACGATACGTCCCTGCCAGCCAAAGGGAGTGTCCGGACCAATTTGCCCGTTGGTTTTGCTCAACATTGTGGCCATCGCACCTACAAGCACAATTTCGGCTATCCAAAGTAGACAAGTGGTAGTTAGCAAATACCAACGCTCAGTAGCGGAACCGCTTCTCATCGTGTGGATCGTAAAGAAAATGGTCGAAAGGACCATAAATCCCAACAGACCAGCCGCGCCTGCATGGATTTGCCCTGAAGTTGTCATGGCATCTGGCCCTGTCCCGGCTGGATCCGTATCAAAAACGCTTCCAATAAAGCTTCCGATGGCAGCCAGAATTATTAGCGTTCCACCGATTTTAATCAGAATGCCTTTTTCCGAAGTGAACGAGAAAACACCCAACGTCAAAAATGCAAGTCCCATGGATGCAAATGCAATTTTCATTGCCCAACCCCAAGGACCAAGCGCGTAGTCACTAATTGGTTGCCATGACGCATCTACACTAGAATCGAAAACATGTAACGCGATCAACAAAATGGCAAATACAATGGCACTCCATCTGGACACGAGAAGTAACGGGTGCATAGCTGATTCCGGAATCAAAGGGCGAAGATGTGGGGGTGTACGTGGCTGACTCAAACTACGACAGAAGACTGTGTGCGAGCAGTTCCTCAAGTTGCTGCAAGGAATCTCGCATGCCATGTTCAAGCCCAGCGGAGAGAGCAGCTTGCAAGGCTTCTTTGCTTGCGTAGGTCTCAACCGATTCCACATCGGTGCAGCCAGCATGTTCGAAAAAGCTAACGGTGATTTCTACTTTTCCTTCCTCGCTCATCGGCTCGAAGCACTGGGTGTACACGAGTCGCTTGCTTGGAACGATTTCATGATAAACTCCGGAGAAGGCAAATTCCTGACCGGCCATGTCTCGAATAACGTAACGAAAGGTACCTCCCACTTGGACTGAGGCTCGGCAAACAACCATCTCGACTTGCTGCGACTTGGGCGCCCACCATTGTCGGACAAACTGCGGTTCGACCCAAGTCCGAAAAACGATGTGGGCTGGTGCATTGAATCGTCGGCGTATGCAGATTTGTCGATCGCCAGAAAATTCCAGCGATGTGCTATTTCTCTCTTTTTCGTTGCTTGCTTTTAGAGTCATTTTGGTTCTCCTGATGATTTATGTCGGCAATTACACGATCAAACTGTTCAAAGCGATCGTCCCAAAGTCGGCGGTATTTTACGAGCCAATTGTCCAGCTCCTTCAAACGCTTGGGTTCGAGAGAATACCGTCGATGTTGCCCAGCCACCTCCACCGACACCAATCCAGCCTCCCGTAGTACGCGGAGGTGCTTTGAGGTTTGAGTTTGCCGTAGCGACAATCGGTCAGCGATGTCGAGCACGGTGCATGGCTCGTTGACCAGCAATTCAACAATCTGTAACCGGTTCGGCTCGGCTAGCGCCATAAACAGTTCGAACATAATGCCTATATTCCCTCGTGGATATATGCCTGTCAAGGCATGTATCGCAACATATTTATGGAATTGAACAAACACAACTGTGAGCGATCATCGACGATATTCGTTTTAAACTCACTTCACACTTCCAACTTAACACGGTGGTGTAACCGGGTCGGAGCAGAGCGGAACGGTTCGACCGGTGTGATGACGGCCTAGGAAGCCTTCGCCAGCAACCACGACACCAAAAACTCAAGCCTCCGGACTCCTCTACATTGACTATTATCACGGCTAAAATGGTCGGCGCGAGCAGCAATCCCGAAAACAACGTAATCACGACCAGTCTTCTCCGCGTTGCAGCAGAGGGCGACCAGCAAGCTTCTTATGAGCTGAGCTGCGCGCTTTGTCGATCCAAATAAGTTATTCGCACACCCCTACGAGGCTGTGATGCAAAGTGCAGTGATTTCGACACTGATCCAGGCTTGCAGTACCAATAGATTTGACTTCTTCTGAAACGGCACTCATAAACAAGTTGAGTAGAGAAGGGAAGCTGATGAGTCACCTGGTTAAGGGTTTCCTGCGATTCCGGCTGCGCACCATGCTTCTTGCGATAACGCTCACGGCAATTGCTATCTGGTGGGAACGATGGCCATTTGCGACTGCACGGCATTTTGTAGAAGGAACCGAAAATTTTATTTCTGAACGTCAGCAACCTTCAGGATATCTGTTTCGTGAAGGTGACCTTGAAGGCTTTCGAGCAATGGTCGTCAAATCAGAAAACGAAGTCTTCCTCACCAATCATTCGCGAAGCTTATATGACATCGCTCTCGGCCGCTGCACATTCACTGCGCAGGGCAAGAACGGAAGTTTCTTCCGATTTCGGGTGGAACGCGGAGCAATAATAAAAGGCCCCACGCCAATCTATTACTACGGCGGACGAGAGTTAATTCTCGATGTCTTCTGAACAGGATCGAGCCAACTTGAGTTGGCTTACGCTTTTGGTGACGGCCGACTTGACTATGGTTTCTCCGAGTCGCTTTTCGAGAACCGAGTCGCCACTTGGGTGACCAACCCACAAATTCAACCGATTTGTCTACGGTCCTATCGATGGGTTTTCGGATCGAATTACTTTGGCCACAAATTGCCGTACATCCTCAGCTTTGCGAGCTGAAAACCGTCCCACGGCGATTGACGTGACGCCGAGTTCATTCGGTAAGCTTAACGTCAAATTATCGAATCTCGTCCATCAACGTCATGGCCGTGAGGACCACAGCCACTTGCCGGACTTCCGTGTTGAATTGACCAAGCGAGTAGGTAAGTAGATTGGTTTTATCGATCTCTGTCCGAATCGGTCGGAACCATCCCAAGATCGATCCGTATGACAGGGCGACAAATGGGCGAGCTGTTCATGATTTTGTTCCAGCAATCTCGTTGCTTACGCCAGTCTGACTCGCCTTGCCAACACCCGTGTAGTCGTAATCTTCGAACGGCAGCAACTCCGGCAGCTTCGCGGCGTTTGCCTATTTCGCAGACAGCTCAACTCGATGCCCGTCTGGATCAGCGACAACTGCTCTCCGACCCCACTGAGAATCCTTCGGCGGAGCCACCGACGTTCCGCCAGCGGAGAGAAGCGAAGCATAAGTGTCATCGACGGAAGGGACAGCGAAACCCACACGCGTTGAATCGGTGGGAGCCCTCTGATCCGTCAGAGGATAGATCTCGAAAACCTGACCTGCGGATTCGCTCGCGAGATGGATAGGACCACTACCGTGCGAATGTCGGATGAAGCTCAGTCCTAAAGCACGATAGAAGGAATGCGCTCGGTCGAGGTCTCGACTTCGGAGAACGATCAGGTTGCAAGTAACTGTTCTGTCACTCATTGCTTTTTCCACTTGTTGTCGAACGCGGTAACTCAGGCTTCGAATAGAATGAAAGCCCCTCAGGCATTCGATAATTCGCATTTGCTTAGTTGGGAATTGGCAGAGCAAAACACCAGTACCAAGAAACTTGATTCACTATACTCTATAGCTGATTTGGATGCGACATATTGATTTCGGGAGATGGCTCATGAAATTTCTTTCAGTACTGTTGCTTTTATCAGCATCCGCTTTTGGGCAGGAGGGTATTCCGAACAACGTGGGCACGGGGCTTCTTCCTCCTGGTCTTGTTGGCGAGACATACGATGCAATCAAACAAAGTCGGATCGAAGCCTTGCAACACATGGTGCAAGCGATGGAGGCCCGCTATCAGGAAGGGCTGGACGATGTAATTCGCGTAATGCATGCTGATGAGGAGTTAGCGATCGCAAAGCTGGATGCAACCAACGTCAAGCAAGAGAGATTGGATACCATCGAGGAAGTGATGCGCTCGGCTCTGTTAAGATGGCAAAGGATAGTTGAGCTACAGAAGGTGGGCGGGCGAGGTGGCGATAGGGCATCCGAAAGCACGACTAGGGCCGCAGTGTATCGATACCGAAACATGTGGCTAAAAGAGAAGTCTGCGGGACGCACCCAACCCAATACGAATGGACTAGCCAAGTCGAAACTGGAGGGAATCCCGCAAGACGTTGGTACGGGTCTACTCCCCTCTGGACTTGACGGCGACGCAGGTGTGGAAGCGATCGAGCTAGTTCGACTTGATGCGTTGCAGCAAGCCGTTAATGCGGCACGTAGTCGCTTCGAAAACGGACTGGAAAATATCAACCACTTATGTAAGTCACAGGAGCAGTTGGTCATCGCCAGATTAGAGACCACCGACGTGACTCAAGAGCGATTGGACTTGATTCAGGAAGCATTAAGCTCAGCCCTGTTGGCATGGCAAAGGGCAAAGGAACTACAACGGGTTGGAGCCAGCGGTGGTGACTCAGCAACTGAGGCATTGACCAGAGCGGCCGTATTTCGCTACCGAGTCTTGTGGCTGAAGGAAAAGGCCGCGGAATCGCCTGCGTCCGAACAGGAGGGAATCCCGCAGGAGTTTGGTACTGGTCTCCTGCCCCCTGGACTCGTTGGCGACAGCACTATTGATGTAATCCAGAAATCTCGAATTGATGTTCTGCAGGAAGCGGTAAGTGCGTTACAGAGCCGAAACGATGAAGGATTGGACTCCATTAGCCAACTCCTAGACGCTCAGCTGGAGTTGACGACCGCTAGGCTCGATGCCGCCGACGCCAAACAAGAGCGAATGGATCTCATTCAGGAATCATTGCGCACCGCATTGTTGACTTGGCAAAGGGTAAAGGAACTACAGCGAGTAGGTGCAAGGGGCGGCGATGCAGGCTCGGAGGCCCAAGCAAAAGCAGCAGTGTTTCGTTATCGATCTATGTGGTTCAAGGAGAAAGCCGGGTAGCAGAAATGGAAGATGCAATTCCCGGAAGCGGTGCTCACACAGATTGGGCTTTCGGAGTGAAATCACTCCATCGCTTTGTGTCGCCGACATCCGTTCTTAGACTCTATCGCAAAATGGGACCGATTGCCCCTGCGACTCATCAGTGACCATCGGCCTGAAAGGTCTCAGCAACTTCGATCGCCAGTTGGTGAGTGGCCACTTTGCCACCGGGAACGAGTTTATGCTCATCTTCGGGCGCGGGATGAACCCGAGCGACAACCTTCCCGTGGTGCTTGCCATCGGTGTATTCAAGTTGCAGTTGGTCGCCGCCCAAATCGTTCGCCGATGCGTCATTTTCGATGACCTGTCCACCAGCATTTTCTATTGTTCGCTGCAGTTCATCGCGTAACGAGTGTCGCGGATTGCTATCAGATGTCCAGCGAAAGAACGTAGAAGCAATGGCGCTGGACCAGAAGGTTCCTCCCCGGACACTTCAACGATTTCTCTCAGACATTGTTTGGGACCATCCAATGCTTCGTGATCGATGCCAGAGGTTGATCGCCACTGAGTATGCGCACCCAGAAGCCATTATTGCGATCCTGCCGAACTGGGAAAAACAGCGGATGCTGTGGAAGCGCCTCGTCAAGCGAACTTGGGAAGCCGGGTCGAGACAATGACAAATATGGACATTGAACGAGCGGACAAGGATACTATCTGGTTCCTAAATTCAGTTATTTCCAGAGCTAAAGCGTTAAAATTTGAAAATAGGCGCATTTTCCTGAAAGGAATCGGTGGCCATATGTGTGTAATCAGGTGACGCGAAAACAACACTTCCGAGAAAACCGTTTGGACCATGCATCCCGAGACTAGACATAGCCTGATCCAACGATTACAGGACGGCGGTGACAACGCTGCTTGGGAAGAGTTTGCGTTCATTTATCGCCCAATCATTGTACGAATCGCTCTTCGTAAACAACTGCAATTTGACGATGCGGAAGATCTAGCACAGCAAGTGCTTCTGTTGGTTCTAAAGAACATTGGCAAATGGAAAACCGATCCTTCTCGAGCTCGATTCAGAACGTGGCTTCAAACGGTAGTACGCAATGCCACGATTAACGCATTGAGCAGGCGCCCCAAAGATCAAGCGTCTGGTGGGTCGACATCTTTGCAGCAAATGAATCAACGCCCCGACCAGGCCGATAAGCTCTGGTTTGATCTCGAATGGCAACGTGAAACACTCAGGTGGGTTGCCCAACAAGTGCGTGGTGAATTTGAATCGACAACTTGGACTGCATTTTGGGAGACGGCGATCGAGGAATTGTCAGCTCAAGAAGTCGCCGAAAGAATCGGAAAGTCGGTGGGGGCAGTATACATTGCCCGATCTCGCGTGATGCAAAGAATCAAACAGAGGATCGCGGACCTGGACGAGGATTCAATAACGCAATGATATTGCGAGCTAAACAATGAAAATGAAGCATACTCATTGTGACCTAAATTTTTTATCTCGATTTCTCCGAGGTGAGTTATCCGATGTCGAGATCCAGGATTTGGAGACACATCTATCTGCGTGCTCAAAGTGTAGGAGTCGGCTTGAGGAGAGTACTGCGTCTGCAAATGAGTGGCATGTACTCCGAGATTCCTTGAGTGACAAGCAAGACTCAGATGCGACAACAGAGCCGGAGGACTTGGCGTCTTTGCAAAGACTTTTGGGGCCATCGGACGATCCTCGCATGATGGGGCGAATCGGAACGTACGAGATCGTTGGACTGCTAGGCCGTGGTGGAATGGGAGTCGTCTTCAAGGCTTTCGATCCATCATTGAATCGATACGTGGCGATTAAGATGCTGGTCCCTATGCTGATCCCAAGCGCAGTTTTCAAACAGCGATTCCTTCGCGAGGCGCAATCTGCTGCTGCGGTAGTGCACGATAACGTTGTTGGTATCCATGCGATTTCGGAGTGGCAAGGCAATCCGTACTTGGTGATGACATTTGTGCGAGGGCAATCGCTGCAAAGTCGATTGCAGCATCGCGGACATCTCAGCCTGAGGGAAGTTTTGAGAATCGGCTTGCAGATTTCCGCTGGGCTCGAAGCTGCCCATGCGCAGGGACTTATCCATCGCGATATCAAGCCAGCAAACATCCTGCTTGAGAGTGATGTTGATCGAGTCATGATTATGGATTTTGGTATTGCCAAAGCTATCGACGATCTAAGATTTACCGGCACGAATACACTGCTTGGTACGCCCGAGTATATGTCTCCAGAGCAGGCTCGCGACGAGCAACTCGACTATCGAACTGACCTGTTTAGCCTTGGATGTGTGCTCTATGAAGCTAGTTGTGGCCGCTCGCCATTTCGATCATCCACTCCCTACGGAGCTATACGCAAGGTTATAGATGTAAACCCTCCCTCGATTCGCTCGTTGGTATCAGAGCTCCCAGAGTGGTTTGCAGAGATCGTTCGCCGGTTGCTCAGCATAGATAGGAACTCGCGATTCCAGTCTGCTGCAGAGGTTGCGGCGTTACTAAAGCGATGTCTGGCGCACGTCGAACAACCTCAACTTGTGCCTTTTCCAAAGTCGTTTTTTCAGACCGGACGACAGTCTCTTTCAAAGTCCCTTTTCAGGAGATTAGTGATGGCAACACCGTGGATAGCATTCGTTTCGATTAGTTCTTGGCTGCTCTTACTTCAGGTGGGACAACTAGGCCTGGACGAAAAGTCGGGCAATCAATCAAAACAGCAAGAGGTGAACAGCGCTCAAAAACAATTGAGTGAGTCTCAGCAATCGGATACGAGTGTTCAAAATGACGAGCAAGAAGCACCGATCACTGCAAATGCTGGTAAGTTCGTTATCAAGGTGACTAAGACGGATGCGATTGATCAAATGAAACTGAGGAGAAAACCGTCATCCAATCGTGCAGCCAACATGCTGCTTGAGCATCTTCAGAATGGGGCAAACCAAAATTCGTCAAGGAACTTTCAGAGGATCGAGCAGTTTTTCGGAGGTAACGGAAACGCTACAAGTAGCTCGGGTGGTGCAGTAGGGGGAATTTTGAGTGGCTCAAGTTCCTCATCCGGCAGCGTTACATCCGGTGGCAATGCCGGACTCGTTCGCCCCAACATTGCGGTCGCATTAAAGGTCGAATCAAATAACCAAGGGATCTTCGAACTGGAAAACATGCAAGCAATTGATGATGAAGGAAAGCCCGTCCTATGGATGGGACCGGGCGCATCCAACTTCTTCGATCCCGTTTTTGAGAAAGGACTTGAAGGTGAAATGATCGCCTACTTCCAGGAGGAGAATGATACCGAGTACTTGAATATCTCCGGAGATCTCAATGTAACTCCGGGCCGTCGAATTGAAGTGGAGTTCCCCAATGGCAGACCGTCAACAAAGAAGAGCGGAGAACACTCATTTGTTCTCAAAGCTCTTCAAAACGATGATCGCGGCATTCACGTTACCTTATCTCTTCCTCAGCTTACCAAAAAGCGAGGGAACCAATTCGGAAATCCGCAAGCGATGCTGATAGCAGTTTTGGAGCAACTAGGTGCCTTGGAAGTTTTGATTCAAGACAGCGAAGGACTATTGCACGCCCCAGGTGCATCTGGAAGTGCAGGCGGAAGTAGTAGTGCGAGCGGCACTGGAGGTGGTAATGGCAATGGACGCGAATCTTTCGGACAAGAGGCTCAATCCAATAGCACGCAAACCTTCACTTTTAGCGGACTGCCTTACGGACGAGAGATCAAGTCGGTTATAGTCCGGGCAACCGAGAAGACTGGAAAGCCTCAATCCCATTCATTTAAGCTCGATAAAGTTCCGGTTCCCTACGGGACAAACTAACCGCAATTTTAGCTGGCTTACACTGACAGAGCGGCTAACAGAACCGGCTCAAAAGCCAACGAGCCAGGTGGATTTCCGAATGTTCAGCAGCACCGCGATCGCGCAGACGATCGCCAGCGGATAGATGCCCCACTGGGCGTCGGTGGTCGCTACTCCAGTGGTGTCGCTCAGGAAAATCGAGCTGTCCCACAGCCCGTGGAGGACCATCGGCAGGATCAACGTTCTTGCCCTCCGGAAAGCGGCTTCGCAGTCCAACGACCGTTGAGCCCCCCGAAATTGACTACGATGATGCCCGTGATTGCGATGGGCAGGATCCACACACAGGGCGAACAGTAAACAATTGCACCGACCAAGCGCGGATGATCGAGCCGTTGGCGTCAACCAAATCTTCCTCCAAATGTTTGCACACGCAGAGCTTCTCGCTCGTACTGCATCCATCAAGAACCAAATACTAGTTTACCGAGGATGTAGTTCTCTTAAAGCCGCCTCAAGCGTCGGGAACTGAAACCTGAAACCCTCTTCTGCCAGTCGCTTTGACACGACATAGCGACCGTATAGTGCGAGCTCTGGATCGGTGCGAAACACCAACTGCGCTCCCAACCGGACCATCCACTCGAAGGCTGATAGTCCAATTGGCATTCGGATGACTTTGCGAAGCGTTCGCATGAAGTCTATCTGCGAGACTGGATTCGGAGCGGAAGCGATATAGATACCCGACATAGAGGCGTTCGAGATCGCTCTAGCGAACAACGCATTAAGGTCATACTCATGAATCCATGACATGCCCTGAGTCCCTTTGCCAACTCTACCTCCAAGTCCAAGCCTTGCAATTAAGCCAAGAGTTCCAAGCGCTCCAGCGCCGGCACCGCGATCGCGACCAACCACAAAGCTTGTTCTCATGATGACGCCACGCTGGCTTGGCAATTTGCTTTCGGTGAAAGCCGTCTCCCAAGCTCGTCCAATGGTGGGAGCAAAGCCGATTCCTTCGAAACTCTCCTCGTTGCATAGTACAGATGGTGGGTCACCGTAAATATGCGCCGTGCTCATTTGCACCCAGACCGGCGGCGGCGAGTTTATAGCGCGCATCGCCTCTCCAAGAACCCGTGTCGACTCGACCCGCGACCTTAGGATTTCATCTTGGTTGTCCGGCGTTTTGATGCAGCTCACAGTTCTCCCGGCCAAGTTCACAACCGCGTCAGCGCCATCGATTGATTCCTGCCAATTGCCGAGCGAACGACCGTCCCAGCTTATGTGTGACCAAAGATCGTTTCCCTTGGGTCTAGACCGCGAAAGAATCGTTACATCACCACCGGCCTTACTGAAATACTCTGCCATCGACAAACCAAGAAACCCGCTGCCTCCCGAAATCACGATTCTCTTACCGGCAAGATCTGCCATGGCTCATCCACCTTCCAAACGGCCCCGGACACAACACGTAGTGTCTAACCGCAAAAGCACTGGCTGCTTTCACCAGGCAAGCAGGCCGCGGACACGGGAGTCTCAAACTTTCTGCCAAACATTTTTAAGCGACTCTCTAACATCGCCAATTCTGTTAACTCGCCTGCCATTGTTAACCGAGAGAGCTCGCGAGATTCGGCTATCCTGGTCGGGGAGGGGACCAGGAAGATACGAACAACTCGGGCGGGGTGCGACCAGCTTGTTTTCTAAACATTTCCAGAACGCAAGTGCATCTCTTGGTTATCACTCGTCAGGAAGTGGGATAACGACCGGATCGGTTTCATATGCAGTTCGAGTGATGACAATTGTATCAGGATGCAGGGATGCGGCGATTGACGGATGGATGTCGATTCCTTTTGGAACGAAAGCAAATGCCCGTTTAGTCGCGAGTACACCCTCTAGATCATCTGTTTTGACAATGGAGCCGTCGAGTCGCGAGAACTTGAGCGCGTCCAACGTTGCGATAATTCGCTCTGAAGTAAGCATGAAAATCGAGCGAGTGCGAGTCGGATTCCCCCCCCTCCTGACCTTGTTGGAACCGAATTGCTTTGTAAGCGGATGAGCAAAGGTCTGTTGTGACTCACTCCAGTTCACGATGGTACCAGTGAACTCTGGTTTTCCGTGAGGGGCGTCGGTGACTATTCGGGCATCAACAATCCATGTTGGAGGACCAATAACCGGATCACTTGCGACGCAAAACGGCATCAATGCATTGATGAAAAGACACTGAATCAGTAGTAGTGGAATTCGATTCATTGGTTCTTCCTATTTGGATAACGACGAAATCGCGAGGTTGCGGCCGAATGACTCTGCTATTAGGAATCGCGCGACCCGCAACTCGCGCGCATTTTTTTACTCTTTGGCATCTCGGTACGACGCGTAACCGTAGTACTTTGGCGTTGAATCAAGTCGGACATGCAGCCAAGCCACGCCCCCACCAGCTGTACTCAGCCAGAGAGGGCGATCGGATACCATCCCAACAACCATCTCCCCAATCTTTTGCCACAAAGCATCGATTTGCAATACAGGAGCCTTTCGCAAAAAGGAGGCGAAGTGTCCGTAGGCGTCGTCACTTGTTCGCGGTGACGGCACAATCAAGGTCGCGTCGCCGCTAAGATTGGCAAACGATACGATTCCATTTTCATCATGCGTTGTCGCAAAGTACGATTTGTATGTTTCCGTATCGGTTTTCCGTTTTGTGAATGAGGGATTGTCAAGTAAGACGAATTCAAAATCGCGCGAACGAGTCTTCGTTTGAATCTGCGGTGTTTCCCATCGAAACGCAGTGTATGGCGATTGATTCAATTGGGCAGTCAAAAACGAGCGGAAGTCACCGTCGTCACGAAGTAAATCAAGGGCTTCGCCGTGTGTCAACGGATCGCCTTTAGACAGCACTCGGTATCGAGTCGCTTTGCCATTGAGCAGAAGTTCGGTGGTCGCCTCATACATGTCTACTGCCAAATAACGACCGGGATCACTGCGGCCCGAGGGGTTGAGTTGGATGTTCTGACCGTTTCGGTGAGGGCTCCGGTGGATCCCTTGGGTACGCCCGGTATGGGCATAAGTTTATGGGGTGCCAACCGTGTAGGATCAGTCCCCTGTGCGAGACTAGGAGTCTCAAGGAGACCAGTATACCAAATGATAGCTCCGACGGGCAAAGCACTAGGCGAGGGCAAGTGCTAGGTGTTGTTATTTTGGAAGGGTGTCCGGGAACGGGCATCCGCGCCTTCATTCATTTGTCCTGTTATGATCGAAAGCTTGCCATCGCTCCCAATGGGAGTGCCATCGCGTCCGCAATTGCTGGCCAAGCTGATTCGGCAATTCTGAATCGAGTCAGTTCCACGTTTTCATGGTCGCGCCAGTCTTGACTCACTTCGCCCCAAAGGCGGGGCGAAAGGTAGGCCCGAATTTTGGATTTTTGCTTGCGGTTCTTGAACAAGTCAGACAGCGCCGACTCAATGTCAGACACGACCTTAGTTATAATTTTGGCCGATTGCAAAAACTGCAGATCAGCTCCCATGTGCTCTGCCTGCGACTGTTCCGACTCAAACAACACGGCTTGCTCGCCTTTGCGTTGGACCAATTTAGGATCCACTTGGATTGGAACCGAAAGGAGGTTAAACCGTTTGCATGATCGCCACTGTTGAAATTCTGCAAAGTGAAAGCCGGTGATCAAAACCGTCTTTACTTGATGCGGAATTCGAGTGAGCTTCCCGCCAATTTGATCGATCGTCATTGGCAAACAAGGAACTGACAAAGCATTGGTTATCTCTTCCGCGTGCCCTGCTGCTTGAATATATGTGCACTCGACAAATACAACTTCGGGATTCGCTCTTGCCTGGATTTCCGCTAAGTTGGCCAAGTACCTGAAAGTGCCTAGAATCGACAGTTTGGTTGATTGGGAAATTTCACCTGAGACGCGTTCGAACATGGATTGCAACTCAAAACGGTGCCTTGAGATTATTTCGTGTGACGTACCAACGGCCACAAAGTAGCCAGAACGTGGAGCACTTTTGACAAGCCCAAGTCGCTCCAATCGCTTGTACGCTTTCAACACCAGTCGATGATCCATCTGCCACCGCTGAACAGCTTCTCGAATGGTTGGCAGTTTTTGATCTGGCAAAAACACGCCGGTCGCAATCTCGTACGTGATGTCCGAGCAAACCAGCTCGATTCGCGAGTCGTTTTTTTCATCATTCATAGAATTTCTATAATTTCCTTGGAACCGCACTGTTACGCATACGTAACAGTGTGTAACATAAACGTTGCAATTCTAACTCACACCTGGCGTGCTATCCATGGTTGTTCTTTAAAGCCCCAAAGAATCAGGTTTTTCTTGACTAGGACAACAGCTACTTACCTGAGAGACCACTCGCCACAGGAACGTCCATTGTGGTTGCAAGTCGTTTTGGTGACTTCCATCGCTTCGATTGCGATGATTTCCATGTTACCGTTTCTCGGAATTGCCAAACTACTGGGCGTCGACATGTCGACTCTGAGTGGTGTTCAATTTCAGTTTCAACCAGTCCCCGTGCTTTTCTTTTTTTGCTACGGGGCCACCGTTGTTCTCGTGATCGCGTTAGCGCAAAGGTATCTTCATCGCCGCAGCTTGAAAGACTTGGGGTTTCGACCCGGTTTCTTGATTCCGCTCATCACTGGAACCATTTTTGGAATTGCAACCAAAGCTGTATGGTTGGCAATGCTATTGCTTTTCGCCGACGAATACTCGTTTTCTAACATAGTGCCGACGGATCTCTCGATGATCAGCTACGTTTTGCACTACCTGTATTTCTTGATCGGATTCATAACGCTCAACTCATTCATTGAAGAATTCTCGATACGGGCTTACCCATTTGAAAACTTACGTAAGAAAGTTCATCCAGTAATCCTGGCGGTTGCCTCGTCGCTCGTTTTCACATTGGGGCATTTCCTCGCAAACGAGTTCTCAATCCCTTACGCCTTGGCCCTGATGTCAGCTGGGTTACTTTACTCCTGCGTTTACTTTCAAACCAGTTCAATCTGGGCGATCGTTGGAGTCCACAACGGAGCCAACTGGTTCACTTTCACTTTCTTTGGCTCAAGCTGGAAAATTGGACACATCTACGAGACAACCATCTCGGGTACACCACAATGGATCGCTGATTACTCAAGTTGTATTGCGTATCTTTTGGCAATTGGAGTCGCATTCACGTTATCACGCCTGGGAGTCATGTCATTTTTTTGCGGAACAACCAAAATTGAATTTTCCTCAGGTGATTCGCAATAGACATCATGAGTTCTGCTATGGTTGGGGGTTGTTTCGAACGCAACGCATTTGGCTCGGTTCGGGCAATCTTTTAATACCACCATCAACGGTTTGACGTTAAGCACGTCGTCGCGTGAAGTTTCCGCCCTCCCCGAGCGCAACCCTCTTCGTAACAATACTCTCTTTTTCGAATTCTCATAAAGCTTTAAATCAAAAGAACTTAAGTGAGTTCGAGAGTAAACATTCGCCGAAGGTGTGGGCGCGACGATTTTGGTTGCTGGCTGGAATCGTTGCCAGCGGCAGGTTTTTCGTCTTGTTCGGCTTTGGTTTCGGCTAGGAACTATCGGGATTGGCGGCCAGAGTAGGACCGGATAG
>JBGSUV010000058.1:0-58133 GCA_041753315.1 Pirellulaceae bacterium | reverse complement strand
CGCTATCAGCGAACGTACTTGTTCAGCCAGGGAAATCGGTTCAAGCAGCGAAGCATTCATCATGCCCCGCAATTAGAATATTTCGCCTCCCGTCGCTAGATCGCTATACTACTCCCCACACCTTCGGCGAATGTTTACAATAAAGATGTTTAGAGCGGTGGCCTCTCTCTCCCGCTCTAAATATCTTCGTGACGCAAGCATGGGAGGGCCGACGCTCCTGCGGAGCCTTCTCCGGCCGCCACCTGCCGTTCACAAGTAAAGGGCCTGTACTCGGTTGGCTGTTGGACGTTAGAACGCTGCCCGAAAAAGCTCGGCAGGAGCCTCTCTCTCCCAACGGCATGTTCCACTGGTTATACAGATAGAGCAAACTAATTCGGATGATAAAGCGGCTTGATGATTCGCATGTACACGCCTCCACCAATCACAGCACCGAGTGTGGGTGCGATGATGTAGACCGTAAGCCAGCCCCACTCGTCACCAAGTGGTAAGGCGACATGCCCCCAGCCGACAAGTGCGCTAAATAGCCGCGGACCAAAATCGCGGGCTGGATTAAAGCAAGCTTGCGTTAGGGGAGCAATCACTGAAATCAGAATGGACACAGTCAAGCCAATAAAAATCGGTGCATTGTTATGCAGTGGAGCAACTGGGTTTTTCTCTTCGGTGAGTGCAAAGACCATGAGAGCCAAAATTGCAGTGCCAATGACTTCTGCTAAAAAAGCGACTCCGTGGGGCACGGTCTTTTTCATTTCAGCATGTACCACCGAGGAATAGACTTCTTCGCCAGCGGCAAGTCCACCAGGGTTGGGGTAGAACTCACCATAACAACAAGCAGTGATTTCGCTTCCAGGCTGCCCGCGGACGACGCCCTTCGCTTTTTCCAACGCTGCCAACTTCGGCGAGAATAGCAAGAACAACAGGGCAGCGGCAAGAATCGCTCCACATACTTGAGCCCCGATGTATGGGAGCACGCGTTTCGAGTCAAAGTTGTTCCACACGTACATGGCGACGGTGATCGCCGGGTTGATATGAGCTCCGCTGATGTTCCCAACCGCATAGATGGCGAGCATGATTGCGACGCCCCACACGATGGCAACTTGCCAAAGACCCGACTGAGCTCCAAATAGAACCGCCGAATGCACCGCTCCGCAACCAAAAAAAATTAAAATGAAAGTTCCAATGACCTCGGCGATCAAGCAGTGCCGTAGCGGGGGTAGCGGTTTTTCAGTCACGGAGTTCGCTCTTGTATTGGTTACGCATTCTATTCGGCAAAGCGCCGATTGTAATCAATTGTTGGCTAATACTCGACGAGTGAAATTACAACACGGAAAAATTGAGGAACATGTGTGACAACATCTACCCTCATATTTGTCTTAACTGCTTAGCTGTTCGAGTAGCTGCGATGGCATTGTTTGTTCGTTGCTCGCAAAACAGTCGCCCCAGCGCATTCGCCCGAGACGTGCACTTGCCATGTGCCCCATGATAGCTGTCAAGGTACTTTCCGCGGCGTAACGACCTTCGTTTTCGAATGCCAATTCCCTGTTGTTGCCTGAGCATTGGGATTGTTGGATGTTTGAAATAAACCGTTCGATTTCTGTCTTGTAGCCGTCGCGATTCGCATTCGATTTCCAAATGAGCCGCGATTGACGATCAAATATTTTTCCTTGCTTGAGATCGCAATAACCGAGAGACCCCGTCACACGTTCCCGTGAGTTGTACTGTTTTCCATTTGTAGAGGTATGGCTAAACAGATGAAAACCACTGCGATAGGTGAACTCGACCACTTTGCCCCATTCGGTACCAACAGGGTCTTCACGGGGTGCAAGATATAGGTCGCTATCGTCATCGACGGCGTCGCTGGATTGAGCTTCGATGGGGTGTTCGCCGACAAGCCAGTTAATTACGTCAAGATTTTGTACCAGTTCCTCGACAATTCCGTGGCCCCCCGTCCAATCAAACAATCGCCAGTTCCGAAGCTGATATTCGAGCTCTGACTGTCCACGCCGGCGTGGCACTTCGACCGGCAAAGGCCTTTGGCAGAAGGTCGCCGCAGACTTCAACTGTCCAATAGCGCCTTGTCGCACTCGTTCGATCGTTTCGCGGTAACTGTCCATATGCCGTCGCTGGAATCCGACGGCGAGCACTAAACCTTTCCGCGCGGCTTCATCACAAGAATTCAGGAAACTTCGGACGCCTGGTGCATCAGCGGCGATGGGCTTCTCTGCAAAAACATGTTTGCCAGCGTCGATCGCGGCTGCAGTGTGGATGGGACGAAATACAGGCGCCGTCGTCAAAATAACGGCGTCAACATCGGTGGCGAGCAACCGCTCATAGGCAGTCATACCTACAAAACGCTGCAGGCCATCAACCGCGACCTGCTCAGGAAACTTGCTCTTGAGCGTCCGCATGGCCTGCTGCAGTCGATCTTCAAAAATATCGGCAACTGCAACCAACCGTCCACTTGGTCCGGCCGCCGCCAGGGCGTGAATTGCGGCGGCGGTGCCCCTCACGCCACATCCGATCAGGCCAATGCGAAGCTGATTGTTTTGAGGAGAGGAATGAACCGAGGCATGCGCTAACGCCGCGGGAACCGCTCCGGCCAACAACAACGAAGACCCACGAATGAAGTCTCGGCGGCTATCTTCAAGAGTTTGACGCATGCTAAGTCCGTTATCGGGAAATACGTCGCGGGGGAAAAAAACAACGCACAGGGTAGATTATTGCTGAGTGGAGGACACCCGGCAAATGGATAAGTTGAGACTTGCGATTTGGCAGAATCAACTCTGTGCGTCGGAAGGAGGGGTGGGGAGTTGGTAGCCGTGTCTTTTTACCAAGGTCAAACAAGAATTTCTCGTGCGTCTCGAGCGGAAATCCCTCGGTTAAACGGCTACCCTGCGTCAATTACCGGAAAGATCTCGGCCCTAAAGTACGCTTTCACGACCTTAGCCTGCCAACACTGGCACCCATGATACCCATATTGTGTCGATATGCAAGCCTTTGGTCCGCCGAAATGTAAAAAATCTAACCTTTATGTGTCCCCAATTTTTCTGTTTCTTTCATCGCTTTATGCAACTCTTCAGTTGGGCAACAAAAAAACAATTGGGACAATTGTTCTACATTGTTGCACTCACGGTTTGAGGTATTTATCAAACCAATCCGCGAATTTAATGATGTCTAAAAACATGGTTGGCCAACCATGTCCTTTGCCCGGTCGTGTCTCGAATTGGACCTCGCAGCCCAACAATTTCGCCTCTTGGATAAATCGCTCGGATTGGTCAATAGTGACAAGTGTGTCTGCATCTCCGTGCACAATGAAGGTAGGCGGCATTTCAGACGTAATGTGATAGATCGGAGAAAGTTCCCGCCCAAGTACATGCCATGACTCCAACAACTCAGCTCTCGGTCCAAATCCTTCTTTAAAGCTCTTGGGCGGTCCGCCATCTCCCAAGTTCTCTGTCGAGTCGCCTAAATTCAGCAAGTCAGTGGGTGGGTAAAAACAGGCAACGCACTGAACCTCACTCGACTGTTGATCGACCTCATCATTCGCACTCAAGGTCCCTGGCATACCGCGCGTTCCAATCATCAACGACAAGTGCCCGCCAGAACTTCCGCCGATAACCCCCAGACGATTTGGGTCAACCCCGTACTTGTTCGAGTGCAGGCGAATGAACCGGACCGAACGCTGAACGTCCGATACGATGTCACCTATCAAGCATTTAGGCTGGGAAATGTGACGCACCGCAAAAACGGTGTAACCGCGCCGCAAGAACGGTGCAAATAGGTAAGGACGTACGGAACTTGGACTGGACCGCCATCCGCCGCTGACCATTAAGATCACACCCGCTCCATTGGGCGTGGGTGGTTGAAAGACATCCAACAAAAGCGGTTCGCCATCGCGCTGCCCATACTCGACATTCGGGACTAAAACAAATGGCGCTTTGAACCACCACCAGTAAAACCCGCCCGTTACAACCAGAACCAAAGTGATGAGTGCCGCGCTGACGACTAACAGACGCTTGAGCCACTTCCGTTTCTTAACCACAGTATTCGCACTCACTGAGTAACATTTTCGACGGCACTGGATTCTACGTCACTTGTTTCAACGGCATTAGCACCTCCTGATCGGCGGTTGCGATAGAGCTTTAGTCCATTTAATGCATGGTACAAAGCGCCACAATCCAGTTCCACTTGTTGAGTTGTTTCGAGAATGTCGCACAACCGAAGGGCAGAGAGTTCGACCCAGGGTTGTGACAATTCGTCAGCGGGTAATGCGAGTGCCAGGAACTCAAGTATATGTCCAGAGCTGGAGAGTTCCGCACCGAGGTCAACTGACTTGCTCGGACGTACAAAATATTCACTTGACAGCGAACCGTCACTACTACGATTCGACTTTGCATTTTCAATTGCCTGATCGACAACACGCTGAGCTTCTTGCCACACATGGGAATCCGCCAAACCCAAGTTCCTTTTAGCTTCCAAGGCTCTGACGAGCCCGGATAAACGATGCGTACCGCCACAGGCACTGGTATCTAGGTCGTTGGTCAACTCGGCTTCGACCAACGCTTCCCAGCTGACGGACGTTCCGTTGGCAGTAACCCAAGTGGGCTCGGCTGGGAAATAGTGGGTCAGACCGATCAGTGTCCAACTAAATTCGTTGAGCAGATTATTGGTGACATCAAATTGTGCTTGCCGGCCCCAATCGAAAATTGTGCGTCGCGTATCTCCGATCATCACCTCGGTATCGCCAGGAAGCCCGGCCATTGCAAAAATGGCGAGCCACTGATCAGGGTGCCCCTGTCCCACGTAACTACCTGGCTCGAGCCGAGCGGTGACGCCAGTTTGGCCTGTCTGTGGAAGAGATGTTGAGCCCAAGCCAATTTCAAAGCCGTTGATCAGTCCACCATGGAAGGCGTAGTCCAGCGCGTTGACCAGGCCTTGGTCGGGTGTCTCGATGGGAAGTTCATTTCCGTAACAGATGACACCATGCATGATCTGCCAAGCTGCATTGGTGGTCGAACTTAACCGTCGCTGTTGCAATTCGCGGACGAGGGTGGCATCGATTTTGGCGATCAGCGCTGTTGTGGCACTAGAAGAGAGACCCGTCGAATCCGGAGAATCGTTGGCTGGCCGAACTGAATCGGCTCTTTCAATTGAGTCTTTGCTGGCCCTGCCTTCAGCCTTCGCATTTGCCGATCGACCGAGCTCCGCTTCCAAGGTTGCAAGTGCATGTTGTCGCTGGACGACCGACTCCAAAGTTTTCGGGCTACATCCACAAGTTGCGGCCGACATTAGCGACGCCACGAGCAGCATGACAAGCTGCACACGTGGTTTAAGAATCAGTTCCATATGCATTAAATTTGCGAGCTAAATTTCATTGAACGGTGTTAAAAATTCGGTCACCCGCATCGCCCAAACCCGGCACGATAAAGTTATCTTCGTTTAATTCGGGATCGATGGCACAAACATAAACTCGCACTTGTGGATACTCGCGGTGCAGACGTTCCAAACCGGTCCGAGCGGCAAGTACGCTTAGCACTCGAATGTCGGCGCAACCCCATCGAATGAGCGCTTCAATTGCTGACACGAGACTGCCCCCTGTCGCAAGCATTGGGTCCAATACAAACCCGACGTCACAGGCTCGACCGGTGGGCAACTTGCAGTAATATTCGACCGGGAGAGCTGTTTTTTCGTCGCGGTACATGCCCAGATGCCAGACTTCCGCTTCGGGCAGCATTTCCAGAATTGGTTCTACCAAACCCAACCCAGCTCTCAGGATGGGAACGATCGCAATGCGTGCGGCCAGTTCATGCCCTTGCATTGAGGTCAGTGGAGTAGCGATCTGCTTTGGTTGCAAAGGCAAATCCGCTGTTGCGGCTGCTGCCAAGAAAGTTGCGAGGCGCTGCGTCTGCTGGCGAAACGAAGCACTGCATGTCTGCTTATCGCGCAGGATAGTCAAATGGTGTTCGACCAATGGATGTTTGACTTCCGTGACTCCATCCATTGATCAACTCCAAATGCAAAAAAGGTGCGACAACAAAACTGTTCTAGATCTATTCGGCTGCGGTGGAGGCAGTTGGCGTTTCCGCTTCAGCGTCTCCTGCGTCAGTCGCGTCGGCGTCTTCAGTTGCGTCTGGATCAGCGCCTTCTTCTGTTGGTTCTCCGCCACCGCCCATTCCTCCGAAACCGGGCTTGGACTCGAGTCCGGCTGGAATCTCAGGCATTTTGTACGGCTCTTCTTTCTTCGCTTCGCAACCGACAGCAAACATTGCTAAACCAGCTAGAACTAACAGTGATCGGACGGACATGTTTTTCTCTCCAGCGTCAAAATAAAAGTAACGTTTGATATATATCACGGTAACTAGGCTACTTCCCAGCCACTTCGATATTCTTTAGTCAATAGTTTGTTGGCCGCAGCGTTGTCACTCTTGAGCGCTTCGCCATCCCATTTGAACTTCTGTCCGCTGCGGTAGGCGACATTGCCTAACAATACGGCTTCTGTAAGTGGACCTGAATAGTCGAAATTGCAAGTGGTTGGCGAGCCATCGCGGCACGCCTTGAGCCACTCGCGGTGATGACCAATCGACTCGGGAATGGTCTCTGCAGGAGGCTGGAAATCTCTGAAGTCAGCGGCTGGAAACAGCTTGTAGCGCGAGTAATCTGCAAACATCTTGCCTTTGGTTCCGATGAACATGACTCCACTACCAGGTACGCGTTCACCTGCCATCTCCGTCGGGACCATCGAGTCTCCGTACCAGGTAAAGTTGAGCCCTGGTGCATCGCCACGTTCTGGGAACTTGTAACGTACGATTAAACCGAGTGGCGCAGTTTCCGGATGGACTTCAGGGCCTTCTGCTTCCACTTCGGTCGGATACTTCAAATTGAGCGCCCAAAACGGCAAGTCCATATAGTGGCAACCCATGTCACCCAAGGTTCCTTGACCAAAGTCCCACCAACGACGCCACTGGGCGGGATGGTATCGACCCGCGGCGTACGGACGCACTGGCGCTGGCCCAAGCCATAGATCCCAATCAAGATGTGCTGGTGCCTGTTCAGGTTTTTCGGGCCGATCACCGCCGCCCCATCCCTTTCCACCAACCCACACATGCACATCGGTGATATCGCCAATGGTACCGGCCTGAATGATCTCGACGACTCGGCGGTAATTGTTCTCTGCGTGAATTTGCGTCCCGAGTTGCGTTGCGACGCCTGCTTTGCGGGCTGCTTCGGTAATGATTCTCGCTTCTGCAACCGTATGGGTTAACGGTTTTTCGCAGTAGACATGTTTCCCGGCACGGATGGCACGAATAGCGGCAGGTGCATGATGATGGTCGGTTGTACCGATGACTACGGCGTCGATCTTGTCACCTTCTTTATCGATCATCTCCCGATAGTCAGCGTAGGTGCGCGCGTCGGGTACTTCCTTTTTTTTTCGCTCTAGGTAGGAACTGTCGACATCGCAGAGTGCCACGATCGCTTCATGCATTACGCCATGAATGTCTTCTTCGGCGCGATTTGCGGTTCCGATGCAGGCGATGTGCAATTGTTCATTTGCGGAAAGCGATCGCGCCATGGATGAGCTGGTAAAGTACCCCAAGCCGGCAACGGTTCCGGCAGTCGTGGCAGCCAAAAACTTTCGGCGGTTCGCTATCGTTTTCGAAGGGGTGGTCAGTCGACTCATCAGGCAGGTTCCCAATTATTGTAGGCGGGACACGCAGCGCAAAGACGCAGCGTGTGAGAAGCTACCATGCTAGCTACAGACGGTCACTGCTCGCAAGTCTCCAACAGAGAAAAGGAGCAGAATCAAACCGTTTCTTTGATGTCACAGTCGAGTTGCGGTCACAGTCTACTAATTGATTCAAACGTGGATTGTAGTGAGCGGTAGAGTGATTGATAGATCGGAAAGAGCTTGTTGTACGCCTTGACCGCCGGTTTCTTGGGAGGTGTTTTTTTGACAACCTCGATCGTCGCCTTGCAAGCCTCTTCAATATTCTTAAATTGTCCGATCCCGACGGCGGCTAGAAGCGCGACACCAAACGCTGGGCCTTGTTCGGCATTAATGGTACACGCCGACTGATCCATGACGTCAGCAAAAATCTGCCGCCAAAGCTGACTTTTAGCCCCACCGCCACTCAGTCGCAACTCGCGCACAGGGACCTTTAACTGTTGAATAATTTCCAAGCTTTCGCGCATGCTCATCGCCACGCCCTCCATTACGGCGCGGGCCAAGTGCCCGCGTTCGTGCGAGCTGGTAAGTCCCACAAAGCAGCCGCGGGCGTTCGGATCGGCGTGTGGCGTACGCTCGCCTGCCAAGTAGGGTGTGAATAGCAGCCCGTCACTCCCCGCACCAACCGCGGCAGCTTCCGCCAAAATGGTCTGATAAGGGTCAGTGCCACGCCGCGTGGCAAGTTCTTTGCAGATGTTTTCCACAAACCACTGCAATGAACCTGCTGCGGACAGCGTAACACCCATCATGTGCCATTTCCCATTCACGGCATGACAAAATGTGTGCAATCGGCCCTGCTGGTCATATTGTGGTTCATCGCAATGGACAAACATCACGCCAGATGTGCCCAAAGAAGCGGTCATCACACCACTTCGCACGATACCATTGCCAACGGCTCCGGCAGCGCAGTCACCTGCACCACCCACAACTACGCAATCGGTAGAAAGGCCAAGCTTTCCCGCCACATCGGGAAGGAGTGAACCGGTGACCTGTTCCGATTCGTAGACATTAGCGAACAGCGATTTATCGAGCTGAAGTTTCCCGAGGAGTTCGTCGGACCAGCAGCGATTTTTTACATCCAGCAGTAACATGCCGCTTGCGTCGCTGACTTCGGTGGCGAGTTCACCGGTAAGTCGTCTGCGGATTTCATCTTTCGGGAGTAAGACGTGCTTCAGACGTTCAAATCGCTTGGGTTCATTGTTCCTCAGCCACAGGATCTTTGGTGCGGTAAACCCGGTGAGTGCAGGGTTGGCCACCATGCGAATCAATTCGCTGCGGCCGCCGGCCAACTGCGTGATCTGTTCACATTCTGCGGCGGTGCGTTGATCGTTCCACAACAGGGCGGGGCGAATGACCTTGTGGGCTTTATCCAGGAAAACAGATCCATGCATTTGTCCCGAAAGACCGATCGCTTTGACTTCGCTGGCTTTGACCTTCCCTTGTTTGATAACGGCTCGAATGGTTTTCACCGTCGCCTGCCACCATTCCTCAGGATCTTGCTCCGTCCACATCGGCTTCGGCATTAGCACAGAATAGGTGGCGGAAGATTCTGCAAGTATGTTTCCATCCGCGTCTATTAACAGACTCTTGGTCCCTGAAGTACCAATGTCAACTCCAATTGTGTACGCCACAACTGCTGCTCCGATGATTTTTAGATTAGATGAATAAAAAGCACATGTTCCGTCTGACGACTGCAAGCGGACCACTATACTACGCTTTTGACACGTTTCCTACTGGCATGCCCACTGCGGTTCTTAGACAGTCACCAACTCAGACCTCTACTTCGTTAAAACTCTGTTTTTGAAATGTTGAATCCAATTTTGACCACGATAGGTTTGTGTCGAGTGATTGCGTCGAAAGTCGCTCGGTTCTCGCATTTGGCACCTGTTTCCAGGAAACTGGCCTGTGCAATTCTTTTTGTCAGCGCTGTAATGTCGCTAGGCGGTTGCAATAACGCGTCGAAAGGCCCCGACGACAGCGCGCCTCAACCGCCCCCTGTTTCCAACATTCCACTCCGCATTCGTATCGTTGGCACAGTAACGACGCCGGAGTTTATTGAGCGTCGATGGCTCTCAGGCTCGGAACAGTCCATTGACATTCAGTCGCAGGGAGTCGACGATTTTCTTGCGAGCAGTAGCTGTGACGCCGATGTCGTGCTATTTCCGGCGCGCTTGATCGGTGAGCTGGTCGAACGGGATTGGATTGCCAAACTTCCCAATCTGGAATATGCCCAATCCGATGAAGCCGACTTGGAGGAAGCTCGTACCTTTCCGGATGCATGGCTGTCGCAATGCACCTACGGCGGAGTGACATACGCACTTCCCCTGGGTTGTTCCATCACCAACTTTATCGCCAGCGAGTCGTACGCTGCACCACTGCAAGCGGCTGAAAGCGACCGCGAGCCTGTCGATTCTCTGGAGACCCTTTTAGTTGCACTGCCGCAAGCCAAAAACAAGGCGACTCGTACACTGGATGCAGATGTCATCGATCGCAATGCGCTGGTCGATCGCTTCCTAGCGCTTACATTTGCATTGACCGACCGCAAAACCCAATACGGCGTGCTACTCGATCTTGAAACAATGCAGCCGCGGCTGACGGAGCCCGAGTTCCAGCGCGCCGCGGAATGGCTCTGCAGGTTAGCAGAACAACCGGGCGGGGGCGATACTTCGACCATCGCTTCGCATTCAGCAGCATGGAGCTGGGCTTCCCAAAACGACCAAGCGACCTTGTCGATTGCCGCCGCGAATCAATTGAATGAAGAAGCTGCGAAAATAACAGACGGTGCCATGATTAATGTCCCCAACGCTCAGTTAATCAATAGTGGAGGTGGAATGCTGGCAGCCATCGCGGTTAGCTGCCGACAGTCGCATCAGAGTAATCTCTTCATGAAGTGGCTGGTCGAGCCACAAACGAGCCAGTTCCTTTCGCCACTGATCACTGGAATCGATTCACCAACTCCCATTAACATTGAATCGCTGGCTTGGCGCATTCAGCAAGGCAATGCGCAAGTGGTGCAAAATGACCAGTTGCCGCAGGAACCTCGCATGCCGGGTGCTCACGAAATGCGCATGAAATTAGCTGACGAGTTGCTCGCCATGTTAAGTGGTTCAAAAAACCCGGATCAATCATTGAGCGACGCTCAACGGGGTTGGGAAGCAATGCTCGGCTCCAATCGCGACGCCATAAAACTGCACTATCAACAAAGCTTGGGACTTAAAGACGAAAGTACATCCTACTAGATTGATGTATATTTGATATCACTTGATGTCGTTTTGACATCTTCTGTTTCCATCCGGGGAGCCCCAGGCAAACAGGCTGCTTTCCGCCTGGGCACCTGCAGGGCAGGCCAACGGAAAGCTCTGCGGGCCGCAGTTGCGCCGGCGAGTCTATAAGATTTTCCTCTAGACTGTCGGATATTTATCTCAAAAATGTCGGTGGCGCAGGTTTTGCTCATGGTACGGATGTGTTATCACGCCGCTGCCCGGCGGAACGTCTTCGAATCTCGTACGTCGAAACATCATTGCCATGTTGATCAATAAAATTTCTTCGCAGTTTGTGACCGCCGCGGGTGGAACGCTACTGTTTCTTTTGGCCAGTTTGACAAATCCTGCTCAGGCAGTAGCGCAGTTGAGCGATTTACCTCCCTTCGGAAATGAGGAGAGTTTCGAAGAGTTTAACGCAACTCTGTTGGAAGACGGCCAATTGGGAGCTGGGCAGGAGGAAGATGGGATCGAGTATTTGACTCGCGGACAGCTTCACGAGGCTTTTGCCGACCCTTATTCGCCGGAACCTATTCCCTCACCAGTCGTGGCCGCTGTTCCACCGCAACCTATTGAAGAACTTCCGCCAGATTTAAAACCGGAGGGCGACAGCGTGACCTGGATCCCTGGCTACTGGGCCTGGGACGATGACCGCAACGATTTTGTTTGGATCAGTGGTCTGTGGCGGGATATACCTCCAGGACAGAGATGGTTGCCGGGATACTGGGAACAATTGGACGAGGGCGGGCATCGTTGGATCAATGGTCTGTGGGTCGCAAATGAGGTTGAGCAGGTTACGTATTTGCCGGCACCTCCCGAGTCGCTGGAGGTTGGGCCCTCCTCGCCAGCACCACGTGATGACGCGTTTTATGTTCCAGGGAACTGGGTCTATCAAACGCAAGGCTACCAGTGGACCCCTGGCTACTGGACGCAAACGCAACCGGACTGGATCTGGGTACCCGCCGCTTATGTATGGACACCGCGGGGTTGCATTTACCGTGCTGGTTTTTGGGACTACGAAATTAACCAACGCGCCGTCATGTTTACGCCGGTCTATTTTCAACCCCACATCTACTCTCGACCACGCTTTGCGTATCGACCACGGTACGTCGTCAACACAGGCTTCAACCTGTTGGTGCACTTGTTTGTTAGAAATAACAGCCGCCACTACTATTTCGGCGACTACTATGGAAACAACTACCGCCAGAATTTTTACCCCTGGGTGAACTGCGCTCAACGGGGGCGAGGCTTTGATCCGCTGTACACCTATTTCTCCCGATCAACGCGCTACCGCAATGCCAACTACTTTGGTAACGTCCAGCAACGGCATCAGTACTTCGCGGGCAACTCCAATTATCGACCGCGCCATACAATTGCCGAGCAACAGAGATTCCTTACAACGAACATTGCAGGCTCGACCAATGGCAACTTCAAACGTGGCGATATCGACCATTTGAGGAACTCTGTCATCGGGCAACCGTTAGAATCTGTGGCGCGCCAAAAGAACGCTTCGCGCCAGTTTTCAAGGCTAACCTCCGCGCAAATCGAACAATTTGCCAAAGGCTCCCAAGTACCTGTCCGCGACATGGTCGAACGACGCCGGAAGTTTGAAACCTCGATGTCAACTCTCGACCGTGGCAATCTTGACCGTACAGGCATCGACCGTACCGGTGATGGAGTGGCGGCACGGCAAACAAACGGACCAACAGGCCGAGGCAATAAACCCAACACGATAGCGGGCGCGGATTCAGTCGATAACGTTAACCCGGCACGCAATCCAGATCTCAAAAACCCGCTGGGACGAAGTAGATCAGGAGAACGCGGTGCGGCAGAGCCCAACGGAGAACGTTCCAATCTGACGGATCGTCGCGGTGGTCGTAGTCGAGCCGATTTGGATTCCATGCCGCTGCCTGACGTTCCAAGTCTCCGCGATTCCGCTCGGCGTGGGCCAGTAAACAACTCCGACGCACAGTCACGCGTCAACCTGCGGAACTCAAACGCAACAGGAACCGATAGCACTCGGCGACGAACAATTGATCCCGCTAGCGACGCATCTGAACTTCGCTCAGCCCTCAAGACAAATGGTAATCGTCAACCAACCATCAATGGCAACCGACAACCAAACTTCAATCGGAGTAGCGATGCGGCAGCCGCGCGCCCTGAGCCACAGCTCCGCGAACTACAACTCGGCCAGACACGTGCGCGAGAAATTGAGCGGCAGTCGGCTGCGATTCGCGAGTCGCTAAACCGGCGGTCACTTAGTCCATCGGTCAATCCAGCGCTCGACAATCGAAACAATAGCGACTTGAATCGAATCCGGCCCACCACTCCGACTCAACCGAACCTTCGCGACTTGCAAAATTCTCTTTCCAACCCATTACTAAATTCCCGACCTAATCCATCAACTGGTGGCGATCGGCAGAATATGCGTTCTCGTAGTGTTGAACCCAATCGAGGCGGCGCGAGCGGTTTTGGTGGCGGACTTGCGACACCCAACTTGCAAGGTCGATCTTCCGGGCAGCCTATGATCGAGCCACCCACAGTTCGCAGTGGTAGGAGCTTAAATCCTGGTAGTTTAAATTCTGGTAGCTTAAATCCTGGGAACCTAAATCCTGGTAGTTCAAGTCGCGGGAGTTTAAACCCAGGGAGTTTGAATCGCGGGAACATCAACCCTGGTAATCTGAACTCCGGTAGTTCAGGTCGCGGGAGCTTTAATCCAGGGAGTCTGAATCGCGGCAACGTGAACCCCGGTAATATGAATCGTGGTAGCTTTTCGCCTCCCGGTGGCGCAAGCCTTGGTGGAAATTCGCGTGTAGGGAACTCACCACGAGCCAACATTGGCAGCTCTCCGTCACGAGGCGGCGCGGGCATTGGTGCTCCTTCAACAAACTCCGGAAGCAGAGTTTCTGGAGGCGGGAGCAATCGTGGCGGTGGTAGGGGTGATAGCGATGGTGGCGGTCGACGCAAAGGGAATTAGTTTTCACCCCAACGAAAAATCTGCGTTGGCCCTCGTTTCGGACTTTGGATTTCGTAGGAG
Source organism: Pirellulaceae bacterium (assembly GCA_041753315.1). Taxonomy (GTDB): domain Bacteria; phylum Planctomycetota; class Planctomycetia; order Pirellulales; family Pirellulaceae; genus Aureliella. Next base: position 44,116 of record JBGSUV010000058.1, on the reverse strand, counting down.
TTAACGCAGTCTCCGTTCCTTGTGGACAATCAGTTATACTCAAGCGGTATCCTCGGTGAACCAACCAGACCGCTCGAATCCTAATTGCATGACTGACCGACCGAATCGCGAAATTGATGTTGAATCTATAAGTGCTCTGATGCCCGATGCACGGCGCGGCGACCAGTTGGCCCGCGACGAGATTTGCCGTCAGGTTCAAGAGTATTTGACGTATGCTGCCAGTCGTAAGTTGGATGATCGCCTAAGTGCGAAACTGAATCCCTCGGACATCGTTCAATTGACCATGACCAGGATGATCCAAGGTTTTGAGAAATTTCGCGGACAAACGACAGCCGAATTATATGGTTGGCTGAATACAATTTTGCACAATGAGATCAACTCCGTTCGCAGGGATTTGAATCGAGAATGTCGTGATGTTCGTCGCGAGCAGAGCTTTGCTAGTGAGGAAGAGGTGAATATCACGCCTCGCAATGACAGCGCTCAAACTCCTTCGACTTTCGCGTTACGCTCTGAACGGCTCGACCGCTTTCATCAAGTGATGCTTAAGCTGCCACCCGACTATGCCGAAGTCATTCGATTGCGCAGTCTGCAGGAGCTCGCATTCCAGCAGGTTGCGGAGCAGATGGGGAAGACTCAGCATTCTGTTACCAAGTTATGGTACCGTGCGATTGTACGTCTCCAAGAGGAGTTGGAGCGACTCGACGAATCAATTCTGTAAGTTCGTACGAACTAGCAAACGTCGAATGTGAATTCGACGTGGTCGACAGGCTCATGTAGTTCGCCTTTCGGAATGATCTTGGAAACGCCGGTGCCGCTAATTGGAATTAGTTCTTTTACACGAGCCACGAACTTCAAACGGTCGCCTACTGGAACGACATCCATCGCCCGGTTGGTCAGATGTTTGCTTGAGAAGCGACCACGCTTCTTATCATAGGCTTCCCACCAAACGGCGAAACCTGCAATGTCGTTTAGCCTCTTCTCGCATTCGTCCAGTACGGCCTGTCCATACCAAGTGACGATAGCGGCTCGGCGATGAACATAAGTCTCCGTGACTGTGATTCTAGCTTGATCGTGGTATGTCCGCAGAGTGCTATTGAGCGTCGCACCCATCAAATCAGCACTCGCCAGGATACTTTTAAGCAAATGTTCGGCCATGCTCGTCATTTTGCGAACCGGCGTACCATCACCCTGAATGCCATAGGCAAGAGTCACTTTGTGCGCATCCGGATGCGAGTAAACAGTTGAAAATTCCGACGGAATTGGGTGTGTTGGGGGCGTTCCTGAGGTTGGCGGATTGGAGGAGCCAACTAGGGCCCGTATGGTCTTCCCGTTGGGGTCTACACGTCCGTCAGGATGCGTAAGTCCGACGACTTTGCGCTGGAATTTCTCAATCGCACCGATGGTTTTTGCTCCAACTTTTCCATCCACATCAAGCTTTTCAAAAGGCTGAATGTGCGCGGCGTTTGCGTTTAGGAGATTTTGAATAGCGCGAACATCCTCAAACCTGTTGGCTCCTCCCAATCCCACCGATGCGCTAATGGAAGTAGCGGTTTCGACTCGGACGGGTGACAATGTATCGGACATCATGGGGCTCCAGCAGAGGTTTTTATGGATGTAAATGCGGCTTTCGCGACGCTGGTTCAGACTCCGCGCCACCTGGGAATTAGCCGCGGAATTCAGGCTTCGAAAAAATATTGCGCGATGGATGCAACTTGCACCGGTGTTGCGCCAAATTATTGAGCTGTTTTTTTGATGGACTCAAGTTTTAATGGCTAGTTCGGTAGCATTGGAGATTCTAATGTGATTGAGACTCTCGTTCTTAGCTCCAGTCTTTAGTATCCGACGATGGTTGATCCAGAAGAAAACGAATTCATTGAGCGAGCTTGCCAATTTGAACAGCAACTTCGTCAACAATGTTCGCACCGTCGAGAAACTTCACCGGCAGATGCTCCGGAGCTTGCGGAACTTGATGACAATGTGACACGGTTGATTCGGTCAGTCGGCGATGTCGGTTCGACGTCGATAGATCCCAGTGCGGCACCGTCGTTGGATGATCCTTATGAACTGAAAATGGCGAAGAAGGCGCTGCTGTTTCTCAACGAAGTTCGCGACGCAGCCACAACCGTTGCCAACTTGACCGACCAGGCGCGGCACGATGGCGGTTCGACGGCGAACGAATCCAACGCGACTCAGAATCCTTACTCGGCTCCGCCACTGCCCAGTCGTTTAGGACGCTACGTAATTTTGTCACTTATAGGACAGGGTGGTTTTGCCGATGTCTATTTGGCACGCGATCCAACGCTGGACCGATTGACCGCACTGAAAATCCCCCGCCCACAATTGCTAGCCGCAGATACCTCGCGCCGGCGGTTTGAACGCGAGGCCCGTGCAGCGGCAACGCTCGGACACCCCCAGATTGTTCCCGTGTTTGAGTTCGGTGAGCTTGGGAACTTAATCGATAACCACTCACTGCAATCACAGGGACTGAGCTACATTGCATTTGAGTATGTCCCGGGCACAACTCTCTCCGAATGGCTGTCCAAGGGTGAGACGACCATCGCCGCTGACGAATCTGCAGCGATTGTCGGGCGGCTTGCCGAAGTCATTGAACACGCTCACCAGCGAGGTGTTGTGCATCGCGATTTGAAGCCGAGTAACATTCTGATCGATAGTCGAAACGCAGAACAAACGACACTGGCAGATCAACTTCGCATTGCTGACTTTGGCCTCGCCAAACATGACGCCCGCGACGATAGCCTGCTGACGATCAAAGGCATGGCCATAGGAACGCCCGCTTACATGTCCCCTGAGCAAGCACAAGGATCGATGGAGGTTGGATTTGCGACCGACATTTATGCATTGGGAATGATCCTGTACGAGCTGCTGACAAAACAGCTCCCGTTCAAACGCGATGGACAATTGGCGACGCTGCAAGCGGTAACCAGCGAACCAGCTCGCTCCGTTCGCCACCTTCGACCCGACGTCTGCCGCGGTCTCGACGCGATTTGCATGAAATGTTTGTCTAAGAAACCCGAGCTACGTTATGCCTCCGCATTTGCCTTATCCGAAGATCTACGAGCCTGGCGAGAAGGTCGCCCAATCTTAGCGAGGCAGTCTACCGCCCTGCAAAAGTTGTTTCAGTGGTCAAAACGCAATCCACAGCTGGCAGGTGCGCTACTGACGACGCTCGCCAGTTTGAGCATCGGACTGGGACTCACGGTCTGGAAATACCGCGAAGCCGCAGAGCATTTGGCGACAGCGAATCAACAGCGTGATCGCGCAGAGCGGCACTTGGAACACATCGAAAAAGTTGCGGATGACATTCTCGGTGAGCTTGCTTTCGATTTGCGCACCGCTCCTCATATGGATTCGGTGCGCCGCGAGGTCATGCAGAAAGCGCTCGCTTTGCAAACGGCGTTGACAGACGAAGAGCCCGATAGTGATTTAGTGCGAGCGCGTACCATAAAGGCGTTGTTGCGGACGACCGAGCTCATGCGGCAAATGGGTGACGCCACGCAATCCCGCGAGGCGATCTCCAGGGCATTGAAGTTGGCCATCGAAGTCGGTCCCAAGAGCAAGCAGTACGCCGAGACGCAGTATTTGGTGGCCGAGTTGAACAACCATCGCGCGCGATTAGCGCTGGATCAGCGAGATTACTCGGCTGCCAGAGAGATTCTTGAGGACTCACGCAACGTGATTGCGTCGCTCGACCTGGCAAATATGTCGACCGGACGAGTTCCGCTTCTCGCCGAGTTACACCGACTGCTGGGCATGGCATACGAGGGAGAGGGCGCGTTTGAACTCGCCGAAGGCGCTTATCGCGAAGGAATAGATTCAAGTCCCGAAGTTGTCGCAGCGCATCCAACCGAAGCAACCTACTTGAAAGCACTGCTCGCCAACAGTCTAGCAGTGCTCTACAACCGTACGGGACGCTCTGAACTGGCATTCCAAACATATATGCAGGCATCGGATCTTTTGTCAAATCTAAAGGCAGAGTTTCCGCAACGTCTCGACTTCATTGGTCTTGCGGCCACCGTTGCCTTTAACATTGGCAATTACCATTCCCGCGCACAAGATTGGCAAAAGTCAGAGGAGTATTTTAGGACTGCGCACGAGAGTTTTGCAGTACTCCGCCTGGCAAGTCCCGATGACGTATTGCATCGACGCACGGAAGCAGAGGTTACTGGCATGTTGGCATCCAGCCTGGCGCACCTTAAACGATTTGAGGAAGCCAAAGAGCTGTTCGCGCAGACACTTGCGTTGATCTCGGACTATCCAGACCCAGGGCTAGTCCGCGATCTCCAACTCCGACATTCCAACAACTACGCCCGAATGTTGGCTGATGATTTAGGCGATGTTGACGCCGCACGCGAAATTTTTCTGAACGTCGTTCGCAGCGTTGACTCAAGTTCCGGAGCTTCCGATGAATGGCAAATCTGGAAATCGTTGGCTTTTGCGTACAAAAATCTTGGAGAGATTGACGAACGCGCAAGGGATGCTGATCCGACGGCCGCACGCGTGTGGTTTGAGCAACAACTCGCTTTTTCTGAAAGAGTCCTCAACCAAAATCCAAGCGATCGCAAATCCCAGAACGATGTCGCATTTGCCCATGCAAAAATTGTGGGAACTTACCTTAGCGAACAAAGCTATGATTTAGCACGAAAACAAGCAGATCAAATCGCCTCGATCTTGCCGGACATAGCCGACCTGTCGTATCGCGCTGCCCGAGAACACGCGAAGATCTATCTGAGAATTCAATCAGAGGATACCGCTGCGGTCGATCTTGATGAGCTACAGGCTTCGCTGCTCAAGGTCGAACAACATTTGCACGCTGCCCGCGATCAACATCACGAACGACTTGGCGAATTGCTAGAGAAAGACCCCATTTGGAAATCGATGTCGGAGCATGAGCAATTCTCAACATGGTTGAATGAAGTTAGAAACCATACGCCGGCGTTACCCGACACGCTATAAGTAGGACGATTTCAATAGGATTCGGATTGTTTTGGCCGGCCGCAGAGACTACTAAGAACAAACGGTATCACACAGAATGTCAATCACTTTTTACACAGAACGGCGAGTTCGAAAATTATGGAATTGAATCAGCCCCCGGTCGTCGGAAAGAAACGAACCAATTGGCTCCTATGGCTCCTGCTTGGTGCGATGGTCGTCGTTGGATTGCCAATTTTGGCTTGCGCGGGAATAGCGTGGGTCGGCTACGGAGCGGTAAAAGCGCCGGTCAACGCCGCCGTGGCTGCGTTGAACGCAGATCCGCAAATCACTGCTAAACTTGGCACTCCCATCACTGCCGGGTCAAGTCTCGATATCAGTAACTATAACAATGATAATGGCAATGGAAGTGCTGAGCTGTCGTTTAACGTCAGCGGTCCCAATGGCAGTGCGTCCGTTGAAGGAAGTATGGCCCTTACCGCTGGCACGTGGCGTCCAGAACAGTTGCTCGTTCGTTGCGACGACGGAACCACATTCCAATTGCCATCATCCCTGGACTCAAATCTCCCGGAGGATGAAGTTGACTTTATAGAATCGGAATCAACTACTGAAAATGCCATAGACCTTGACGCCGAATAGAAGCGTTTGAAAATCTAGCTTCGCTATCGATCTGATCTAGATCATGAAGGCTCGGCTAGTGTTTTGTTACAGCTTAGTTTTAGGCTAGCGGAACTCGTCAAGAGTTTCGAAATGTCATCAATCACCGAAAGTCTTGACGACCTCCGCGACGGCAAACCCAAATTTGTAGCTGTAACAATGCACTAGGCTAAATCGAGCGCGATGAACTCGATTGATCGCTGATCATTAGATTCACTGCACCTGTGCCGAGGCCGCCGGTGAGCGCTTGCAAGCTCACGGCCAAAGCAGACAACTGCGAGCGAAGGTCCGGGCGCTGACTGACAAGTTCCAATACCCGCGGCGATTCTTCGCCGGCTACGTCCAACTGTTCTTTGCCACCTGCATCGACGTTAAGATTCAACTCAAAGGGACGATGCAGGCCATGTTCGCTTAGCCACTCGCGAAGTTGACGAGCGACCGATTCGAGTTGCTCGGCGACACTCTGTTTTTTTTGCGGCGTATCGATGGAGTGCAGATCACGGGATGTCGACTCGGTCGACTTACCACCTTCGAGGACCTGAGCAAAGCTCTCGCGCGCATGGGTGGCCAAAGCACCAATCGACTTCATGGTCGATGCTGCTACCGGAGTGGCCATCGCAAGGAGAAGAGGTTGCAAATGCATAGAAAAAACGATGTTCGAGAGTTTGTTGCCATCGTATTATCGGAATAACTGTCCCAGCTTGTGCAATTTAAGAGCTAATTCTGCAACTATCGACCAGCGGCTTGAATCGATGGGGATTTGGAATAAATGGACAAACTTTTCCGATTTTAGTGATTTTGACGAATGGTTGAGTCCGATGCTTAGTGTGGGCGGAGGGACTGTGCGTCAATGCGCAAAGTCGTATCCATGGCACGATCAAATAATTCAACAGCAGTTTTCGGGGCAGTCGTCATCACACTGCTACTGAGTACTGCTAGCATTGCTCAGCAGATGCGTTCGGGCGGTGTTGTTAACTTAAAGGATCGCTCGCCAAGAACAGCTTCAGCCCGTTCGGTGCTTTACGCCACACCAAATCCTAGTCGCAATACTGCACATCTGTCCGATGCCAGGGGCATGACAGTTCGCCCAACGGACACATCGCCAAAGAGAGGAAGTTCGCAGCGGACTTCCAAACATACGGCTCACGGAGTGCAACCGGCTTCCGTTCAGTTGCTCAGCGAACATGATGTTATCCTGGCGCCGGGCGTTTCAGCACCTCTGAACGAGTTTGGTGGAGTGGAAGAGGTCGAGATGTGGGGTGCAGAGCATTCCGTTTTAGAACTCGGATGCGACAGTTGTGGAATGGCGAGTCAGTGTTGTTGCAACCCAGTTGGGGCGTTGTTCGACTGGAGTCGAGCGGACGTGTGGTTTGGAATGAATGCTTTCACTGGCGCAGCCAACTTTTTGACGACCGGCAGCGATGCTCGTGGCCAGGTTGAAGGGAATTTTGGTTTTCAGGAAGGATTCAACTTCGGATCGCGAGTACCCAGTTTATTGAGCGGTCAGGTCGGATCGCAGATTGGGATGCGTTTCACGCACACTCAACTGGACGGAAGCATCGTAGGTGATGACAGCCGCAATCAGATGTTTCTGACCGCAGGTTTATTTCGCCGCGTTGACTATGGTTTGCAGGGAGGTCTAGTGGTTGACTACCTGCACGACGACTGGATTTATCAGGCCGATTTGGTGCAACTGCGTGGTGAGCTCAGTTTCCTGTTTTCGCCTTGTCATGATTTTGGCTTTCGCTTCACTGATTCTCAGCAAGTCGAGGAACTGGATGTAACCATCCGCGGCGCAGCAGCCCCTTTGTCAATTCAGTTGGCTGCGCTGAACAACTACCGTTTCTTCTACCGCTATCGCTTTAGCGAGCGTGGTAGAGGATTGGCGGAGCTTCAGGCGGGATTCACCGAGGACTCGGGGGCGGTCCTCGGTGTTTCCCTGAAGACTCCGTTGCAAGGGCAACTGGGACTTGAGACATCCGCCACCTATTTGTTGCCCGCCGACGATGCCATTGAGCCTTATCAATCCGAGAGTTGGAATCTAGGTATCGGATTTGTGTGGACTCCCGGGCGTCTGTTTGGAACTGGACGCGACTATTATCGACCATTGCTCGATGTCGCCGACAACGGCAGCTTTCTGACGCGACTTCGCCGATTCTGAGCAAGTGGGGTCGTCGCAGGCCTGTGCTAGTTTTGACGATTAAATCACCTTCTCGAAGTGGTTGTGGGCAATTCCCCGAACAGCACCGCTCTCATGGGATTCGCGATTTGCCATATCTGGGAACTTGACGTAGTTTTCAGCTATAGGTCAATGCCGCGACCATCTTGCACTGCTATTCCTATTCCTAAGGAAACTTGACGATGCCCCCTGTTGCCCTACACGGTCAAATTGATCTGGAGCAAGTACTTGCATCTGCGCAATTGCCCGCCCTACCTCAAACCGCCATCCGTCTGCTCGAACTTTCACAAGACGCAAGCAATGGTCCAAATGAGTTTTCGGTTCCGATCGAAGCGGATGCCGGCCTGCTTGGCCAAGTGCTAAAGTTTGTGAATTCAAGTTATTTCGGGTTCACTCGAGAGATCTCGAGTATCAAGCAAGCTCTGGCCTTAGTGGGTGTGCGCACGATCAAAAATTTTGCGTTGTGGAGTGCCGTATTTAGTTTGGTCCCGGATCCAAAATTTGGACCGTTCGACTTAAAGAAGCTTTGGCAAGATTCGCTGCGGCGAGCTGTATTCGCGCGGATACTTGGCAAGCATATCAAGTTGCACAATGCCGAGGACCTCTTCGCGGCAGCCTTACTACAAGACATGGCAATTCCATTGCTTCTTAAGGAGTTGCCAGAACACTACGCGGGCTTGATTGAACGGCGTGGCAATGAGCGTCTGAGATTGTCTAAGCTCGAACAAGAGCTTTTTGGTTGGGATCATGCACAGGCTGCGGCGGCCTTGGTTCGCAACTGGCAATTGCCCGAAGAATTTGCCGTATTGATCGAACGGCATCCAAATCTAGACGAGTTGCTCAATGGCAATTCCCCGGCACGCGACGCAGCTTGCGTCGCACTTGCGGCCTTGTTGCCTTCGTGCCAAGATGAAACGTGGCAAGACGAAGATGAGTTTATCGCGGGGTTAACTCGATTGGCCGGTTGTTCATCGGTCGCGACGCTAGCGCTGCTGGCAGAAACCGACGAGACCTTTGAAAAGTTTGCACCGGTAATGCGGCTCCCTGTACCCGAACGAACATTGCAGCAGTGGTACAATCAACAATGACTATTTGGACTTAGGGTCAAACCATGGGACTCTTCGACGGTACCCCATTGGAAAATCTGGTCGTTTGTTCACAGTGTGGGCTATCCACCAAAGAATGCAAATGTCCTCCAGGTGCGGAGCCGGCTGTCCCACCAACTCGGCAGCAGCTAAAAGTGACGCTGGAAAAACGTCGTCGTGGAAAAACGGTTACGGTCGTGTCTGGTTTTCAAGGGGGGCCAGAGGACTTGCAACGACTTCTGACCGAGCTGAAAAATAGCTGTGGGGCGGGCGGGACCGTTACCGAGCAGACGCTGGAGATCCAGGGAGATCAACAAGCGCGAATCTCGAAGGCACTGATGGACAAAGGCTACAGCATGGCTGGCCAGCGGAAGGGTTGATAGACATTTCGATCGTGGAGCGGACCTGGGCGACGTAACAGCGCCTACTTGGATAATAGTGGTATTGGCAGCTTTTACCGCTTGCCGTTGCATCCAATATTCGCCTATTCTTGTCGAATAGGTTAGAATATTCGACGCTTCCACTCTCCATGCACACTCGGAACAACGCCGTGTCGAAATCTGAAGAGAATCCACTCGAGATTCAGGTTGACTTGGCTCTGGCCGATTACATGCAACGTTGCGACTCGGGGGAGCGATTGGACCGCGAGTCATTCTTAGCGCAACATCCTGCGGAATTGCGCGAACAGCTGTCGGATCTGTTAAGTGCGGCTGATTGGATCGAGCAGTTAGCCGGCCCAACGCTTGCCGACTTAGGGGCGGTCGCCAACGTTCCTGATTTTCAGAGTGGCGACCCTAGTGAAGAGACGCTACCCCATTCACCACCGAAGGTTGACGGGGTGGAGCGAACGCTGGCGACAGACGTGCCTGGCAGGGGTGGAACACTGGCATTTTCTGCCGGAGATCCTCTTAACGAAGGTATGCGTGAACTTTCTCAACCCGCACTTCCTTGTTTATTTGGAGACTACGTCCTCGAACGCGTTTTGGGGCGCGGCGGGATGGGTGTGGTCTACTATGGTCGCCAAATTCACCTCGACCGACCAGTCGCTGTGAAGATGATCCGCTCAGGTGCATTGGCAAGTTCCGAGGAGGTAGCGAGGTTCTACGCAGAGGCGCGCAGCGCAGCACGACTCGACCACCCATGCATTGTGACGGTCTATCAATGTGGTGAATGCGAAGGACACCACTATTTTTCGATGGACTATGTTGCAGGAACCGACTTGGCGCGGATGACGCGCGACAAACCGCTTGCTGGTAAGGTCGCCGCCCGCTACGTCCGCGATGTCGCCAAAGCGATTCAGTTTGCGCACGACCGAGGAATCTTGCACCGCGACCTTAAACCAGCAAACGTTCTGGTCGATGAAAACGACATGGTCCGCATCACCGACTTTGGACTTGCCAAGTCCATTGGTACCGACACGGGGCTGACTGCGACGGGCGCCGCCCTGGGTACTCCCAGTTTCATGTCGCCGGAACAAGCTGCTGGACGAGTCGACGAGCACCATCATGCGACCGACATCTATTCGCTGGGTGCAGTTCTTTTTACGATCGTGACTGGCCAACCGCCATTTAAGGCGAGTAGCGTTCTACAGACACTCATGCAAGTAATTCATCGACCCGCACCGATGGCGCGGTCGATCGACAAGACGATTGACGAAGATCTGGAAACGATCATCGACGTCTGTCTACAAAAATCGCCCGATCGCCGCTATGCAACAGCGCAAGCGTTGGCTGCCGATCTCGATCGCTATTTAGTTGGCGCTCCGATTCAAGCGAGACCTGTCTCGCAACTGCGCCGCGCATGGTATTGGTTGCTGGGCGTACCTATTCTCGGAGCAATACTTGACAATCGAGTTGTCGAGCCGACGGATGCGCACCGCTGGGTACAACGCGGATTAATATCGGCGGGAGTTATTCTGCTCTGCGCCTGGGCACTGTTGTTGATTCCGTCCAGCGTGTGGTATAAAAATCGTATGCCGCGCACCGTTCGCATCGCCTCGGGGTTCTCCCAGGGCGGCTATCACCGCGTTGCCTCAGCATTGTCCGATGCTTTGCAAAGCAATGCAGAATGCAAAACGCAAGTTCTGACGACGGAAGGCTCCAGTGACAATCTGGAATTGTTGATCAACAACCGAGTGGAGCTGGCTATGTTACAAGCCGATGCGGTTGGTTCCTCGATGATTGCCGTCGTGGCGCCACTCTACTACGAAGTTGTCCACATTGTGGTCCGAGCTGATTTGAAACTAAAATCGATCAATGACCTACGCGATAGGTTGGTAATTGTCGGAGCTGAAAAAGCTGGTTCGCGAAACGTGGCTGAACTGCTCTTGCAACGTGTTGGTATGGGACTCAGCGATCTACAGGTGATCGACGCTGACTGGCGAGAGCTGAGCGCCGAGCCTCATCCAGCGGATGCCGCTGTGGTCGTTTCCAAAGTTGGGTCAGCGGATCTCTCCCAATTGTTGGACAACGGCGAGTTCTGTTTACTTCCCGTTCCCAGTGCTTGGGAATTTGCACTTGATGAACCTGCGTTCCATTCCTTCATCGTGTCGCCCGAAAATTATCCGAACTGTGATATTCCGGAGGTTGGCATAACGACTGTTGCCACAACGGCCTATTTGGCTGCGACCGCGGATACACCGTCCGTGCTCGTGCAGCAGGTCTTGAAGTCCTTGTATGCACCCGAAATGGTCGCGGCGACCGGCATCTTGTCAGCGGAACGAGCGGCACACTGGCAAGGCATCGCCTGGCACCCCGCTGCACGCGATTTCTTCCAGCCTTACCGCGGTGCGTCTGTCAATGCAAACACTGTGAAACAACCAAAATTGAATTGATTTTGCAACCGAACCATGTTTACCATTTAACCAATTCCCAGCTTCGCAATCAGCTTGTGGAACAACAACCATTTGACGTATGATGACTTGAGGCCGCCACGTAGCTGCGTCTCTCCGAGACGCAGTTGATTCGCGTCTCGGAGAGACGCGACTACCTGTTACAGAGTTTTTTCTTCACTGACGCAACATTTGCCCATCGGAGCATTTTGTATGAACACCAATCCTTATGCAGTTTCGAATGATTCTCAGCTTGCCGCCCACGCAGAGGTCAGTGAACGGACCGCTTTTATTCAACGGACCTACATGCACTTGGCAGCAGCGATCGTCGGTTTTGTGGTGCTAGAAGGCATCATCCTGACCGCGTTCCCACCGCAAGTTCTGCTTGATAAGCTAGCTCCTCTGCTACAAGGCTGGGGGTGGCTTGTGGTTCTCGGGGCGTTTATGGGCGTCAGTTGGCTGGCGCGCAGTTGGGCTGATTCCGGATCGAGCCGCGGTTTGCAATATGCAGGCTTAACACTGTACGTTGTCGCCGAAGCGGTTTTGTTCCTGCCACTGATGGCAGTTTCGCTCTGGATTGACCGATCGGGCGCAATTCCGATGCAGGCGGGGATTGTCACCGGAATTGTGTTTGGCGGACTAACAGCCATGGTCTTTTTGACTCGTGCTGACTTCTCCTGGCTTGGGCGATATCTGTTTTTAGCGGGTTTGGCAGCGATGGCCATTATCGTGGTTGGGATGTTTATTCCCGGTGGCTTCAGTTTGGGCCTGTTCTTCTCAGGTGCAATGGTTGTTTTGGCGGCTGGCTACATTTTGTATGACACATCGAACATTTTACATCGCTACAAAACCGACCAGCACGTCGCTGCCTCGCTTGCGCTTTTTGCTTCCGTTGCGTTGCTGTTCTGGTATGTCATGCAGATCTTGATGTCGATGCGCGACGAATAACTTCCGTTCGATCCTGCGGCTCTACGAGGTGGCGCTAGAAGCCACGTCGTGGGAAATGGCTGGGCACTCTGAGTGTCCGACGTAACCTGTGGAGTTGTTGTGCCCTATCCTTGCTCTGGCCTTGCCATCCGTGCTAATAGTATTATCTCCGCGCCCCAAGCGTTCGCCGGGGGCGTTTGCGGCTGAGCAGTAATCCGTAGCGGTCAATGAAAAGCCGTTGCATGGAATTAATTGATAGAGCTTGACTAGGCGGGAGCTTTAGCTTTAGCGTTAGCAAGCTCCACTACGGAAAGACAAAGGCAGCTCGGACGGGAGGTGGCATGGGATGATCCGCGCCTTTGACGCTGCGCCAGACGATATCACCAAATAACAAATCGTCGGCGGCATCTTCACTGGCCAGATCGAGTTGTTCGGAAAGCTCTGCACCCCAAGCGAGGGCATCGTTTTTCGCGTTGAGATCTACTTGAGCGGGCAGTCCCTTGTAGGGGCTGAAGTCGGGTTCACCAAAGCTCGCATACATGGGACGCGCGGCAGCATCAAACTGGGTCATTGGTTCCAGTCCCAGGATCAGTCCCATCGTTCGCAACATACTTGCAGTGGAATACATCGTCGAATCGACTTTGCCTCTGCGCGTATAGGGGCTGATGGCAAAGGCCACGGTGCGATGCGCATCGACGTGATCGGAACCGTTTTGGGCGTCATCCTGAATGACAAATATAGCTAATTCTTTCCAAGACTTGCTCTTCGAAAGTGCTTCCACGATCATGCCGAGTGCCACGTCATTGTCTGCGACCATGGCGGTCGGTGTTGGCTTGCCGACCCGGGTACCGTAAGTATGATCATTCGGAAGTCGCAGCACAGTAAAACCTGGTACATTGTCTTCTTCCTCAAACTGCTTCCAGCGTTCAATGAACCGTTCGGCACGTTTGACGTCCGTGTAATCCAGATCGTACGAGCGAAACAGGGGATCGAAGTGCCCGCTGAGTGCTTCGACGTTGGTGGTTGCAGGATCGTCGGGAGTGAGCCCGTTGTTCACAAACTCGCCAAAGCTGAAGTAGCTAACATTTCGTTCACGGCACTTATCCCAGAAGTAGCCGCTGGATGGCTCTGCGATCTTGAACTTACCTTCGGCGGGATAAGTCAACTTGCCTCTTCCACCACGGTACGTGAGCGGCCAAGTTTTTTCAACAAAGTCGGTGGCATAAGCAGCCATTGTCCACTCATGCCCGTCGGCACTAACCTCGCTCTCAACGTAGAAGTTGTCGAGTAGCACAAATTGTTCTGCCAAAGCATGGTGATTTGGGGTCACTTTACGCGGGAAAATGCACAGGCTTTCGTCGCCGTTTCCTTGTGGTAGGTCGCCAAATACTTGATCGTAAGTGCGGTTTTCTTTAATGATGTACACGCAATGTTTGATGGGACTTGGGTCACCAACTTTGCTCGGAATCGGATTGTTAGCAGTAACGTCTTTGGTATTGGGCTGTTGACTTGAATTCAAGGGACTACATGCGAATGCGGTGGTCGTCATTGACGACATTTCCGCGGGCGAGGGACTTTCGATGACCGACAGCGTTCCCTTGAAAAGTCCACCGACATATTCGCGGACGGTTGCAGGGGGAGTTACGTTAGGGTTGGCACCATGCACATTGGCACGCGATGTAAGCCCTTTGCCGTTGACCACAAGAATCGTCTTCGATTCCTGATCAAAGCGGACGCTGGTGGGATACCAGCCAACCGGTATAAATCCAAGTGACTTCGATTTTCCGCGTTCGCTGATGTTAAAGACAGCGACATTGTTATTGTCTGCATTTGCGGCTAACAACACATTACCATCGCTGGACACATCAATACTGGCTGGCGTGCTCCCGTTGGAAGCTGTGGGGAAAAGTGAAGTCTTAATGATTTCACGTTGACGTCCATCGCGTGCATCCAGCAGGACGACCGAATTTTCGTCGGAGCAGGCCACCAAGAGCAGCTCGCCGCCGTCAAGGAGTTTCATTTCTGTAGGGTGACTGAGTGTGGAGAACTCACTAAGCAACTTGCCATCGCTGGCCTGGATCACCGCGACATTCTTTTTACCCCACGAGCTCGCATAGATCAGCCCTTTGGTAGCGTCAACGATCGCGTCATAAGGAAAACTCTCCTCGGGCAACTGTGCTCTGAGTCGCACTTCGCCAGTGCGACTGTCAACAATAGTGAGCTGATCGGCGAGCAAGCCGCAGACGATGAGTTCGTGGTCATTCAACCAGTTGACACCCGAAACCACATACCGATCATCTTTGGTTGCCACAGCAATCGTTTTGGGCTTGGCCAGGAAGCCGCTGTCGAAGCCAAACAGGTAAACGCATTCGTCTTCTCCCCCGCTCACGGCCAACTGCGTTCCGTCGCTCGAAAACGCCAGTCCGAAAAATGTCTGTGGAACCGAAGCCGTTGAGACAACGGTCTGACTCTCCAGTTCAACGATGCGTATTTCATGTGGACCATATCCGGCATGCAGGATCGCACAGTACTTGCCGTCTTTTGAAAGAGCCAAGTTGACTGGGAAATCTCCGAGTTCGACTTGTTTGCCTTGTGGCTTTAATGACCAACCGTTGGGCAACAATATCTGTTGGTTGGGCTGCAGGCCCGGCAACTCAATGCGATTGGTTGGAGGCAATGAGCCGGGATTGTCCTCTTGCGCAACGATGGGACTTGCATTTAAATGAAACAAGCAGAAGGCGAACGTTGCCATCAAACAACACTGTGGAAGAGTCCCCACGACATTTACATATCGAGCCATTAAATTTCGCATTCTAGATCCCTACGTAGAGTGTTATATCAATTTGCATTGGTTGAGCGTACGGTTTTACACCGACGCATGTTTTTCTGTTTGCGAGAGTGCCACGAGTCTGCTTGGCTCAATAGTCTCCAACCACTTCGCCACCGCTTCGTGAACCAAGTGATTTCCAGGCGATCCTGTCAATCGTATCTGCCACCGCTCTAACGGAGCCATCCAGAAGTCCAACGGTCACCATTCCAGTGTGATGACTGCGACTTGTAATGGATGCTAGCGTCGGTAACGATGTTGAACGGCCTTCGCGCATTGAGTTAAAGTCGATGTCGTAAACTTTGCCCGCATGCTCATAGGGGACCTTGGTATTGGGTGGGAAAGTCGTGGTGAACCCAGTTTGATGAACCCGTGCGTCGACCCATTCGGTATGTCCCGAATCGACCTTAAATTCGCCACCATAAGTAGATAGATCAGTTGGCAAAACAGGAGGCGGAACAGCCGTAGTCGGGCTACCACCGTCGCGCAGGTAGGGTGTGAAGGCTTTGACCTCCGCGAACACAAGCGTGTTGCTAGTACCATCGGCTACTTCGCCCAACTTGGAGCTGCGATTGACGACAAACACGCCTGTGCCACGTCCAATAGGCGGTTGGAAGACTTCCCATTCGCCCGCATTACCACCATAGTTTAAGGGGTAATGAAGGAATGTCGGTCCATCTTGGCGTTCTCGATCATTGGGCTCGCTGGGGCAGATCAGATAAGGAACACGCACCCGTGCCACTTGCGGTTGTTCAGCGATTGGGCGGTCGAAATCGATCAGATTTTGCAAGTTGGCTTGCTCCAGGAAGGGTAGCAAACGCGTCTGCAAGCTCCAGTAAACCGTTGAGCCTGAAGTTTGGTAATCGCCCAATGGTGGAAGTGATCTGTAGGCAGTTTCCCGATTGAGTAATGCTAAAGACAGTTGCTTTACATTATTGCTGCATTGTATTCTTCTTGCCGCTTCCCGCGCCGCTTGGACGGCGGGCAACAACAATCCAACCAAAATGCCAATAATCGCAATGACCACCAACAGTTCAACCAACGTGAAGCCACGACGGTTCATTCCATCCTGCAGTACAGCTCTCATCAACTACCTCCAAATCCAATTGAGTTTAATGCGAGTCATTTATCGCCTGTGCCCTAGCGAACGTTCTTTAGTTAAAGAGCGTTCGTGTTAGCCAGCTATTTGGACGAGTCGTTTTCAACCTCTGATTTCGACCTAGAGGTCAAAGCAGATTAGAAAGCAAGCCATCCTCTTCATCCTCATCCTCTTCCTTCTCGTCGTCTTCGCCGAAGAATGCAAAGAAGTCGTCGCGTGGTCCCGATGCCAAGCTAGCAGCCCCACCACTGCCACCAAACGGAGCGGTTGGGTCGGCTAGGCTACCGAGTTGACGATTAAAGGACGCCGAAAAGATCCCGAGGTCAGAACCATTGATACGGTCGTCACCGTTCCAGTTCGCGCGCGCATTATAGCTCGGTTGGGAAACTTGACTATTAAATGCCATGCTAAATGGAGTTAGGTCGGCACCGTTAACACGTCCATTGCCATCGGCGTCACCGGCCAGTACATCGAAACGTAGATCGAACAGCCCACCGGCAGTTCCCGACGAGTCACCATCGAGTGGATTGCCAGCCGCGTCTTGCACTGTATCCGACACAGCCAACCTGAGTTTGCTGAATGTCAGGGGCGTCGCCAAAGAAATTTCAGCCATAAACGTCAGCGGATCGTAGTCGACGGTAATTGGCAGCGGTCCATTGCTGTCGCGCAGTTCAATGGTGGAAGCCGAAACGCCTGAAACATCCTCCGAGAACTGAACGTACAATCGATTGATTCCATTCCATGGCAAGGGCATTGCACCTGCGACAAGCTCAAATCCAAGTCCGTTACCGCCACCGCTACCGCCACCGTCGATTTGATCGATGAAAGCAGCCGACCAGATCGACGCGGCAATCATGGAACTGGAAATCGTGGGGGCGACGGCATCTTCTACGTCGTCGTTCAAAATCGTTCCGACGGCGGTGTCCTGTCCAACCAGTACGCTTCCAGAACTTGGATTGGAAATCACAATGGAGAACGATTCATCTGGCTCAAACGTCGTGTCCCCGTTCACACCGATGCTGATGATGGCACTCGTTTGTCCGTCGACGAAAGTGACTTGGCCATTGCTCGGCAAGACACCTCCGACGAAATCATCTGCAGTTGTGGCGCCCGCCGCAAAAGTGTAATCGACGGTCACACTTCCAGTGGTCAGACCACCACGTGTAACGACGAAGTCAAAGTTGGTCGTCCCACTGTTGCCTTCGTTCAGACTTACCGATGGCGTGATCGAGAACTCGGGTGCAACAGCTGGCGGAAGGTAATAGACTCTCAACATTGGTCGATCGCTCTCCAGCGTCGACTCAGAGCTCTGGATAGCCCAACCATCGGTTCCCAAGTTCCATGGCAAGACTGCCCAGCCGTTGTTTTCGAATGAACCATCGACCCACGCTTGGACGTCCGACGTCACATTAAATTCGTTGAAGCCGCCTTGTGCATTGGGATTGCGAGTTGGATTGCCTGCCTGAGTCGTAGCCGCACTAGCTGCCTCTACACCATCTGCAGAGATTCCATCGGTTAACGAGTTCCAGGTGTCGGTGTCGCTCCAGTCGGTCAACATGGCATGGAATGTACCTCCATCGCCGGGCGCGTTGCTCGCCAGGCTTGCCAGCCGCAACTGAGCTGAGATGATGGTCGCGCCGGCAGGTATTTGTCCCAATGTACCTCCGATGATATCGTCAAAGCGGATCAAGACTTGGTTGTCGTTGGTCGAACCGGCGTCTCGATAGTCGACAAACAGCGTCGTGTCGGCATTGGCTGGAGCGTCGGCCGCATTCTGCCGCAGCACGGTATCTGCTGCCGAAGAGTAACCGTTGACACCTTGGCGGAATGTTGAAAATTCTGACCCCGCAGGTAACCATTCGATTTCCAATATGGGACGATCGGCTGGATTTGTTCCCTCGGACGCTGTGAAACCCCAGCCGTCGGTACCGCCATTCCAAGGCAGCATCGCCCAGCCGTTGTTGGTTTCACCCGCCTGCCAAGCCATGAGATCGGGAAGGACACTAACTGCAGTCAGGCCCGCTCCGGTTGTTCCCGCGTTGTTCACGACTCCAAACTGACTGTCCCAAGTTGCGGTCGCTTCGACACCGTCAGCTTGAATTCCAGCTCCAGACGAATTCCAAGTTGCCGCATCATAGTCGTACGACTGAAGCAAGCGATGCATGCTAGCACCGTGACCACTGTTGTTGGTGTCCAGTGTTAACTTAGCACTGGTAATGATCGCGTCGGCAGGGATCTGCCCAGGCGCAGTACCAAAGATGTCGGCGAATTTGAGCAAGACGTGCGTTTCGTTGGTTCCACCAGTGTCGCGTCGGTCGACCAGCAAACCATCGCTGGCAACCCGTCCGGTTGGCTGTGGAGTGTCTGGAGTGATCTCAGACAACTCGATATCAGCCGCTCCGGTATAGACGCCAAAACCTTGGTCCGTGTTCTGCCGCAGTGCACGGCGCCGCAAGAGTCCCAATTCGATTTCCTTTGCGACGCTTCCAGCCGTTTGCGCATTGCTATCGACCAACTGGAATTCGACGGTGCGGGATGTCAACGGTGTCGACATATTGGGATTGCCAAACGAGATTACTCGTAGAACCGATTGCGCTGAAGCCAGCGTTGCATTGGCATTGAAAGTAACGATCAGTGGCGAACTGGTTGTTCCATCGCCTATGAACGTACCAATCACCGTGCCCTCAAAGGTCACATTCGAGCCGCTGACGCCAACTTGACCCGTGCCAACTCCATCGTTGCGGATAGTCAGCGCGTCACCCGCAGCAACGCCACTCGATATCACTGAGCTCAACGTCGCGCCGTCGAGGAACGGAGTTGGCGAGTTACTGAGCGAGGCAGCCGGGTCGATTCCAATCGGCGCGTCGCCGACGGCGTAGTAAGTTGCGCCACCACTAACACTTACTTCGACCGGTTGACCGACACCAGCGATGTTGATCGTCACAGTTGCCATGCTCGAGCCACCGAAGCCATCACTCATCGTGTAGCTAAAGGTGTCGACGGTGGAGTCACCATCATACAGCGCATCCAAAATAGTGCCTGGTGCATAGTTGATCGTCCCATCTGGATTGATCGACAACGTTGCACCCAACGCACTGGTCGCGTCGACAATTGAAATAGACAGCGCGTCCGGAACGGGTCGGAAGACGGGTTGCATGGCCGCATCAAACGGAACAAAAGTGAATGTGAACGGCATGTTCTGCAGACCGAGGCCCGGCATGTCATGCGAGCGGATTAGGAAGCTACCGGCCCCATCACTTTCATATGTCAGGTAGTTGTCTTCAGGGGACGTTGCATTCTGATTGGTCAACAGCAACAAACCAGTATCCGGAGACTGTCCCGGAATCGTCAACTTCCATTCATTGCCACCTGTTGCCACCGCTTGACGAACCAGCGAAAATTCACCCACGCCAAGTGTCAATGGGTTCAGATTGGTCGAATCTGCGTCGACCGTTCCAGTGACCAGGTTCTGGGCAGTGCGCGGAACGAAAACAAACGAGAAGCCTCCATCCTCACGATCTGCCGCATCATGCTGGTTATCGCGAACTGCAACAACAAAGCGATTGGTACCGGCCACTGCTTGGGTGGATACCACATTATCGGCGTTTTCATTGCCAATGACGTAGAGGAAGCCATCGATACTGGCATCGGTAACACCAGGGATCGAAACTTCATAGCTACCTGCGGCGGTGCGAACAATGTCACCGGCGGCTACGCCGTTGCCTGCCAGCAGCCCGCCGATTGCATCAACGTGTCCGCCGATCCAATTGTCGTCAAAGCGGAACAGACTGACACTGACCTGAGCGTCCGCGGCGGCATCAGCACCGAACTGACCAAGGGACAACGACGTGCCACCCGATCCGTTTTCGAAAGCCTGCGCAAAGCGGAAGTTCGTGTTCGGCGATTCGGCATTTTCACGGATCGTCGCCAGAACAACGCCATCAGCGCGAGTGATTGGGGCACCGGCATTCAGCAATTCCACCGAGCCCGTAGCCGTCGTACCCAGCGTGATTTCATTGGCGGCAATAGAGGTTTGTGCAACCGACCAGACTCCGCTGCCATCAACTGCTAAGTTGGCCGCGGGAATACCAACTGGTGTACCAAATATTACGGACAGGTCGGGATCCACATCGTTGCGAAGTACCGTCAATCGCGCGCCGTTGACGCTGACTTCGTTTGTATTGATGACATCGTCGTTGGCGGTCGGCGGCTGGTTCTGACCAGTAACCGTGACGGTCACCGTGCCAGTACTGGTACCCGCTGGCGACCGAGCATCGGATAGCGTGTAAGTGAAGGTATCCTGAATCGACTCGCCCGCTTCCAGTCCAGTAATCGACGAGTTGCCCGTTGTCGGATTGTAGTTAACCGTGCCGTCGGCATTCAGCGTCATCGTGGCACCTAAGCTACTGGTGGCGGCCACTCCCGTGATCGATAGGTTGAGGCCAGGCAACAGTTCTTGTGGCTGATCGTAGGGCAAGAAGACAAAGTAGGCCTGATCAGTCGTTGCACCGTAGCTGCCGGAGTTAAAGCCCTGTAGGCGAAACTTAGTGTTATCGGTCGTCGATGTGGTAACCACCACTTGTCGCGAGGCAGGAACGATTTTCGTCTGTCCACCAGTGCTGGTTAATGTTGTATCACCAGCGTAGATGGCCACCATCGTTCCGTCGGCAGGCGTGTAGCCGGGGACGGTAATCTCCAATCCTCCGCCTTGGCTGACAGCTGTTACGCCACCATATTGTCGTCCGAGCAGAAACGTACCATCGTTGACGACGTGACCACCGCGTAAGCCGGGTGCTGTGGCAGGTACGTAGACAAAGCTCCAGCTATGATCCTCTCCCACAGCAAAAAAGTCGCTGCCATCGGAATCGCTGTCCACGATCCGCACTTGCCATCCTCCGGATACCCGTGGATTGACTGAGATGATCTTATCGGCATTGGCATTGGCCGTCGCCAATAACATTCCCGAATCAAAAAAAGCGCCGAGGGCGTTCATGCCAGGGACAGTCACTTCGAACAAACCCGTCTCAATCTTGGTGATGTTTGCCGCAGAAACTCCCGAGCCGCCCAAGAGCGTTCCATCGGCCGCGACGTGACCACTGACCCAGCCTTCCGCAAACGGGAAGAAGGCAGCATTGATAGGACTGTTGCGCTCACCGTCACCACCGGTGCCTAAGTTCGTTGAAAAACCATATGAACCAAAAGCATCATAGGTGGTTACCGTTTGGTAAGGCGATGTGTTGTCCGCAGCGGTTCCAATGAAAACACCATCCGCCAGCGATAAATTGACTCCGTTGCGTCCCACCGCGACGTCGCCCAAGTTAGGCGCACTTTGAATCGTCAAGGTGTTTGGTGCAGCGCCAGTGCCTGTCACGGTAAAGATGGATGTTTCATTGGTAGTTGCAGTCGGGTCTGCGTCGATCTTGGCTGCAGCAACCGAAAACTCGGTTGTATCGGGATGGAAATCGTTCAACTTCACGTCAATGTCGATTGGCGTAAGATTGTTCGTAATCGCAGCATCATCAACTGCCTGCGGCGCATCGACCTGCGCGAACACCGTGGCTGCAACTTGAAACGAAGCACTAGCACCTTGTGAATCAGTGGCGGTAACCGTGAAGAAAGTAAATCCAAAGCGATTCGGAGCTGGTCCAATCGTAAGCATCGATCCGTCAATAGTGCCCACCAACACACCACCTAAGCCTGGGTCAATGGAATAGGTCAACGTATCACCATTGTCCAAATCGTCGAAGAGCGGAGCTAGATCAAAAGTCCGTGGCGTTTCATCTTCATTGAATGATTGAGCTGGGATGCTACCTTCGACTGTGGGAGCGTCGTTGGCGCCCGCCCAAGTGACATTCACAGTTCCAGTGGCAATGTCCGTACCGTCAGTCGCCTCATAGATGAAGGTGTCGGACATTGTTTCACCAGCAGCTAATCCGCGGATGGCGCCATCGGCGGGTTGGTACGCCACCGTCCCGTCGGCGTTGAGTACAAGGCTTACGCCCATTTCGCTGACCGCTCCAGTGGGGTCGATAGAAGTTCCGAGCGAGTTAATGGTCAGCGGCGCTACGGGTTGAATCGTGTTCTCAAATGGCACAAAGACGACGTTGAAATCGTCGTTCAGAGGATTCATGGTATTTCCTTCTAGCTGCCGGATGATGAAGTCGTCACCATCAGCTTCATAGGAAAGATAGGCGTTGCTCGGTGTGCCGCGACCAGCATCGTTCGACTCGAGCATCAGTATGCCTGTAGTTGGCGTCTGGCCCGGAATGCTCATCCGCCAGACGCCGTTACTTGTCCGTTGAATCGTAAATTCGCCCGCATTGCGTAAGAGAGGATTGACTCCTAAACCATCAGCGTTGACATGGCCGCCAATTAATCCGGTCGAATTCGCAGGAACATAAAGTACATTAAAACTGCCGTTCTCCCCGCCTTCAAAATTTGCCGAATTGTCGCGGCGGGCGACTAACCAGCGATTGCCACCCAAGGGCATCGACTGTGTGTAGTTGTCGGAATTCCCCGAAGCGATGGTGAATAAGTAACCATCCAGGTTTGAATCGTTGACACCGTCGACTGTGATTTCGTATCGACCAGTACCGACGGAGTTCGATGTAATGTTCACACCCGGGGGCGCGTAGGCTCCTTCAAAACCGGAGGAGCGCCACCCAGCCGAAAATGGAAAGCGAGCAACCGCAACCTGAGCTCCCGCAAGCTCGCCGTTATTCTGTGGCGCAGCTTGTGTATTGAGCCACACATTGTCCGTGTCGCCACCCGTATTATTGAACCCAAGAACCGCCAAATTCGTCGCGCTTGCACCGCCCGATGGAACAATGTTCTGTCGAACTGCGCCTACCACCATTCCATCTAGACGCGTCATCGGAACATCGTCTGCGGGGTCAGTGGTACCGCCCGCATCCAACCAGAGGTCGACGTCACCGTTGTTGAATTGACCAGGCTCGTCGACGATCGCACCAGGAATTAGACTCCTTTGTGGTATGGCAGGTGTGACTCCCGGGCGGTCAGGAATGAACCAGTCCGTCTGACTGCCTGTCGGAATGACGAAGTCGATGTTAGCCGCTGATACCGCTTGTATTTCGCTACCGTTTGTGTCGTTTGAAAGAACGTGCAAGACACTTCCCTGTCCGATGGTGAACGTGTCATCCATGACGTTGGCGGCAAGCAACTGGCGTGGATCCAATGCTTCCAGTCGCAGTGCGCGGCGGACGATCTGACGCAACGCGTGCTTGCGGTCTCGACGCAAAGACTCACGCCAGTTTTTGACTCGAACGATAGACATGACCTGCTCCTTGAATGACTAATTCCAAATGATGGAAAAATTCTGTTGAATACGCATGTTGGTGAACTGCGGGATTTGGGAATTCCAACGGCTATTCCGCACCAACGCACTCGACCCAACCGGCAGAGTCTATGAACGCTGAAATGCATGCACAATGCGCGAAAGATGTTAAGAAAACTCGCTGAACAACGAACGACAAGCCGCGCACTTGCGGTAAGTGCCAGTGGGCATTCGGTTTAGCGCATTGACACTAAGCCATTCGCGAACAGGTTGCTCGCCAAGTCTTCATCATTTGTTCATTGAAACTTAACTTCGCTGAATAGCTCACATCAACTCGAAAGCGCAGCCGAGTTTGCAGCAAATAAATCTGGTCAAGCCAGGGCATACATTAACAAGAGCCAAAACAGATCAGTGACGGAATGATTGCCACACAACCTTGCACAGCAAGTCGTATGCAGCGGTTAACATTTTCGTAAAATTTCTAACACCCTAGCTTAGGCCCGGGAGTAGCTTTAAATGCGGTATTTGCCAATGAGTAGTTCTCCGCTTAGGCGACATGCGATGGGAGTCCGGAAGGTCTTCATTCCACTGCCCACATTCGCCTGCCATTATCGCAACACTTGCGCGCGGATGGGTGACGGTACCGATGAACAACGAATGTGAGGCAGGGGTTGGCAAAGGAATGGAGTTGATGGTCAACACGGGTTTCCATTCTGCCAGTGTTATGGGCGCGCGGCCTGCTTAGGTTACAGCGCACCGGCTACGAAAATCTTCTTACCACAAATTTTCCTACCACAAACCCTCTTACCTGAGCATCCATGCCGCCTGTCTGCACCTAGTCCATCAGCTTGGAGGTAAGGAGATTGATGGTAAAAGAATTTCGTTTTCGTGACGGTCCGCATCGTCGTTGGTCAAGAGAATGCAACCGATGGAATCAGACGAGCGACGATTGCTGCAAATAGCGTCAATAGAAAAAGGAAGCGGATGTTGAGTTGCCGCCGGCTCATAATCATTCGTTATTGAACGGCCCCATCCGGCGTGTCAGAAATGCTGACTAGTGCGCGTGCTCTCCCTCGGGCTGTTTCTTGAGAAGTCCTTCCACTTCAATGACAAGCTTGTTTTCCGGTTGCGGAAGAACTTCAACCGTTAAACCGGACGTGCCGTAACTGCTGTAACGACGGTCGATGACTCCTAGCTTGCTGGCGCGATGGCCTTCGACGTCCTCTGTCATGACAAACTGCACGACGACACATGCATGCTTACCCGCAACCGCGCCATCCAAGTCCCCGAAAGTGGAAAGATTAAAACTTCCGTCTGTTTGAATCTTTCCGCGAGCTTGTACGGCATGTTCAAGTGACTTGAGTTCCACGGTTCCAACACGCACGGGCGATCCGTCAGGAAATTGGACCTTTCCTTGAACGGGGTAGGTCGACAGTCGCCCCGAACAACCCGTTACGAACAAGACACAACACAGCAAGAATAAGCGATACTGCAGAGCTGCCAGGTCGAAGAGCTTCTCAATCGTTGACGGATGTCGCATTTCCATCTCTTCGGTTACATAGGTTGCCCAAGGTTTCGGTATCGATTGTTTTCGATAGACCGCGCACAGAACCGTCAGCCAGTGCAAAGTTGCAAGTGCCAGCGTGCCAGCTACCCCAACAGACCAGCCCGTTACCTTCATCGCGATTGTCCTGAACAATAGGTACGGTTGGACCGCCAACGCGCGTGGAATTGAACACTTGGTCACCGTTAAAAATAAAGGCATCCTCGGGTGATTGTCCAAGCTTTCCAAGTGGTACGTGCATCTCGCCGACTAACAACGTGTTGGACAGTCCATCGATAACGTCTTTCATCTTCACTTTGTCTGCCCAATCTTGCGGAACGTCAGAGTTGCATCTCGCATGGCTGGAGATAATCACGCCTGTGCCATTGCCACCATAATAAAAATCGGTTGGCAAGCCTGAAGAGCCGGGTGATAAGTCGCCATGATTTCCGCCGTAATCCCCTACTGCGCCCGCGACACTCATCGATCCCGTACCGCTGATCGGCACCCGGCAACCACAGGGCAAGGTGATCCACGTGGTAGTACTGCCCGACAACAGGCCAGTTCCTACTGCGTCGGACACTGTGCGCCGCGAGGGGCAGCAATAGGAGGCCAGCGTGAATTTGCGAACTTGTTCGTCGTGAGCGGCATACTTGACTTTAAAATCCCAACGCTGTGCCGCCGCCTCCTGCTCGACAAATGGCATGATGCGCACCAACCAAGTCGTTTCTTCACCGCCACAAGCGCGGTCGGGCGGAGCATCTGGCCGGGCCTGATAACGGGCTGGCGGAAAGGCGCGCAACGTGTCGTGAAACATGTGAGTTGCCAGCGCAATCTGGTGCAAGTTGTTTTGGCACTGCATCGTCCGCGCTGCCTCTCGGGCGGCTTGCACGGCGGGCAAAAGTAGACCGACCAGCAGCCCAATGATGGCGATTACAACCAATAACTCAACCAAAGTGAATCCGCGGACAGGTCGGGTGGCAACCACTCTCAGCACTCCAATAATACGATGATTCGCCTTTAACACGCTCTATTCTATTATTGGACGGTAAGCAAAACAGTCTAAAAGAGGCAAACTGTCGCAGAATTCCCCCTAATCCGACGGCAATATTAAGGTATCTCGCGTCAATTCCGGCTTTGGGGATTTGATCTCAACCACTCCGCCCGTCCAGTCGACGAGACGAGCGGTTAGAGCGAAGAGCGTTCCGCAGACGATTCCAACAAGATGAGCCACCGGAATGGGAACAAAATTGTCGGCATCGACAAACATCACATGGCCGGTCGAAAATTCAAACAGGCTCTTGCTGAGCATTGCCAACCACAGTCCCAAACATCCCCAGAAACGCAAGCGATCGCCTTCATTGTTGGCGATCAACCCCGTTCTTGTGATCAACAGCGCGAAGAGTGCCGTGTCCAAGCCACTCAATCCCCGATAGCTGCTGAGCGCGGGGTGAAACCACATAACGAAAAGCGGTATGGTTACTGCCGACATCAGCAGAGTGCCGTAATAGGCATTACGGCAACTCTTTTCGCAAAGCAAACCTGTGATGCTGAACATGCACAAATCCCAAAACAAATGCTCAGCGTTCCAATGCAGCAAGTGACAACCAAAGAGCGACAAGAGCATGTTGCTACTGCTTAAGTCATTTCGCCATTCAAAATGTGAAGTCAACGTCGGCAAGTTAAACAGAGCCAGGGTTACGATGGAGATCAGTAGCGTAACGGGTGCCTCGCAGAGCCAATGTTTCAACAGCTCCAACAGCTTTGGCTTACAAGTTCCGTGTTCCATCTGCTTCAAACTCCCTATCGGTCAAATTCACCTGAGTACCCGGGCTTAACGCAGTCACCGCAATTATTCTTGCGACTTGCGCTTGCGTTGGCGGCGTGCCGCCAGAGCAGATGCGGCCGCACTTCCCGCTACTAGCAAGCCTGTAATGGGATCGATCGCGCCTCCTCCACCATCATTCGAATCAGAATTGCTGAAGCTTGTATTGGCTGGTGTTTGATTGGGGGAACGATCGAAGTTCAGATCTCCGGGATTGCTAGGAACTGAATTCGCAGATCCGGGAACCGGCGGCTTGGTTCGTGTCGCTTGATCTTTCGTAGATTCATCCCGATCAAGGTTCGAGTTATCGGACGAGACGAGCTTTTCTGTTGTTGGGCCAATTTGCGTCAATGCGCGATCGCGTAAAAGTGAAAGTTCGGTTCTAAGTTGCTTTTGCGCTGCGCGGTCGCGTTGAATACGAGTTGCGTTGCGGCGGGCAATGGCCCAGCGTTCGTACTCAGCGTCATTCTCCAATACGATGAAGGACGCGTATTCACTGACGATCGAATAGCCTTCACACAGTCGCACGATTTCATCAATTTTGGAGGTACTCTTGCCCTGACTTCGCATCTCATCCATCAGCTTGTTCACCCGCGTGGTTGCCCAAAGTCGATCGATTTCTGGATTGGTATCGTCAGCGGCTGGAAAGTTGAAGCGGAGTGATTGTTCGATCGGTTTTCCCATGACATCTGCTGTGATGGTTACCTTCCCTTCGCCGGGCCGATCGTAGCGACCAATGATCCACATGGGAGCTCCGTAATAGAGATCTGGCAATACATCGTTGGCCAGGTCGTGGGCTTCGACATCATCAATTCGAATTTTGACATTGGTTGCGACGGGGCGGAGGAGCTTGCGACGAAACGCTTGTGCTTGACGACCAAAATCGTCTTGATGCGAAATAAAGGCGGCCAAGCCTCCGGCGCCTTCCGCAACTTGTTTCAGCAATGGGCGATTAATGTCGTTGCCAATTCCAATGCAAAACACCCGCGTGCCACTAGGAGCCTGTTTGATGGCTGCCAGCAATTCGGCCTGTTCCGTCGCTTCGGTCATTCCATCCGAGAGAATCACGACGTTTAATGGTCGATCGTTATCTTTGAACTTGTACGCCGCCAAGACTGCGGGACGCAGTTCGGTACCGCCGCGTGCCTGCTGTTGCAATAAAAATTCGCTGCTTAGCTTGAGCGACTCTTCGTCGGCCTTTCGCAACTGACTGAACTGCAGGTTGGGCGAGGTATTAAACGTCATGACATCAAATCGATCCTCAACTCCCAGCGCATCGATAAAGCTAGTGACAGCATTCCTGGACAAACTCAATTTTCCGTCGTTGGCCATGCTTCCAGAGATGTCGACCACGAACAGGTAGTCCATTCCGCTGGCGATTTCTTCAAGCTCCTTGCCGGCGGTCATGGAGAGCATAAAGTAACCAGGTTCATCACCCTGTTTGGATGTTACAAGATCGATACCGGTCTTAGCTCGTGCAATGTCGTACTGGATGACCACGTCGCGATTGAGATCCCCTTCGGTCACTTCCAAGCTGGCGCGTGCATAGTTTTCGCTGGGGTTGGTAACGACAAACTCATTTTCATGCGAAGGACTCGAAAGCGCCGTGATTGGAATCTCGCTTTTAACGTCGATCGTAAATGCAAATTTGCCACGCGTTTTAGCGTCCAACTCCCCCTTGACATTAGTCGCCAACGGATAGACGTATGACGCTTGATTGTGATCGAAATTGAGTTGTTGGTAATAGGTCAAACTGATGCGTTGTTCAGCTCCAGCGGCGATCGGAAACACACGCAACTCGAATGTTTTGTAGTCGACTTGTTCCAGCAGGCCAGGATCGCGGCGGACAGCTTTATAGCTGTTATAGATTTCGCGAGCTCGCTCCTTTTCAACGACCTCGCCGATCATCTCTTTGCCATTGATGATCATGCTGAAGTTACTGACGCTGGCGTTGTTCGGAACTGGAAACGTATAAAGCGCTTCGACGATCCGTTGTTCTTTGTTCAGGAAGACCTGGTCAATGTGGGTAACTGCGATGCCGTTGTTGATCGTCACTCGCACGTCTTGTTCAACGATTTCCAATTTCCCGCCAAGTCCACCATCGGCGATAAGTAAACCGCTTGCTTGGCAAACGACTGGAAAGAGCGTTGATAACCCCCCAAGGAGGATCGCTATTACGCTAAAACGAAACGTGAATTGCCTCTGAATACCCATGGCTAACCTCAAAACTTGCATTTTTGATCGTTCAGGCGTCGCGCCGTGCGAACACCACTAATTTCTAGAGCGACGCCGGTGGGTAAACATTGCGCGCATAGTTAAAAATGTCGAACAATCGTCCACTGGGAATTGCTCATCCCAATGGTTGGGCAATTGCGATATTTATATGTAGCGGTGAGTCCGGAAGCGTGCCGAGGTCATGCGGCCAGCACTGCATACAGAGGGCAAATGCTTGCATTCGCAAGGCCGATCAACAAGAACACTTGATTTCCTTTTGCGGAAAAGCTTAGTGTCTAGAAGTGCTTTGATCCCTTGCCGAGTAAATCTTGTCGCCCTAACGCCTCAACAAACGACGAACGCAAAACGACCGAATCTATGAATAACTTCAAGCTACGTTTGTCAATTGCATTCAACGGCACGTTGATCTTCTTTACAACGCAACTGACTGGTTTTGCCCAGATTGCGCCAATCGTTCAATATGAAAAAGTGACTCCGACGGTACCCGACGGCCACTTTGAAGTAATCAATGTTGATTCGGCGGTCTTGCCAAACGAACTTGACGGCGAGAAAGTTGTCGAACTGATCGAGGTTGTAGATGGCGAGATGGAGCGTCCCGCCTTTGGCGATTGGCTTGGCTATAACTCGCAGCAGAGCGATACCAGTTGGCTGGCGAACGATGAATTTGGAATGTTCAGCCTCGAGTCCTATCCGAACCTACGAGTTGATCAGGACTCGGCGCTGTCGTTAGGAACTGGCTTCCACTTCCTAAACGGTCCCCATGCGCCTGACCTGCCCCCGCGGCTGTTTGATTTCCAAATGGCTTATCAAACGCGTCGAATTCGCTCGGACAGTTTCATTTTGGATCTCAAGTTGAGTGTAGGAGCGTACAGTGACTTTGAGGGTAGTGCGCGTGACGGCGTCCGTTTTCCGGGGCACGCTGTCCTTTATAACTCGATCAATCCGCAGTTGGTTTCGGTATTGGGTGTTGACGTGCTCGACCGCGACGATATCAGCTTGTTACCGGTCGGTGGCTTTGTGATACGTCCTAATGATCGCTTTGTGTACGAACTGGTTTTCCCCAAGCCGCGGCTGCAAGCGCGGGTTACGCACGATCATGCAGCTTATATCGCAGGAGAGCTCGGCGGCGGAACATGGGCCGTCGAGCGCGGTGTTACCGACGACAATGTGACCTATAAGGATCTCCGCCTAGTGGTTGGGATTATGGATTTTGAGGGCGATAGTGCATTTGAAATTGGCTGGGCGTTCGATCGATCGCTGAAATTCCGCTCAGGAGTTGGAAATAGCGATTTTGAAGACGCGGTGCTCCTCCGCTTCCGTGCTCATTATTAGTGCGATATCAGCATTGAAATTCGTGTAATTGACGAGGCTACGAGTCCCGCCTGCCTTGGTTTTCGAAGGGACTTACGCGGCCCGCGTTTCGCAACAGACTTTCTCGAACTACAATACGGGTTATTCGGTCTCGACCAACGAATTTCCTATCCGAGATGTCACCCATGAAGTATTTGTTGAGCTGGTTCGTCGTTCTTTGTATTTGCAGCACAGTTGTTGGTGACGACAACTCGAAAACCAACGAGGGCAAAGAAAAGGAAAAACCGATCACGCAGAGCTACAGCGTGCGGACGGTAATTGCAACTGGTACCGCAGTGATTGCGGATCAAGAGATCGACTATCAAGTTGAGACGGGAAAGCTAACGCAGACGGATGATGCAGGCAAAGAAAAAGCAGAAGTCTTCTTTGTCGCTTACACACGCCCCGATCAAGACAAGTCGCAGCGGCCTGTCACATTTGTCTTCAATGGCGGTCCTGGATCGAGCAGTGTTTGGTTGCATTTGGGAATGTTAGGGCCGCAAAGGATCGTATTGCCCGATGATGCTACGCCTCTGCGCCCACCGTACCGATTGAGTGAGAATCCATATTCCCTGCTCGATGTTTCCGATTTGGTATTTATTGATCCCGTCAGCACTGGGTTCAGTCGCCCGGCCGAAGGCGAAGAAAAGTCACAATTTCACGGCTACCAAGAGGACGTGCGCAGCGTCTCGCAGTTCATCTACGATTGGACAACTCACTTCAGTCGCTGGGATAGCCCAAAATTCTTGCTGGGGGAGAGCTACGATGGCATTCGCGCTGCTGGTTTGGCAGGTTATTTGCAATCGCGATACAATTATGAGTTGAACGGAGTCGTCGTGATTTCAGGTGCGATCAACTTTCAGACCTTGCGATTCGGAGATGGCAATGATCTACCCTATATCTGCTTTTTACCAACGTACGCAGCCACTGCATGGTATCACCAGCAATTAGATGAAGAACTGCAAGGTATGTCCGTCGCAGAGGTCGTTGAACAGGCGGAAGCACTGAGCAATGGTGCGTACGCCCGCGTACTGCTGGAAGGGGCCGGAGCGAATCCAAAACGGGTTGATCGCATCGTCGCACAGATGAGTCGACTGATCGGCGTGAGTGAGGACTTCATTCGCAGGAGCAATTTGCGGATCTCAATGTCAGCCTTCGGTAAAGAACTGCTTCGCGAAGAGGGTAAAACCATTGGTCGCTTCGACAGCCGGTATACAGGCATCGATCGCAATAAAGCAGGAGCAACGACCGAATATGATCCCAGTGGCTCGGCAATTTTTGGACCATTTACAGCTACGATGAGTCAGTACCTGCGAGACTCACTAAACTACGAGCAACCGCGCGTCTATGAGATACTCACTGGCAACGTGCAACCTTGGAACTATGACAGTTTCACCGGTCGCTATGTGGACGCCAGTGAGTCGCTGCGTGGTGCGATGACATCAAATCCCTATTTGAAATTGTACGTGGCCGCCGGCTACTATGATCTCGCCACACCTCATTTTGCGATGGAATACACCCTAAACCATCTGGGGCTCGATGAATCGCTGCGGGAGAATGTGACCCTAAGCCACTTCGAAGGGGGGCATATGATGTACATCTACCAGCCCGCCATGGAACAACTGCGCGAGGATTTAGTCAACTGGTATGCAGACGCTGATGGGCTCGACGAGTCAGATGAGTCAGATCAGTCAGACGACGAAGACGACGACGACGACGACGACGACGAAGATGAAGATGATGACGACGACGAAGATGATGACGACGACGAAGATGATGACGATGACGAAGATGATGACGAAGACGAAGATGATGACGAAGACGAAGACGATGACGAAGATGACGAAGATGACGACGAAGTCTGAAATGAATGTCTAATCGACATTAAGAATAAGGCTGCAATCGCAATGCTGAAGAAGGCTGCAATAACACCGCGTGTTTTTACGAAACGTGGTGTAGACTTTTGAACCCTTTGTCAAACCCAATCCACACGTGGAGTTCGATCGGATGCGCATTCTTAAAACGACTTTAGCGGCAATGGCGATTGCAGCATGTAGCAGCAGGTTGGCTTCGGCAGAGCAATACGTTAAGCAGGTGAATGGAAAGTCGGTCGTAGTGCATACCAGCGCCGCGCCTGTTGTGTTGCATCGCCTCGTCCCACCCTACCTTGGCAAACACGTAACTGTCCGACAGCTTCAAAACGGACGGCTACCACCTGGTATGCGCAAGTAAAAACAGTCAAGTTTGCAAAAGTATTTGCGTATTGCCGCTTACAACCGCGCGCCCAGCTTAGTCCTCGCTGAAATTGAAATCTGGGCGTTGCGCGCGGAAGTGAACGCCAGTCGATGTACGCGAAAGATAAAACAGGCCGCAACCAGAATCCGAAGTGAAACGTTCAGATTCCAGTATGTCCAAGCCCGAAAAGCTAGCGTGCCCCTGGCGACTTACGCTTACCTCCCACCGAAGGCGCGTCCGGGATATGTCGTTTGTATGCCTTGGATCAAATCATCGCCGTCCAGAGCAACATGCGAGAAATGATCGTTTTCGTCAAGGAAAAACGAGTCCACTGCCTTTGTCAGTGCTGATCCTCTCGCGCGATGCAAGAATCGTCCAGCAATATTTGAAGTTGATGCCTGTTTCAACCAATCCGCCTGATTGGTGCCTCGCTGGATGATCAACGGACTAATTCCTGTGCCGCCGGTCAGACCGTTATCCAACTCGTCGTCGCCTCGCCCCAGCAACATATCTATTCCATAACCGCCCAACTGCTCGTTGTACCTGGCCTGTCCAAGCAGAGTGCTGTTTCCGCTATTCCCAGCATCGGAGGACAATCGAGAAATGAATACGTCAGTACCAAGAATTGCTTCCAAATAAAACACGCCATCACCTGGATCGAAATCCACTGCGCGTGCGAACACTCCCGTCGTCAGGATACGGTCATCTTCGTCCACAGTGACTGCAGCTGCAACATCGATCCCACCGCCTCCGATTCTCTTCACCCAAGCGTGCGCACCGGTTGGTTCGAGTTTGAGCACGAAGATATCCGGCAAAGGTGACGACACGGCCCAGAGGTCAATGACGCCATCAGACGGGTCAAAGTCCTCTGTGCCTGCGAATCCGCCGGCTACGTAGATCTCACCGGTCGATTCGACATGGATTCTGGCAGACGAGCCCTCTGAAATCGTGTTTGCCCATAGATATCTCCCGGTCCCAGAGAGCTTAACGAAGAATCGATCGGTCCCGTTGTTTACAGATGTTAAGTTCCGCACGCCACCGAGGGGATCAAAATCGCGCGTGCCTTGAAACAAACCGCTGAGTACAACGTTGCCGACCGCATCGACTCCTACATCAACACTTACATACAAATCTGTTTCCGATTGTGTGTCAAACTGTCTTGCCCAAACAAAGTTCCCGGATTGGTTGAGCTTGAGGACAAAGGTATCGGAAACGCCCACCGAAGTCTGAAAATTGGTTCCAAAAACACTGGGGTCGAAATCGACGCTTCCCGCAAAATAGCC
Organism: Pirellulaceae bacterium; assembly: GCA_041753315.1. Lineage (GTDB taxonomy): Bacteria > Planctomycetota > Planctomycetia > Pirellulales > Pirellulaceae > Aureliella. Next base: position 9,797 of record JBGSUV010000058.1, on the reverse strand, counting down.
GGTTGATATCACGCTTCCGCTCTCGTCCACCGCAACGTTTTGAACACCGTCGCTCCCAAATGTCCCACCAATGCGACGAGCCCACACATAGTTGCCTGACGATGTGAGCTTGGCGATATAGCCATCATAGCCCGCCGAAGCCGTCATGTTTCTCACGGCACTTCCAGGATCAAAGTCGACCGTTCCATGGAATTGCCCAACCACGTGAATGTCGTTCATTGGTCCGAGAACTAGATCGGTTACTTCTATAAGGCTTCCACCTAGCTGTTTCGCCCATACGAAATTCCCAGTGGTTGATAGTTTCATAACGAAAGTGTTTGTGCCGCCGACAGAATTCAGCACCGACACACCGACTCCTGGGTCAAAATCCTGTGCCCCACTGAACTCGCCGGCGAGGTAGACATCTCCGTTGCTTGACACGTCGAGAGCACTAAATCCGGATACAGAGGGGGTGCCTCCTATAGGGACTCGTCGCACCCAAGAGAATGTTCCGTTCTCGTTGAACTTCGCAATGAACCGACTCCCTCCGGTAGCGCTGCGAACGAATGTTTCCCCTTGCCCAGGATCAAAATCGACGGTCCCTTCGAAATGGCCCGCTACATACATGTTCCCAGAGGAATCCGTGGCAACATCACTTGAAAACATTGTAGCAGTCGTACCAAATGATGTCGCGAAATCAAAATCCCCCGCGAATAGTTCTCGACGCTCCAGCCGTTCGATTCCTTGTCCCAAGGAACGTAGGCCGGATGTCCCGCGGTATTCCCGCGAGGAGCTTGGTTGTTTCGACTTGCGGTATCGCTCTCTATTCGATTTCATCGAACATTCCTTCAAAGTAGATGATTGGGGGCGATTCTTGAGGTGCCAGTTCTGGCTGCAAACGCCTATCCGTTGACGTTGACATTGCGATCTCCGTCAACCTGCATTACGCCTCTATTCATTTAGATCGAGAAGACTCAGAGGCCGTGGCCAGGAGAGACTCAATTTCTTGAGAATTTTCTGACGTGGGGCATTTTTATCGAGGTGAATCTTCTTCAAAGATATCAAGCGTCATCTGACGACATTCTGATCGCAGACATCCACGGCGATGAAGAAACAGCGCGGGGACTCGGTCGACGGGGCTGTTAAATGGTCGAGGATCCTGGAGAGGCCTTCAATCGGGCATCGACGCAACCTAACAGCTCACGATGTTGCCAGTCGCATCGATCGGATGTGCCCGTCAAAGTGCGCGGTGTAGAGGTCCAGTTGATTGGGATGCAAGTCACAATCGAAAATGTCACTAGGAGTCGCAACCAAATGAAAGACGTCTTCTGTGCCGGGATTCCAAAAGCCAATCTCTTTTTCGACAATACCCATCATCGTGCCACTGGGATGATAAACGGCGCGCCACATGGTAGCATCCAGCTCCTTCTGAATACATTCCTGCTTGGGAAGTTTATCGGCGGTTGTCCAATCAAACGACAAGGCAACGGCGCGGCGATTGCCGGCCGGTGCATTGGTGCAATTATGAAGTCCGGTGGCGGTGAGTCTTTTTAAATCAGGACTGAACGCGAGGTTGATCACACCACCGAAGGGTGTGATATCCGCAATGTGAAAAAAGATTTCGCTGGCATCAAACTTCCTGACCAGCCCACCGTCTTCGGCTCGCCAGTGATGGATATTACCCACGATATCGCCGCTAACAACATCGTAGCTGCCAGGCACGAACTGTACGCAGTAGGGAAGATTGGGATGACCTGCCATCTGGCGAATCAGTTGCCCATCTGCGGTTGACCAGACTTTGACGAGTTTGTCGTTGCCACAGGTGACTATCTGCTGGCCATCATGGCTGACAGCCAAGCTGCGCAGCCAGCCGGCGTGAGCTTGGATCGCCTGCTTCGGTAGCGGCGTCTCCGATGCGACGTCCCAGGAGATCAACCGCCCATCGTAAGCACCTGAGTAAAGCGTCGTTCCGTCGGGCGAAAAGCCAAGTGTACGCACCCAGTTTTCGTGTCCGACCAGCGCGGTCTTTGTGCCTGTGGCGATTTCCCAACGCTGAATGGTGCGGTCAATCGCACCTGCGAATACATACTTGCCAGTTGGATCAACGCGACAACAAAGCAACTTGGCACTATGAGCCCAATCGGAAACTAACTTGCCGGCACGCGGATCGAACTTTGGTTCAGAAGCTTGTTCTTCTTTGGCGATTATTGTCGTCATGCTAACAACTCCTCGATGGGACCGTAGGCGGGATCAGCGATTGGGAATTTTCGGCCAGCCACGTCGAACTCACCCGACGAGTCAATGCCGACGGCCCTTAGGTAGGTGTGAAAAAGATGCCGATGGTCGACCTTACGATCCGTTACTTCCACCCCCTTAGCATCGGTACTGCCGATGACAGCCCCATGCTGGATGCCACAACCCGCCAACGCGATCGACCAGGCATTGGGATAGTGGTCGCGACCGTAGCCAGCATTAATGGTGGGTGTACGGCCAAACTCGGTCATAACGATCACCAGCGTACGTTCCAACAGACCGCGCTCGTTCAGATCGCTGAGGAAATGAGCAAACGGACGATCAAAGTCTGCTACGTAGTGTAAGTGGAATTCGAAATTGTTGTGATGAAAGTCCCAGCCGGCGTGTTGTATTTCGATGAACGGAACCTCCTGTTCGACCAGCCGTCTAGCCAGCAACATCTGTTTGCCAAACTCCGATTTCCCATACGCTTCTTGCACGGACTCCGCTTCCTGCGAAATGTCAAACAGTTCACGTTTTTCCATCAATCGCAGCGCCTGCTCGTAGCACTGAGTGTAAGCATCCATTTCAGCCGATTGCACCTTGCTACGATGGCGGCTGTTCACAAAGCGACGCCAATCATGTCGACGGTTATCTACAGAGACCGTCATGCCATCGGGCAGTTGCGTATTGACGATGCCGCCTTTTTCTGCGCCGACGGAAACGCTGGCATAGCGTGGACCAAGGTATGCGGCATTTCGTCCTCGGCCGCCCACTCCGCCAACCATCGTGGCGATGTGTCCTGGCAGTGGAAAATCTGCCCGCTCTAGCCCCTTGGCCACCACTGCGCCAAGTTCAGGATACTCGGAAGCCGATCGTGTCATGCGCCCGCTACGTACGATGTTGTTGGCAAGGCCATGGTCATCCAAGTCGGTCGAGATGCTACGGATTAACGCCATATGGTGCATCTGCTGAGCCGTATGCGGGAGTAACTCAGAAATATGGATGCCAGGCACAGTTGTCGGAATGGACTTGAATGGTCCGCCGGTCTCAAGATCCATTTTGGGATCCCAGGATTCGAACTGACTTACACCGCCGTTGAGATAGACCACCACGACCGACTTGCCGTGTTTGGCAACTTCGGTTGCTCCCAATGGATGCGAAAACAAACTGGTGCCCGCAATAGCTCCCATACCCGTTAGAAACTCACCCATAAATTGGCGACGGCCAATTCCATGGTCGATCGTGCCACAAGGCTTGTATTGATTTTTGTTCATCGGATTCTGTTTCAAATATGCAAAACGCTATGACCAGCAGAGCAGTTAACGTCTAACTACATCGAAAAACGGAATTCTGTCGAAGCCAACAGTCCCCAAACTAACTCCTCAACGACGGAGACTCGTTCGTTTGAATCGTTACTAAGGAGTTCTACAACCATCTTTGCTTCATCAGCGTCGGGCGCGCGGCATAAAACGCTTAGGTACAGTTGATCTGCTAATTGTGCGGAGCCCTCGATTGCAACAAGTCGTTGAATTAGGTTTCCATCGCTGGCTTTCAACCAGGATTGGTAGGATGGATCATTCTGTATAGTCAACGCCTGGTCCACCGTCGCAAAAAAGCCATCTTGCGGTGCGCCTGGCGGGGCTGAGAAACGAGTTACAATCAGGTCTTCGACGGTGTCCCACATATTACCCAAAACCGCCGTGTTTACGAACACTTGACGTTTTCCAGCATCATCGCGTAAAACCGCGTTTTCCTGGTGGATGGCTTCCCAATCGGCTAGAGCTTTGTTGCGTGCGGGCCGATCCATCTCAAGCGCTGTGTAGGTCGCGCCCGCCATTTGTTCGGGATTCAAGCCTCGAATCGGTCGAATCGCATAGCTGCGACGCCACGACTCGATAAGATCCGATTGTTGCAGTTCCAATCTGGCCTGAAGCTCGTTCACAGGCACTGCAGCGCCGCCCGTTTGAGCCTGATGCAGTTGCTCGCGCAGCTCAAGCCACTTGCGCAACACATCAATCCGCGTTTGCTGTTCGTCAATGTCCGCCTGCAAGTCAACCAGGGCCTGTACTCTTTTTCTCACGCCGCGCTGAACACCACGTGCTTCGACCACAAATTCACCAAACGCTAGTCGGCGATTGGCCAGCGCCAAAATGCGACCGCGTTGGTCATCCACGCGGTACGTGGCTTGCTCGACGGTTTCCTGTTGTTCTTGCACTTCGCTATCGATTGCCGACTTGGCTTCCGTGGCTGCGGTTAGTCGGATGTTAATGAACGCTCGAGATGCGGCCATTTCTTGATCATCGGGAGTGAGCTGCAAAACCTTGTCGGCTTCGTTCATGACAGCCTGCAATGAGTCGATCAACTGCTGTTGTTTCGACTGCTTGGCCTGCAATTCCGCTAATTTTTCAGCCTCCTTGTCGCGATGTTGACCAAGTTGCTGGAGTTGCTTCTTGGCTTCGTCACTCTGCGATTGCAGCTTGGCAACATCTGCTTGAGACTTTTGCAATTGCGAGTTGGAGTGTGTCAACTCGATTTCCAGCATCTGCTTCTGAGGTTGAAGATTCTGAAGCTCCACTTTTAACTGTGATATTAGTGCATTCAGCGCATCGATTCCGCCAGCCGGTCCATTCCAGTTTTGAAGATCGGGAAGTAACACGGAACGCTGATAAGTGCGCGATCTCGCGATTTGCCGAAGGAATTCGCGCAGGTCATATTGACTGGCAACCAGTTCGTCCGACAGCAAACGCAGCAGAGCCGCAGAGACCGGTGGATTGTCCGAGTGGTGCATGTCCACTGGGTGAACGACTCCCATACCCATCATGTTGGCCCACAGCCGATTAGCAAGATTGCGATTGAACGATTGGTTTTCAGGATGGGTTGCCAAAACCGCCAACTGCTGACGACGGCTATAACGTGGAATACCGCGTTTGTCCTTTTCCGGCGCGACCACATAAGCATCCGCAGAGTCCACAAAATCCGGTTCGGCATCCATGGCCATAGCTATCGGCAAAACAGGTTGAGCTACCGATTTACCATTTTCAGGTTTGAACACTGAAGCGAATTCCAAGGCCCCTTCGCCCTTTTCTCCCAAGAATTGCAGGTTCCCTCGCTTCTCATCTTGGAACAGGTAAGTTCGATTGACGAATGAGAGAATGCCAAAATACTCGGATTGCTCGTAGTCGGCTACCAACGGATGGTCATGGCACTGAGCACACTGCACGTCGCGTCCAAAAAAGATGCGGCCAACATCACGCGTGACCAAATTTGGTTCGGCATTGCGGTTGAGAATAAAACTCGCCGCAGCCCGCAGCTCTACTCCCGTACCATCTGCTGCCAACATCTCTGTGCAAAGTTCATTTAGGGGACGACGAGCATCTAACCAATGGTAGATCATCGCACGAACCTCGAGTAAACCGATCAGCGCTTCTCGCCGCTCGGTAAACATCACCTCCAGCACTTTGGCGTAATAACGTGCGAATTCATCACGCGAAAGCAAGTCGTCGATCAACCTTTCTCGCATTAGCTGCGATTCTTCCGGCGCGACAACCATTCGATTCAGAAAACTCTCTGATTCGGAAACTGTCGGTCCTCGCCCTAGCAGGTCCAAATAAATGCGGCGTTGAAATTCAGCGTCAGTGGCTAATGGCATTTCGGGACCGAAGTACATTCCATCGACTACATCATCAATCCTCTGCCAAAGCGGTATATCAGCGCCTGAAGCGGGTGTTTGGGAAAACGATGTACTAGCATGCGCTAGGCCCAAAAGAAATCCGATGCAAAGGATCAGATTTAATGAACCAATCGAAGGGCGATCAGACATAATGATGGGCTTCATGGCGGGCGACGTGAAAACTCACTGGTGCTTTGACCACTGTCGAACGCTTTTGTCTCAATCGTTCCAAAGCGATTGAGGACAATCGCTCTGTAGCACTCTAGTTCTCAAAGTTTGGCAGGATCCTTAATACTAGCCTAGAACCGTGGTAGGGACAAGCAATATCTAATCGTGGGGAAGAACGAGCTGGCTTTGGGGGTGATTGGCAAAAGTCCAATCCGTCCCTCGATACGAAAATGTCAACTCTGGAGTCAATTGTTTCCCGCCACCCGTTGAGATCAAATGCATACAGCGGTCGAGCACGCCAGTGGTTAGCAGCGTGCGTTCGGCTGGATAAACTGCATGACCAGTACGAATTGTCGCTTCAAAGGCTTCCAAAAGATAAGAAAAATGAGCAAACACACCCCAATCCTGTAGCTTGAACCAGCAGGCAAGTGGCTTATCCTCCCCCTTCAATTTGCAGGCAAATGAAAATCCTCCCGAGTATCCGGCAGTCATGATCACGGCGGATCGTAGCTCGTCGGTGTGTGTCATCAGATAAGCAGCAGGCTGATGGCGGCTGTCCTCAAACTCAGTTGTTAATGGATCCCACGCTTCGGTGTCTGTCGGGTTGCCAGGCATGACGCTTCGCGCAGCCGCAAACAGTTCACTGGACCAAGCTCCATCGCGTTGACTCGCTAGTATCTCCTTGCCGATGGCAACTTGAACTTCTCGAACCCCCGATTCTCCTCCACGCCGACGCTCGATCATGCATTGATGAGCTTCCAGAGCATGAAATCCGTAGTCTTCAATCGGGCCGTAGCCGATCGTCAAGGCGGACTCAATCTCACAATCCGCCGGCAACTCCAAAGCGGGAAAACGCCATGTTAGCGGTAGCGACGAGCCTGCCAACAGCGGAAATTGCATTTGTCGAGCAGTCTCAACCATTGCCTTGGCATCTGCCCAACGATAGGCGAGATGTTTGTCGTTGAAAAATGGAACTACCGCGTTGCATCGTTTGAATGTCGCCACTGTGTCATCAAAGAAGCGGCGGCGGGGATACATCTTTTGCTGAGTTTCTGGCTCAAACGGATAGTCGCCATGTTCGGCGATGCTGAGTACACCAGCCACTTGAACTCTGTCCGTTCCTAGCGTGATCGCTTCGTCGATGGTCTTGCACAACCGAACTCCGTAACGCGCCGCGAGTTCTTTCGAGATATCATGTTGGTGTTGTTGTTCGACATACATCGACACCAGTTCGAGACCAGGCCGGGGAGCTTGACCGTTCCTTTGATAGCCTTCCAGGATCTTCGACACGATCACATCAGCATGGCTGACGGGATAATACGCTGTAATCAGCGCAGCAACTGGAAGTGGCTTGCTATCCAACTGAGCACCTTCGCACAAGCCCAACCAGCCAGGCAGGCTTCCGGCAACCAATGCCGACGACGATTGAAAGAATCGACGACGCGAGACTCCCGAGGTTCGATGGTGATCAACATGATCGTAGTCGCGCAACATTAAACAGCTTTCTATCGTTGGTCATGCCGCAAGGGATTTTTTAAACGGATCATAATCGCATCCTACAGGCGTTTTTATTTGCTTTTCGTCGTCTAGCTTCTCATGTCTCATCCGTCGTAGCCCTCAATTCGTTGGAGTAACTGAATCTCCACGTATATTTATTTGATGCTATCTCGAGCGTCGGTTGCATTGAGATATGCGGGCTGCACTCCGACTCGCGCGCGGGCGGCCTCAATGATGGCAGGCGTCGCGGCGGCATCAAACGCATTTTCCTTCCAGGTGTGCGACTCTTGGTTGGTTAGATTGAAGCGGACCGAATCGCCGGAGGTTGTATGCACTACATTGGCTTCGAAATGAAACCCTTGGCTGCCCTGGTCAATAAAGAATCCATTGTTTGGCGCGCCACCGTGAGCGTAGACGCTGCGGTGAACGTTATGGATCAGATTGCCGCGGAAGACCGTTCCTGGTTGATATCCGAGAGTGTAAATGCCGCCGCCATCGGCTAGTTTCTGCATCACATCATGGATGTGGTTGTATTCCACAATACACCGGACTTGCGAAGTCTCTGTCGTGTCCCAGCGATAGCCAATGGAAATGCCTGTGTACGGAAGGTCGTAAATGTGGTTGTGAGCAAGGCGCGTGTCCGCGGAAAATGCGACGAAGATAGCTGGTGCACCGAAACTGTCCACGCCGCAACGCCGAATCAAGCAGTTGGAGACTTCATTGCTGATCGGAGCCTCCGTCGGTTCCGCCCAATCTCCATCCAAAATCCCTTCGGCGCCTGGCTGCAACTTTCCAACGCCGCGCCAGCCAATCATCACGCCTGCACCGCCAATGTCTTCGATCTGGCAAGCCTTCACGGAATTTCGTCGGCAGCCCGGACCGAAGCCGATCCCGGAATTATTCAGATGCGCAAGTAGGCAGCGCTCGAACTGCACGTCCTCGGCGAAGGAGCACTCGATGGCCACTGGCTGTACGTAACTGGGGCCTTCTAGCGATGGCCCGAAATGCGCCGCCTGGATTTCAGAGTATCCGGCTTCTGGCAAAGGAAAATCCGTGTGCTCGAAACGCAGACCCTCGAAACGCAAGTTGCGAACAGGCTGGTCCTTGGTACCAGCAATCTTCAGCAACTGCGATAATAACGGTGCTACCGCTGACGGTTCATCCTCGTCAGCTGCCAAATAGGTAAGTTCTCCGGTCACACGGTCGAGGAACCATTCACCCGGTTGGTCCAGCCCGACGCGTACGTTTTCGATGAACGCTGTTTTCCCCGGGCTTGCAGTCGTGGCGGCACCGTGTCCGATCCAGCCAACGGGCGTGGCCGTAGTGAGTTGCTTATCGTTCGACGTCGCGACGAGCGCTCGTGAGACTGACCAATGCTGATAGACGACCAGCTCCGCAGCCCGCCCACCCAGGCTCTCGAGTGGCAACGGCTTGTCAAAGGTGAAAGTCTTGACCCCGTCGTCGACAGTGGCAATGTGTAGCGTCCCATCGTCATTGGGCCAGCGGGCGCGTATGGCCCGCCGGTCGTCGACGACTAATTGGCGAAAGAACCAGTTGCCGACCTTTACGTCGGGCAACTGCGCCGTCCACATGGAGCCCTCGAGTCGCTTCCAACCCGTGATAACACGACCACCGCTCAGGATGACCGTATCGCCAGCAGCTGCAGTGTAAGTTACGGAATACTTCTCCGCGCCAGAGTCTGCAGCAGTGAATACCAATGGTGCTGCAAGAGTGTAAGTCCCCGCGTGGAAGATGACGCGCACGTCATTTTCCAAGCCGTCGGCGACCAGCCCGCGAACTGCTTCCATCGCACGTTGCGGTGTGGCAAAAGGGTGTGCCGAGGCACCAGCGCCGCTGTCGTCGCCGGTCGGTGATACATGTAGTTGAACTTAATCGGCATGCTCGACTGTGGTGTCACGCTTCCTGCGTGGAAGACGAGTTGGCATCCATGCCAACTGCCATCAACGCCTGGTCCAGTTCTTCTTCTGTCATCCACCGGACTCATTCTTGGCAACCGGCCAAACACCGCATATCGTGCTCACATGGCGCGGTGGGTCTTTCAAAGTTTTGGTTCGGCTACGCCGTCTGTCTTTTCATCATTCTTTTGCTGTCGCAGGCTTGTTGGACGGGGGTGTTGCGACTGGTAAACGACCTCTGGTTGTGACGATTCTAATGCCACGCTTTCTTGACCGTTTAACGATTAAAACGATTAAATCACTTGCGCACCCTGCTTAGTGGAGCTTAACTA
>JBGSUV010000057.1:0-68569 GCA_041753315.1 Pirellulaceae bacterium | reverse complement strand
CTATCCGGTCCTACTCTGGCCGCCAATCCCGATAGTTCCTAGCCGAAACCAAAGCCGAACAAGACGAAAAACCTGCCGCTGGCAACGATTCCAGCCAGCAACCAAAATCGTCGCGCCCACACCTTCGGCGAATGTTTACTCCAGCCACGACTTAAAGTCGGTTAGATAGTCAGCTTCGGATTTGTACGGCTGAAGTCGTTGGTCAATCTTTTGAACACCAAATTGAATGTCACGAACGAAGAATTGACTCACGAGAGGGCCGATTTCTTCGCCAGGCAGACCCATGCGAAAGACGTTCTGAGAAGTGATCTTGCTGAGCGTCTTGGCAGAGCCCGGCAAGTCTACTCCGGGCCTCAGGTGGCCAACGTCGCTGGTATCTTTCACCGCTTTTCGAAAAAGTATGTCCATCTCTTTAGCTGCATCATTGATCACTGGAGATGTTTCGAAATCGGTGAACGACAAATCGCGGAGACAGGCCATCCAGTAGAGTTCTGCCATCTCGGTGGCGGTCGACGATGAAAGAACCGCCGGCGCTGGCGGCATCTCGTAATTGAAGGGCTCATTGGTCAAGCGATCCTTGGCGAGTCCCGCCTGGGGATTGGTGAGCCTCGCCGTGCCATCGTCAAATCGCCCAACCGCAGAAAACGGCGTGTCTCCTATTGTCGCAGATACCAAAGTTTGAAACTGTTCTGCGTCAACTTCACCAAACTCGTTGTGGTCGAGAGTTTTGTGGAAACTTCCTAGACCACAAATTGTTTCTTTGCCGACTCGAAACTGTCGTTCGGTATCGCCATTACTTGCCATCACGGTGCTCTCTCATTGGTGAATCTTACTTAAACGTTAATCGCCAGATGTGGGGGGTTGTCCAGTCGCAATCGTGGGAAAGCAACTAGACACTGCAAATTTTCATTAAATACTAAGCGGTTCACTGCTCGATCAAGTCACCGCAAATACACTCTTTCGGTACCGCTGGCCGAGCCAGTGGCAGTCGTATTGTCCTTATAGTCTCCTGGAGTGCAGCTTATGAGATGTTGATCTGAATCGGCTTGTCACCTTTTTTGATGTTGATGATGATCGTTTCGCCGTCGCTATCAACTATTACTTCGCCATCTGTCGGCTGTAGCGATGTGTCACCAACGATTTCGTCGATCCACTCACGATAGTTGGCAACGCGAGCGTAGATGCCGGGAAGATTCGGACGCGCGCAGCCAATACCCCAGCTTGTTACGCCCGCCAAGACCCATCGCCGTGAACCGTCTCTAACAAGGAACGGACCACCCGAATCACCTTGGCAAGTATCCTTGCCACCGCCGGGAACACCAGCCGGCAGCATGTTGGCGGTCAAGCGGCTGCCGAAGGGAGCAAGAGCTTGGTTGGCAGCGGCATTGGTGAGGATATTGACCTCGACCTCCATCAGCAACTGGCTCCCGGGACCGCCTTCGCTAGTTGCGCCCCAGCCCAACATTTTGGCCATGTTATCTGGATCGGTAAGTCCGTCTGGATCTCCTGACTCTATCATGACGACCGGTTTGATGCCGGCTGGTTGCGAGAGATGCAGTAGAGCGATGTCATTGTCCAGAGTATTTGGATCGAAGTCCTCGTGAACGATGACTTGGTCGACGCGAATCTGAGTCCCCTGCCCCGCCAAGTCGACGCCACCTAGAAAGACATCGATAGGGGTGTTGCCAACGGCTGCAGCGCAGTGCGCTGCCGTCAGGACCCAGTTAGGTGCAATCAAGGAACCACCGCAGAACTGGCACTGTTCCGGCGAGCAGTTGCGGTAATAGATGGCGGTCATCCATGGCCAAGCACCTTCAGCTGACTCTTCGCCTCCAACGATTCTTGGTCGCGAACGAACTGCTGAGAGAGCGTTGATAACCCCCACATCGCCACGAATAACCAATTTCTTGTCGCTGCCTGATTTCTTCTTCCCGCTGTTCATAATGTCACTTTCAAAAAAGGTAACAGTAGACTGAGAACCCCTGGTCGACGATTCAATCCTATAATTCCACGAATGCCTTCCGTATTTGGCATCGGCTTGGTCGAGAACATTGAAATGCACCGTTCCTGATTGGCTATCCGGCGCATCGGGCACCACAAGCGTACCACGCAGGTTTATGCTGCTGCCAACTTGCGCTTGCAAGGCTTTTGTCACAACAGCTCTGTCGTCTGGCTCATTCACGATCGCTGCCCTAGTACCACCAACTACTTATTCAGACTACGTAGTGCACGCCAGCCCAGCCGCGGCCAATAGCAATCTTGGATGCGAGCTTGTTCAATTCGCCTTCCCGTCAATGGCGGGAAGGCATAGTCGGTCGGAGGCTTGGCGATGTCCCTGGCTGAAGACTGATCGGCGCGATAAGCACCCGAGGTTCGAACATGGTAGGGCTTTCATGAAAAGACGATGGCAAATATTCGACATTTAGTCGCTATGTTGGGTGTGTTGATAGCGCCTATGGTACCGTATTTACGCTTTGTAACCACTCTTCTGGCGTTAAGTTTTTGCAAATAGTTGTGGTATTGGAAGGTCTGGCGATGCACGGAAGATCTCGTCGCGCGTGGCCAAGCACATACTCGACCGGCCCTGGCATGCAATTTGTGCGCGGTGGAGGGGGTGGGACAAAGGTTATTGTGAGCAGCGTCGCGGGGGGGCCTCGTCCTTAGCTGGTCGGTGTTAGGAGTTGGACGGGCTCATGGCGTCGTCCACTACACAAAAGGAGATTATAAATTGGCACAAATGCTCTTTAGCGGTTGGGACAGCCTGTTCCGAACATTGGTCATTGGCATCGTGGCGTACGTTGCGCTAGTTCTCTTTCTCCGTCTCTCCGGGAAACGAACGCTTTCCAAAATGAATGCTTTTGATTTTATCGTGACGGTTGCTCTCGGCTCGACTCTGGCAACGGTGTTGCTGAACAAGGATGTGGCCTTGGCCGAGGGTACGTTGGCTTTTGTACTCTTAATTGGACTGCAATTTATCGTCACATGGTCAAGCGTCCGGGCGCGGTGGATCCGGCAACTCGTCACAGGCGAACCTCTCATGTTGTTCTATCAAGGCACGATGCTATCCAGTGCGCTGCGGCAGGGACGTGTGACGGAAGACGACGTGCTTGCCACAATCCGCGCGGCTGGAATTTTATCGCTCAGTGAGGTCGAAGCGGTCGTGTTGGAAACCGACGGTTCATTCAGTGTCGTAAAGAAAGGTCACCACGAAAAGCGGTCGAGCCTCGAAGGTGTTCAGCGCTCCGCTTGCTAGTGGTTGCTCACGTAGCTGCGCCTCTCCGAGACGCAGACAATTTGCGTCTCGGAGAGACGCGACTACGTGTTCGGGGAGACGCGACGCGTGTTTAGAATGCACGACTTGCTGTGGCGTTTTAACACCTTCTCGCTGGCGGCGATAGCGAAGTGTCGAACTGGCACGTTACAATGGAAAAGACCTGCACTGGTTTCAGTCGGGTTCGCTTAAAGTACCATGAGGCCTATCGAAATGCCTGTACATGACTGGAGTCGCGTTGCGGCTGGGATTTTTCACGACTTTCACCATGCTTGGATCGAAGAGATCAAGCGTGCGCTTAATAGTGGTCTGTTGCCAAGCGACTACTACGCATTAGCAGAGCAACGGACAGCCGGATATGGGCCGGATGTGTTGGCGCTCCAAGTTGACTCTGGCGACGAAGGTTTTGAAGAGTCTGGTCAACGCAACGGTGGACTACTGATTGCCAAGCCGCAGGTCGCTGTTACCGCTGAAACGGATATGGAGTTTTATCGGCGGAAGCAAAATGTCGTAGCGGTCCGTCAGTGACGATCGCGTGGTGTCGCTCGTGGAAGTGGTTTTACCAGGTAACAAGTCGAGTCGCGCAGCGTTGCGTTCGTTTGTCGAGAAGACGGCGCAGCTGCTCGACCAGCGTATTCATTTGCTAATTCTGGATCTCCATCGTCCAGGTAACTTTGATCCGCAGGGTATCCACGGAGCGATTTGGGAAGAAATCGCCGAACCCTGGGTGGCTCCAACCGATCGTCCCTTGACGTTGGTCGGGTACGAGTCGGCGCTGACCGTGCGCGCATTTGTTCAACCGCTAGCGATAGGCGAACTGTTGATCGACATGCCGCTCTACTTGGAGCCTGACGGGTACGTGCTTGTGCCACTGGAGAGCACCTACTCACGCGCCTATGATGCCTTGCCAAAACGCTGGCGCAAGGTGGTTGAAGCTTAGACTAGATATTCGAAGTTATGCCAAGCTGATTCATTTGAGTCCCATTTCCCGCATGAGCATTTGCATATCCTCCCAGACGAGACGCTTGGCACTCTCATTTCGCAATAGATACGAAGGATGGTAAGTGACAACCAACTTGGCACCACGATATTCGTGGAAACGGCCGCGAAGCCGACCGATGGGTAGCGTCGATTGAAGGAGCGATTGAACGGCGACCGACCCAAGGCATACGATGTACTTGGGCTGCAAAATGTTTAACTGCGACGACACAAAGTGGCGGCAGTTCGTGATTTCCTCAGGGACGGGTGTCCGATTTTGCGGCGGACGGCACTTGAGGGCGTTAAGGATGTAGACCTCCTCGCGCTGCAGTTTCATCGCCACAATAATCTTGCTCAGCAGTTGTCCTGCTTTGCCGACAAATGGTTCTCCCGTCCGATCTTCGTCTGCGCCAGGTGCTTCTCCCATAAAGCAAACCGTCGGATTTAATGGTCCAGCCCCAAAAACGGTTTGCTGGCGATAGCTGACAATGCCCGCACACTGCGTGCAATCGATCACCTGCCCCTGCAGTTCCGAAAACCGAACTCGTCGATCCGCCATTTCCAGGATCGGGAGACTCCAGTCGGAACCGCCAGCAGTGAGCGTGGGAGCCGACCCAGGTGTCGATGTGACGGCAGTCGCAGCGGTAGTATGCGACGTCGGCGATGTCGATGGTTGAGATATCGATGGCGGAGATAGGGGCTGCTCGCTAGACGTCGGCGCCATAGGTGCCGCAGCGGGTGTGGAACCCTGCGGAGCAGATTCCGGTGAAAGAGGTCCTGGGTCGCGGCGGCGAGAAGCCGGTGATAATGCGGTGGTGTCGAGCGCAGAAGCTGCGATGCGGTCTATCACCGCGGATGAAAGCGAGTCTGCTGCGCCGCGCTCGACGCGTGAGATGCCACATCTGCGGTAGTTTTCGAGCACTTGCACAAGTGCGAATTTGAGCTGGTCTCGGTCCATCTCGGCGCTTTGGGGTTTGTGTTTTTACGTACTTTGGCTGGGACTGCAAGGCCATCTGCTGCGGCGGTACGATCATGGTAACGCAGGCCGGGTTGTTCTGCAGCCGATTAGCGGGTTTGAAAGAGAAAGTCACGGCGGTGACTCGTGGCACGGGTGACTCTTGGCGAGAGTCACCTACATGGGGTGACGCGGGTGACTCTTAGCAAGAGTCACCTACTTGGTGACTCGTGGCACTAGTCATGTACCGGGGTGGTTCTTGGGAAGAATTAGGTGCGTTTGGTGACTTTAGGCGAAAGTCAGCTACGGTTTGCCTCGCGAATAATGGACTTCAACGCTAAACTAAGCAAATTCAATGACTTAACACTATTCTTTTTCCTTGGTTTCCTGAATGGCTATCCCGCGAGTTGTGATTGTCGGTCGACCGAACGTCGGCAAGAGCAGCATTTTTAATTGGCTCGACGGCCGGCGGCTCGCCATTGTCGACGACGTTGCTGGCGTAACCCGCGACCGATTGACAACTCTGATCGAACACGACGGACGATTTTTTGAGTTGATTGACACGGGAGGGATGGGAATTGAAGATTCCGACAATTTGACGAAGGAAATCGAGCTCCAAATTGCGGCAGGGATCGACGAAGCACACGTCATCCTGTTTGTGGTCGATACCAAAGCTGGCCTGACGCCACTGGACGAGATGGTCGCCGAACGGCTGCGCAAGATCGAAAAACCGGTGTTGCTTTTGGCCAACAAGACCGATCATGGTGGACTCGATAACTCCGCGCTGGACTTTCACCGTCTGGGCCGCGGGTGGCTGATCCCCGTCAGCACGCTCCAGAACCGCAATCGCGAGTTGTTGTTTGAAGAGATCCTCGATCGGCTACCGGATTCCGAACCGGACGCGGGTGAAACCGACGCGCCGCGCATGAAGTTGACGATTGTCGGACGGCGGAATGTCGGCAAGAGTACTTTCGTCAATACGCTGGCGCAAGCTCAGCGCGTCATTGTCAGCGAAGTGCCGGGAACGACGCGAGACAGTGTCGATGTGCATTTTAATCTCGACGGTCATCGTTTCATTGCCATTGATACTCCTGGATTGCGTCGCAACAAAAGTATTCGGACCGACATCGATTTTTATGGGCTGCATCGCGCTCAGCGTAGTATTCGTCGAGCCGACGTGGCGCTGCTGTTCTTCGATTGCATGGAATCGATTAGCAAGGTTGACAAGCAGCTTGCGCATTACATCGAACAGCAATTCAAGCCATGCATCTTTGTCATTAACAAGTGGGATAAAGTGGCGGGGACGGTACCGACGGAGCGTTGGGTACGGTACCTTCGCGAGCATTTTCCGACGATGTCCTATTGTCCGATCGCCTTCATTACGGGACAGACCGGCAAGAACATGAAGGCGTTGCTCAACCATGCTCAGATGCTTTTCAAACAAGCACAGACGCGCGTGTCGACGCCCAAGATTAACAAATTATTGCACGCAGCATTGCAGCGCCAACAACCGCCGTTGTACATGAATCGTCGACCCAAGGTCTATTTTGGTTCACAGATCGCGATCACACCGCCAACGATCATCATGATGTGCAATATGCCGCAAGGGTTCCCGCCGAGCTATCGGCGCTACCTGCTGAACACCTTCCGCGACAATTTGCCTTTTGGCGAGGTACCACTGAAGCTCTATTTACAGAAGCGTGAGAGCCAGGATCCAACACAACGTTCAAACGACCTCAAGGAAGTAGCTTTGCTTGACGAAGCCCTCAACGAGGATGTCTATGGAAGCAGCGGACTCGGCGGGCCATCGTACAAGGGCTCCGAAGAGGCTGTGGATGACGATGAGTTTGTTGATGAAGAGTTTGTCGATGAGGAACAAGAAAACGATGAACTCGAAGACGATGAACAAGAAGACGGTGAACTCGAAAGCGATGAACTCGCTGAGGAAGAGCAGGAAGATGAAGAACAGGCTGACATCGATCTCGTTGCCGAAGGGGCTGACGAAATTGATTTGAAACGACGCGACGAGACGGTGGGCGAATAGTTGATAAGGAGATGTTCGAATGGCGGTCCATGAGATATTGTTTATTGTCGGTGATTTCGTAGAAGACTACGAACTCATGGTTCCTTATCAAATGCTGCTGATGGTGGGCCACAAGTGCCACGTTGTCTGTCCCGGCAAGAAGGCTGGAGACAAGGTTGCAACGGCCATCCATGACTTTGAAGGGCACCAGACGTATAGCGAAAAGCCGGGGCACAACTTTGTGCTCAACGCCGACTTCGATGCGATTGCGCCGAGTGATTATTCGGCATTGGTACTGCCTGGCGGACGCGCGCCTGAGTACTTGCGGTTGAATCCCCGTGTCCTGGAATTCGTAAAACATTTTGCGGAAGCGAAAAAACCGATCGCTGCCATTTGCCATGGTCCCCAGATACTCGCCGCGGCCGGAGTTTTATCTGGCAAGCAGTGCAGTTGTTATCCAGCGGTCAATCCAGAAATTGTTGCGTCACGGGGTGTGGTGCCGGAACCGTCGGCAGGACTGGATAGTGCTGTAACGGATGGGAATTTGGTAACCGCCCCTGCGTGGCCCGCGCATCCTGCCTGGATGCGGCAGTTTTTGCAAGTTCTGGGTTCGAAGATCGAACCGTAGGGCGTAAGCAACCTAGTCGAATTCCCATTGCATCTGCAGGCTGCCGGGCATTTGGAGAACGGAGGAATCGAGCTGCTCGCGATCTTTGATGCTAAATGCTTCGCTATCACGTATTTCTCTAGCGGCTTGAATCGCGTTGGACGTTGCCTCTTCGTCTTGCATCTCATTTTTGATACTTGCGACTTGCAGCCAGGCATGAGCCTTCACTACTTTTTGCATTCTGGCGTCGCTTAAGATCGATTGCAATTCACGCTCGGCGTTGCGCGAGTCTCCCGAATCTTGGTGCACGCGTGCCAATTGCAACTGGGCCAAACCGGAATAGAAGCGGTTGATTTCGCTCTCCTCGGCTGGGAAATAACGTTCCACCGCTTTCCATTTGTCGATACGATTTGAGTTGGTATCCAACAAAGCCCAGCGGTATTGCTGTTCCACCGACTCTTTCTGCTCGATCGTCGGTTGGCTTGGTGTATCGGTTGAAAGCAATTCGGTTGGCGATGAATAGGTCAGCAGGTTCCCCGCCAAAAAGGCCACAGCCAAAATAGCTGTTACTCCGGCGAAATTTGCAAATCGCTGAATCGACTGATATTTTTGTTTGCGTAGACGCGACTGCAACTGCAGCGTGGCTTGAAGTGGCCCAGTGCTAGCCGCACCGGGAAGTGGCACCGTCTGTTCGGGCCAATACGGGGCCAGATCCAGGTCACGGTATTCTCGCAGGTAATCGAGCACATCTTTGGGAGCGGCGAAGCGTTCGCTCGGCGATTTCATCAACAAGCGTTTGACAAGCTGATCCAACGACGGCGGGATCTGTTCTCGAAAAGTACTCATTTCAGGTGCAGTAGCTTGTACATGTTGCATCGCCAAGGCGAGTGGCGTCTCGCCGGTGAACGGCGGTCGCCCGGTCAACATGTGATAGAGCGTGACGCCCAGCGAGTACAAATCGCTTCGAATATCAACTTCGCCCTCCTGGATCTGTTCGGGACTCATATACATCGGAGTTCCGAGGGTTGTCCCAGCTCGAGTCAGTTGCGGATCGTCGCCATACAGGATGCGTGCCAGCCCAAAGTCGGCGACTTTGACATCGCCATCCTGAGTGAGCATGATGTTCTCGGGCTTGATGTCGCGGTGCACAATTCCGCTGGAAGCCGACTTGTTCAAGGCGGCGAGGATTTGCAGAAGAATGCTCAGCGTCTCGCCAAGGGTCAGTTGTCGATCCGACTTTTCCGCAGTCTCGCCATCTCGGCGGTCGCTTGATGTTTCGGCCTTTTCAATTCCGGCCTTATTTTGTTGTGACGAGTTTGCGAGATAATATCTTAGATTGCTTCCCGGGATATACTCTTGGGCGATGTAGCGCAGTTCACCGGCTTGTCCAACATCGTAGACTTGGACGATATTGGGATGCACCAGCGATGCGGCCGCGCGAGCCTCTTGTAAAAACCTCTGCAGATGCACCTCATCGGCTGCGAGCGAAGGGCGCAAGATCTTAAGAGCCGAAGGGCGCTCTAATCCTTGGTGAACCGCGTAATAAACATCGGCCATGCCACCACTACCCAACTGCCGTTCGATGCGATAGGCCCCAACCATGTCCCCAGGGCGCAAGTGAACAGCTTCAGATTGTCGTGGTGTGGAACTCATGACTGCCATTGTAATTGGCTGAAGACATAAGCGGCTAGTACTGCGTCAACATTAAAAAACAGTGTAGAACGATTGTCTCAATCTTTTTTCAAAGCGATTGGGGACAATCGCTCTACACGCAGCGGTTGGGGACAATCGCTTGACACTCAGCGGTTGGGGACAATCGCTTGACACTCACTCGGAGCATCGAGTTCGAACGAGATCGGCCAATTCGATCATTTGTTGAGGAGTCAACTGTTCTGCGCGGACCGTCCCGTCCAACTCCAACTCCGCCAGAATGCTATCAACTGCTGGTTTGTCCAACGAGTCTTGGACGGCACTAAGCAGGGCCGAGCGGAGGAATTTCCGGCGGTGGAGGAATATTCCTCGAACCAGTTGATGGAAATGGGACCGATCTTGAATTCGGTCTCTCAGCACTTTTTGTGGCCGGATATCCAAAATCGCTGACTCGACTTTCGGGCGCGGCCAGAACACACTTGGCGGCATGATGCGCACAATCTCCGCGCGACACTGAGCCTGGATCCAGACGCTCAATGCGCTGTAGTCTTTGCTGCGCGGTGCGGCGGTGATGCGTTCGGCCAGTTCCCGCTGAATGGTGGTAACCATCCGTGACGGCCACGGTTCGATATCCAGTAAATTCGAAATGATGGGCGTCGCCACGTTATACGGCAAATTGGCGACCAGCTTGATTCGTCCACCCGGCACGGCAGCAACTTTTTCCTGCAAGGTGGCAATCACGTGTGGATGCAAGTTGTTTTTGTTGCGCAGTGCATCCTGTTCGAGCAATGTGATATTGTCGAACCTGTCGAATTCTGCGCGTGCCATCGGTGCTAGATAGCGGTCGATTTCGACGGTGACGACGTGCGCGGCTTGGGCGGCCATCATCACGGTTAACGACCCCATGCCGGTACCAACTTCCAGCACAACATCCCGCGGCCCAAGTTCGGCAGTCGAGACGATTAGCTCGACGAGGTTCAAGTCGATCAAGAAATTCTGTCCGAACTTTGTCTGCGGTTGAATGCGAACGGAGTCAAATTTCTTTTTGAGATAACTGTATGTTTGTCGTTCAGACATGTGGCTCCAATTGTCGCTGGACATACTTGGCTAACATGTCGGTTTCAAGGTTAACACCCGCTCCGACCTGCAATTTTCCAAGAGTTGTATGTGTCAGCGTGTGCGGAATAAGGGCAACGGAGAAGGTGTTGGATGTTATGTCGACGACAGTGAGACTGACTCCTTCCATCGTAATCGAACCCTTCGAAACAATTTGACGCATCAGAGTGAGGGGTGCTTCAACAACCAGATCACTCCACTCGGCAGTATCGCGTCGGGCTGAAATCTTGCCACGCCCGTCAACGTGACCAGTAACCAAGTGCCCGCCGATACGGTCCCCTAGCTTGAGCGAACGTTCACAATTAAGCAAATCGCCTGGGCGCAGAGCGGCCAATCCCGTTCGCGAGAGTGTTTCCTCTCCCGCTTGAAAACTCATCGAGTCGTTATCCAGGGCCACAACGGTTAGGCAACATCCTTGGATGGCGATGCTGTCCCCTAAAGCGATGTCGGTGAAAAGGGCTGGACGCGCCAAGACGAGACGAATCCCGCCCGGTTCCTGCTCAATTCTTAACACTTCAGTTTTGGCTTCAACTAATCCGGAAAACATAACGCAGCGGTGGTAACGGTTGTGGGAGCGGCTGGAAAAGTAGTTCAATCGCCTGATATCGTACCAATGCATGGCTTATTTAACGAGCCACCTCTCCGAGAGCGGCGTTGTTTAGACGCGTTGCCGAAACACCTCTTATAGCTGGAAACTTGATTGCGTTACCGGAAACCAGCGACCGTGGGGGCGGATATCGTGGAGCGTGGCGAAGGGCTACTAGTCGTTTTCGAGTGCTTTCGGCACAATATCAGCCCAAATCGAAAAAAATGCACCGCCGCACTTAGGACATTTGCAGTCCTTCATTCCATATTTCGCTGCGAATGCAAATCTCAGAACGCATTCGGTCCACCGTTACATTTAGATATCGTTTGAAGAAAAGGAACATCTCATGAGCATGATTCAGTCGTTGCAGGCCCGTCAGATTCTCGATAGTCGTGGAAATCCAACGGTCGAGGTCGAGGTCGAGTTGCTCGACGGCTCGTTCGGCCGCGCGGCGGTTCCGAGTGGCGCCAGCACTGGCGCTCACGAAGCTTGGGAGCTACGCGACGGCGACAAATCGGTATTCATGGGTAAGGGGGTCAGCAAGGCCGTTGAACACGTCAATACGGAAATCGCTGATGCACTGATCGGACTTGATGCCGTCGACCAATGTGAAGTCGACGCTACGATGATCAAACTCGACGGTACTCCGAACAAGGAACGGCTGGGAGCCAACGCAATTCTGGGTGCATCCTTGGCGGTTGCAAAAGCGGCGGCCAGCTTCTGTCAACTGCCGCTTTACCGCTATCTGGGCGGGACAGGAGCCCGCATTTTGCCAGCTCCGATGATGAACATCGTCAACGGTGGACAACATGCCGATAACTCGGTGGACGTTCAAGAATTTATGGTGATGCCTCTTGGCTTTGACTCGTTCAGCGATGGCCTGCGCGCTGGCGTTGAAATTTTCCACCATTTGAAAAAGGTATTGAGCAGTCGCAAGCTGAACACCGCGGTTGGCGACGAGGGCGGCTTTGCTCCCGACCTGGGAAGCAATCAAGAAGCACTCGACCTGATCATGGAAGCGATCGAACAAGCGGGCTACAAAGCAGGCGAGCAGATTTTTATCGCACTCGACGTGGCTGCCACCGAGTTCTACGACTCAAAGGAAAAGGTCTATACGATCGACGGCAAAAAACTGTCGGGCCCGCAAATGGTCGACTTCCTGACCGCCTGGGTCGACAAATATCCCATTTGCTCGATCGAAGATGGTTGCTCAGAGGATGATTGGGAAAGCTGGAAGCTGCTGACCGAAAAAGTTGGGAACAAAGTTCAGTTGGTTGGCGACGACTTGTTTGTTACTAATGTCGATCGCCTACAACGCGGTATCAACGAATCGATCGCAAACAGTATCTTGATTAAGGTGAACCAAATCGGCAGTTTGACCGAAACGATCAACGCGATTCAACTAGCGCACCGCAATGGCTACACTTCGATCTCCAGTCACCGCAGCGGCGAAACCGAAGATTCCACGATTGCAGATTTGGCGGTCGGCTTGTCAACCGGACAAATTAAAACCGGTTCGGCTTCTCGTAGCGATCGGATGGCCAAGTACAACCAACTGTTGCGCATCGAAGAAGAGCTTGGCGACAACGCTGTGTATGGTGGACCACTCTTTCCACGTCGTGGTTGATCAAAAGGCTGCTCCCACATGTCCTCGAACACAACCGCCCTGAATTTGCACGGAATCATTCCACCTGTCATTACGCCGCTGGTCGATCGCGATCAACTCGACGCCAGCGGTTTGGCGCGATTGATTGAACGAATCCTGGCGGGTGGAGTGCATGGACTTTTTATCCTGGGAACTACCGGTGAGGCCCCCAGTCTCAGCTATCGATTGCGGCGTGAACTGATCACCCGTGTTTGTCAGCTGGTCGGGGGCAAAGTACCCGTGTTGGTGGGTATCACAGATACAAGTTTTGTTGAATCTGTGGCGTTGGCGGAGCATGCAGCCCGGGCTGGCGCCAAAGGCGTTGTGCTTTCGACTCCTTATTATTTTCCAGCCGGTCAGACGGAGCTCGCGCAATATATCGAACACATTGCGGAGCAGCTTCCCCTACCACTCATACTCTACAACATGCCAAGTCTGACGAAGGTTTGGTTTGAGATCGAGACACTGGAAAAACTCTCGGCAATTCCCAACATCGCAGGGGTCAAGGACAGCAGCGGGGATGTCGCCTACTTTGAGCGACTGGTGGGACTGCGGCGGCTACGGCCCGATTGGTCGTGTATGATGGGACCTGAAGCAATGCTTCCCGTGGCAATGAAGTTAGGTGGACAGGGAGGTGTGAATGGTGGCGCGAACGTTTTTCCCAGATTGTTTGTCGCTTGTTATGACGCGGCTGTGGAAGGTGATCTAGCACGCGTTCAAAGTTTGCAACGGACTATCGACGCTTTTCAAGCGGTCTATGAAATTGGCAAGTATGCATCGCGATATATCAAAGCTACCAAATGTTGCTTGTCATTGCTTGACGTTTGTGATGACTTCATGGCCGAACCGTTCAACCGCTTCCTGCCCCCGGAGCGAGCGAGAGTCAAAGCACTGCTTGAACAGCTTGAAACACTAGAGAATAGCGAACTGTTGACATGAGACGACTGCCACAACTCCTGACCATCATTGCCACCGTCATAAGTTTCTCGACAGTCGCTGTGGATGCTCAGGAGTTGCGAGTGCTCAAATACAACAATCCTGGGCTCCGCGTTGACTTGGGAGTTGGACTTTGGGCTTGGCCGATTCCCTGTGACGTCGACGGAGATGGGGACTATGATCTGCTCGTTTCTTGTCCCGATAAGCCGTCCAATGGGGTGTGGTTCTTTCGCAACGATGTGGGCGATACGGCAATCAATAAAATGCCAGTGTTCCAGCCTGCGGTCAAGCTGAGTTCAACCGTGCATTATGTGATGCCGAGTTACGTTGACGGCGAGCTGCGAGTGTTGTCGCCAGGTCTGGAGTATCCAAACTTTCGGACGGAAGGCACAGAGGTCAAACGCGAGCTCCCCATACCCGCTAACTTCTACCAGCCTCAGGGGGCGCAAACCAAGGGCCCAAAAGTTCGGCATAATCAGTGGCGATATGTTGACTACGATGGCGATGGTCGGCTCGACATTGTGGTGGGGATTGAGGATTGGAGCGATTACGGCTGGGACGATGCTTGGGACGAAAATGGTAAGTGGCAGAACGGGCCACTTCATGGCTATGTCTATTGGTTTCGCAATAGTGGCACCATCGCCGCGCCGAACTACGAAGAACAGCAGCAAGTTGTTACAACGGCGGGCCCGGTTGACGTTTACGGCTGTCCATCTCCCAACTTGGTTGACTTCGACGGAGACGGAGATCTCGATCTCTTATGTGGTGAATTTCTTGACGGCTTTACCTACTTTGAAAACGTCGGTTCGCGCACTGAGCCACAGTATGCTGTCGGTCGTCAGTTGAAGACGCAAGAGGGTCAGCGGATTGCAATGGACTTGCAAATGATCGTCCCGATTGCCTTTGATTGGGATAAAGATGGCGATACCGATTTGATTGTGGGTGACGAGGATGGTCGAGTGGCGTTGGTGGAGCACACGGGCAAGCTGAGTGACGACCGCACGCCAATCTTCTTACCTCCGCGCTATTTCCAGCAAGCGGCCGATGAACTCAAGTGCGGAGCGTTGGCAACTCCAGCTTGTGTTGATTGGGACAACGATGGTGATGTCGACATCCTGTCAGGCAATACCGCAGGACGCATCGAGTTCTTTGAGAATTTGAGTGGCCCGGGGATCGAAGAGCCATCGTGGGCGGCTCCAGTCAGATTGCACGCGGGTGGACGCGAGTTCCGCATCATGGCGGGGGACAACGGAAGCATTCAAGGGCCCGCCGAAGCCAAGTGGGGATACACGACCCTGTGCGTCACCGATTGGAACCACGATGACTTGCCGGACATTGTGTTCAATAGTATTTGGGGGCGCGTTCAATGGCTCGAGAACACAGGGACGTTCGACACGCCGGTACTGGCTGCGCCACAAGATGTCATGGTCGCCTGGCCGGCTGAGCCTCTCAAGCCGTCGTGGGTGTGGTGGCAACCAGAGTCCAGGCAACTGGTGACACAATGGCGTACGACCCCCTGCGCCGTCGACTGGAACGGTGATCGATTGTGCGATTTAGTAATGCTCGATCACGAAGGTTATCTTGCATTTTATGAGCGAAAAATGCAAGGAAAGGAGATGGTGCTAATGCCGCCTCAGCGGGTCTTTTATGATCGGCCGGCTTCGACTTCAGAGTCTAATGGTGATGCCATCGAGCAACCGGATAATCAAAAACTGCAATTGCTGCGTCTGAACGAGCGACATGCGGGAGGAAGTGGTCGTCGCAAGCTATCGATCGTTGATTGGGATGGCGATGGCTTGCTCGACGTACTTGCCAATTCAACAAATGCAGATCTGCTTCAGCAAGTCAAATCGGTCGATTCGAATGTATGGAAGTTTTCGAACCAGGGCGCTCTGGTCGAGCAGAGCATACAAGGACATTCTACAAGTCCGACGGTCGTCGACTTTAACTGCGAAGGCATTCTAGATCTATTGATCGGCGCAGAGAATGGTCGATTTTATTACTTGCGAAATTCTCGCGAGCGTTGAAGCCGGGAACATTTAAGGTCAAAACATGCAATTGGAAGTGGGCGGATTGTTATTTGTTGATGCACACGTGTCGGCAAGACTTGAACAAGGCGAGGGCAAAGCAAACGCAAGTTTCGTGGATGCACGTCGTCGAATTTCACCGGAAATGCAGGCAGACTCCATTTGTGTTGCAGGTGCGTATGCCCTATTCGACGGTGTGGAATCACCGTTGACACAGACGTTTGGCCTTGGCATGGGTGGAGAGGTCGGCGCCGACGAATTTGAGCAGATAGAGGAATTTTATCGAAAACGCAGTTCGCCCGTCTTTCATGAAGTGTCGGCATTGGTGGATGTCGAACTGCTGTTGACTCTTGGCGACAGAGGCTATCGTCCGGTCGAGTTGAGCAATGTCTTGTGCTGTGCCATTGACGGAAATTCTGTGTTCAATCGCCCCGTGGACTCTCCCGTAAAGGTACGCGTGATTCGGGCCGAAGAATGCGATCAATGGGCGCAGACTTCGGCAGCGGGCTGGAGCGAGTATGCAGCTATGTCCGATTTTATCTTGGCGATGGGACGTAACTTTGTCGCCACCGCGGGTGCGGTGGCGATGCAAGCGGAGATCGATGGTGTACCCGTAGCGACGGGTGTCGTCTACATCATCGATGGCGTTGCCATTCTGGCCGGAGCAAGCACGATCCCTACGGCTCGCAAGCGAGGAGCTCAGTCGGCGCTGCTAGCAGCGCGGCTTGAATATGCTGCTAATCAGGGCTGTGATTTGGCGATGATGTGTGCGTTACCGGGGAGTGCTTCACAACGCAATGCACAGCGTAACGGTTTTCAAGTTGCATATACGCGAACAAAGTGGAAATTGTTTGAGGCGTTCCGCTGAACGTGACGGAGCCAATACGTACCGGGATAGCGATGCCACCGCTTTAAAACACCATTCACAATGAGTTGACCAACAAAAGTAAGCAGTCGGGAGAGCGAGGCTCCTGCCGAGCTTTTTCGGGCAGCGAGCTAACGTCCACAAGCCAAACGAGCACGGCCACTTGCTTGTGAACGGCCAGCTGGCAGCCGGAGTAGGCTCCGCAGGAAATTGCCCTCCCATGACCGCGTCACAAAGATGTTTAAAGCGGCCGCATCGCACTCCGGTGACCGCGTCGCCCTGCCTAATTGGATAGCGCCACTTGGTAGCCTGGGCGTCCTGAAGTTTTCGTAGCCACCCGCTGCCAAGCGGTGGAAAACGTTAACTATCGCGTCCACCGTCTGGCAACGGTGGCTACCCAGCTAGCCAAGTGGCGCTGTCCAACTAAAGTCATGCACGGTTGCGGCAGGTTGCTCCGCGATGGACAATAGAGCAAACCGACACACGCAAATGTGCGGTCGTTGGAAGTGAACTTGGCGAACACCAAGACGGCTGACTGGTGAAAACGAGAAACTAGTGAGTTCAGAGTGCTAA
The DNA here is from genome assembly GCA_041753315.1 of Pirellulaceae bacterium. Lineage (GTDB taxonomy): Bacteria > Planctomycetota > Planctomycetia > Pirellulales > Pirellulaceae > Aureliella. Next base: position 51,337 of record JBGSUV010000057.1, on the reverse strand, counting down.
AGGGAGCCAGCCATGCGCAGGCGCACATTCATGGGAAGTGTACTTGGTGGAACAATGTTAGCATCTATGTGCATGACACAGCGGACGATGGTTGGGCGAGACGTCGAACTGCGTGGGTTGGATCGCAACCAGCCTGGCGAAGGAGTCTTTGCCTACATGAATCGCCTGGTCGGAAGGTTTGATCGCGAACTCTACTTGCGCGTACTTGGCTCCGCCAATGACTTTAAAGAGGGTGATCAGATCGTTGGCGTAGCTGCAGCCAACGAATCGTCGCGTCTAATTGCCCGCGAACTCCTTGGCAACACACGCATCGGCGAAATGGATTTGGTGCCCCCAAAGACCGATCGTTTATGGGGTGACGAACTGTTCAAGTTGATTACGCCTGCTAAGACCAGCGAGGCAATTAGCAGCATGACGCTGGGAGAGATCAAAGCCTATTTGCTCGATCGCGATGAGATGGAGATCCATGCCATCAAGGGACAGTTGTCGAGCGACGTCATTGCTTGTGTCGTCAAGCTTATGAGCAACGCCGAACTTATAGCGGTCGGTGCCAAAGTCTTCAATGCGTTACCGAATAGTAACATGGGTGCCAAAGGTTATCTGGGAGCGCGCATTCAACCCAATTCGCCGACCGATAACGTCGACGATATTCGCTGGCAAGTATTTGATGGTTTTGCTTATGCGGTCGGAGATGTGTTGCTCGGCAACAATCCAGTTTCAAGTGATCCAGAATCGGTGGCGCGCATCGAATTTGCACTGCAAGAGATCTTGCAGACGTTTGAACTGACCGACGCGATGCCGCACTGCGTTCTGGCACACGTGGATGTTCAAGCGGAAGTGGAACGACGGTTTCCTGGTTCAACGGAGTTATGGTTTCAGAGCATTGCGGGTAACGACAACGCGAATAACACGTTCGATATCTCCGTCGCAAAGATGGTCACCCATGCGCAATCCAGAACGCGTGGCGCCTATGGTCTATATTTCGAAACGGGCCAGGGAGCCGACTTTACCAATGGACATGGCTATGGAATGGACATGGTCATTTATGAGTCGCGGAAGTACGGTTTTGCCCGCGCCCTGACCCAAACGGTGCGTGAAGCACGAGTGGCAGCGGGACAATCGCCCGATGCTTGGGTGCACGTAAATGATGTGGCTGGTTTCATTGGCCCAGAAGTTTTTCGCAGCAAGCAGCAACTCGTTCGTTGTTGCTTGGAAGATATCGTGATGGGCAAGTTGCATGGCCTTACGATCGGGCTTGATGTCTGCTCGACGCTGCATATGGATGTTTCGTTGCAGGATCTCGACTGGTGTTTAGAGCAGGTCGCCCCGGCCTGCCCTGCTTATCTGATGGCCTTGCCGACGAAGATCGATCCAATGTTGGGTTATCTGACCACAGGCTTTCAGGACCATGTCCGACTGCGCGAGAAATTTGGAACGCGCGTGAACGATCGCATGTGGGACTTCTTCAAATTGCTGCAAGTGATCGATGCGGAAGGCCAGCCGACTGAGCGTTTTGGTGATCCGGTTTGGGTTTATCTACAATATCAGCGGCGCAAGGGAGACAAGCGAAACGACGCAGAAATTCTTGCTGACGGACGGTTGCAATTAAGCGAAATCCGTAAGCGAGGTGTGTTCATCGCGGAAGGTTACGGTTCAAAACCGTCGGAGCTCGACGACCAACTGCGCCGCAGCATAACGACCATCTACGAAGATGCCAAAGAGTGCATCTGGAAGGAGTGGGAAGAGGGGTTTGTGGATCAGTTACCCAACGTTGTGCGGATCCATACTCGGTCCATCGATCGCGAAGATTATATACTGCATCCGACGTCTGGTGAACAACTGGATGAACCGTCGCTGCAAGCCGTGTTGGGGTTGAAGGCACAGTCGGAGGATCGATACAACTGCTGGATTGTTGTTTCTGAGGGACTCAATGCGCTGGCTGCCATGGACGACGGGCAACTGATGCCACTTGTCGCCGGCTTGCATTCGGCTTTGAAACCTACTGGATTTCGTATTGCTCCAGAACTATTGGTCGTCCATTCCGGCCGAGTTCGTGCAGGCTATCGAATTGGCGAGACTCTGTTCAACGGTCTTGCAGGTCGTCATACGATTTTGCACATCATTGGCGAGCGACCGGGGAGTGGCCATCACACATTGTCGGTCTATATCACGACGGCCGATGACGAAGCGTGGAGTATCCCTGACAAAGTCGACCATAACATTACGCGCGTTGTATCGGGAATTGCCACGACGGCATTGTTACCCGAGTTGGCTGTTGCCGAGTGCGTCAAGATCTTGAGTTCATAAACCGCAGAAATGCTTCAACATCATTGTGGCGCGGACACGGGAGGGCGACGCTCTGCGGAGCCTTTTCCGGCTGCCACCTGCCGTTCACAAGCAAGGGGCCGTACTGCTTTTGGCTTGTGGACGTTAGGACTCTTTCCGCTTGTGGACGTTAGCACTCTGCCCGAGAAAGCTCGGCAGGAGCCTCGCTCTCCCGACTGTATTTCTTGAAGTTTTAGATCCCGTGCTCGTTCCAGGCTCTGCCTGGAATGCACTGCCTGGAGGCTCCGCCTCCCTTAGAAAGCTTCTGCCCATTCTGCATCTATGCTCGCAACACATAGAGCGTTGCTTGCGTTTTTCGGCACGGATGGCAAGGCCGGAGCACGGATGAAGAGCGGTGGCCAAGCATTACCTTGATCGCCTCGCCCTACCGTTGATCGTTACAGCGCTGTTGTTCCGCGGGGATAGGATCCGAGGAGGTCGAGTCGTTCGGTTTGAGCACGGAGGTTTTCAAGCGCCGAGGCCACGCGAGTGGTGGATTGGTGCCCTTCGAGCTCGATGAAGAAGAGGTATTCGTTGGGGCGATCGGGGAGTGGAAAAGATTCGATCCAGGTTAGGTTCACTTCGGCGTTCTGGAAGGTTGCCATCGCGTTGGCCAGCGCGCCGGGCTGATGTTTGAGTTGGATCATGAGGGATGTCTTATCGCTGCCTGTCGGCTCGCAGGTGCGATTGCCGATCACTGCAAAGCGAGTGATGTTATGTTGGTTGTCTTCAATGTTGGCGTCGATGACTTCGCAACCATGGTGGATGCCCGCTTCACGGCTGGCGATGGCAGCCACTCCATGCACCGCTGCAGCGTTGGCGGCGGCGACGGCGGTGCTGGAGACCTCGACCAGCTTGGCGTCGGGAAGATGTTGTGATAGCCAAGAGCGACATTGGCTGAGCGCTTGTGGTTTCGATTGAACTTCGAAGATCTCAGCACGGCGACAGCGCCCGAGCAAACAGTGGTGCACGGGCAATAGGATTTCACCACAGATTTGTGCTGGCGACCGTGCGAAGCGTCCCAACGTATCGACGATGCGACCGTCGGTGCTGTTTTCGATGGGAACCACCGCAAAACTGGCTTGGCCGCGCGCGATTTCGTCGAAGGCCGCAGCGATCGTGGTCACCGGAACAAACTCTGCACCTTGTCCAAAGTGCTTTACGGCAGCCAGGTAACTGTAGCTATAGATTGGCCCGAGGTAGGCGACTGGCTCCCGCGTTCCGCACGCTCTAGCACATAGGCTGGCAGCGTGCATTAACCAGTCGGAGGCAGCATCTGTCGGAATTCCGTAGTGCGCGGAGTGCTTGCGTGCGGTTGCATCCGTTTTTTGTTCCCAAACCGCTGGCATGGTTGCCTGTTCTCGCAAGAATGCCATTCTCGCCCCCAGCAGCGCCATGAGTTGAACGTCAATCTCCTCTAGCGATCGGGGAGCAGTTGATTCGGTCATTGGCGGGTGGGCCCTAGCATCTAAATTGGAATTGGAAGCGTTTGAATCAGGCATACTTGGCATTAGGTTGGCTTGGGATAGTCTCTGTCATTATGGCAAACCGCCGGAAGGGATAGCCAGCGAAAGTGCCCACAATCGCGACTGAAAGAGGAAGCAGGGCGCGACTATAACGTTTTTTCCTTAGATTCAACGCGCAAAATCAGCAAGTTGGGTGGCTTGTTGTTGATTGGCACACGGGTTGCTAAACAGCGAAATCGTAACATTTTCGGCAAGCTCAGCGAAGGCCAAGCACAAGGCTTCGACAAGTCAACGCCTGGGCTGGATCATTGAACGAATGAACTCAACATAGTTCGAATTAGAAAATTTTTGCTTGAAGGAGAAAACTGTGGCTCAAGGCGAAAAGATCATCGGCATTGACCTCGGAACTACCAACTCGGTTGTCGCCATTATGGAAGGCTCCGAAGTTAAGGTGATTCCGAACGCGGAGGGCAACCGGCTTACTCCGAGCGTCGTGGCGTTTACGGATAAAGGTGAAGTCATCGTTGGCGAGCCGGCGCGGCGACAAGCTGTGACAAACCCGCGTCGTACGATTTATTCAGCCAAGCGTTTTATGGGACGACGACATTCCGAAGTTGAATCGGAAGAAAAGATCGTTCCCTACAGCGTCGTGGGCGGCACGGACGAATATGTAAAAATTCAAGTTGGCGATACGCAACACACACCACAAGAAATCTCGGCAAAGGTCCTGCGCAAGCTCAAGGAAGCTGCTGAAGCCTATTTGGGGCATCGCGTTAGCAAAGCGGTCATTACCGTTCCTGCTTACTTCAATGACGCACAGCGCCAAGCCACAAAAGATGCTGGGCAGATCGCGGGCTTGGAAGTCGCTCGTATCATCAACGAACCAACTGCCGCAGCCCTCGCATACGGGCTCGACAAAGATCGCGATCACAAAATCGCCGTCTTTGACCTCGGCGGTGGAACGTTCGACGTCTCGGTGCTAGAAGTCGCATCGACTGGTGGTGGTGACGGAGAGAACCAGAGCAAAGTGTTCGAAGTCATCTCGACCAGTGGCGATACGCACCTCGGTGGTGACGACTTTGACGAAGCGCTCGTCAACTATGCTGCCGAGCAGTTTAAGAAAGACCACGGTATCGATCTGCGCAACGAGCCGATGTCGCTGCAACGTTTGGCGGAAGCCTGCGAAAAGGCCAAGAAAGAACTCAGTAGCGTTCCGGAAACCGACCTCAACTTGCCCTTTATTACGGCGGACGCGAGCGGTCCCAAACACTTGCAGATGAAAATCACTCGCGCCAAATTCGAAGAATTGGTCGATAAGTTGATTGAACGCTGTAAGAAGCCGGTCTTGCAAGCGCTACAAGATGCCAAGCTAAAGCCAAGCGACATCGACGAAGTGGTGCTGGTCGGTGGTTCGACGCGAGTGCCCAAAGTTCGTGAAATCGTCAAAGAAATTTTCGGCAAGGAACCTCACCAAGGTGTGAACCCTGACGAAGTGGTGGCGATCGGTGCGGCCATTCAAGGCAGCGTGTTGGCAGGTGACCGCAAAGACGTGCTCCTGCTGGACGTCACTCCACTGACGCTGGGTATCGAAACGGAAGGTGGTGTGATGACCGCCCTGATCGAACGCAATACGACGATCCCAACCGAACGGAAGAATACGTTCTCGACTGCAGCGGATAATCAAACAGCCGTGACGGTTCGAGTATTCCAGGGTGAGCGCAAAATGGCGACACAAAATCGCCTGCTGGGCGAATTCAACTTAGAAGGGATTCCCCCGGCTCCGCGAGGTGTTCCGCAGATTGAAGTGAAGTTCGATATCGATCAAAACGGTATCCTCAATGTGGGTGCTCGCGATTTGGGATCAGGCAAAGAGGCGAACGTACGCATTGAGCAATCGTCAGGTCTGTCGAAGGACGAAATCGATCGCATGCAGAAGGATGCCGAGGAGCACGCTGAAGAAGATCGACGAGCGTTTGAGCTCGCCGAAGCGCGCAATAAAGCTCAGCACCTGATTTATCAGTTCGAAAAGCAGATGACTGAAAACGCCGAGAAGCTCAGCGATGATGATCGAGCTCCGTTGAATGCGGCAATCGACAAGCTGAAGAAGGCGAGCGACAGCGGTGACACTGCGGCAATTAAGTCGGCAACCAGCGAGTTGGAGCAAGCCGCGCAAGCATTCAGCAAAGTGTTGTATGAAAAAGCGGGTTCTGCTGGAGCCGGTGACGCGGAGCCGTCGAGTACGGCAAAAGGTGCTGACGACGATGCCATCGATGCTGAGTTCGAAGTGAAGGATTAGTCATCGAAAGAGACGCGCTAACCGATAGTTGACGTTCATTCAAATGGCCCCGTGCTAAGCACTGGGGCCATTTTTCGTATCATGAGCCGCGCTCACGCTGTTCGCCTTTTGCGAGTGCGGATCGTCTGACTCATGCAACTGCGTATCTATAAAACCCGCATCGATAGCCTGATCTTTTGAAGCCCTTCAGAACTCTCAGGGACCTTCTCGCGCTCACAGTGAGAAACGAAGTTGACTTATAATTTGCTATTCCCCGACTTTGGCACCTTATTTTCATCTAAGGAACATGAATGTGTGCGAAGTCAAAATGGCAGCAGCTTTTTGAGGAGGAATTTGATGGCATTTCGATTTGACAAACTGACAGTTAAAGCACAGGAAGCGGTGGCAGAGGCGCAAAGTCGGGCTGCCGAAATGGGCAATGCCGAAATGGACACGCTGCATGTGCTCGAAGCGCTCCTCAAAGAAGCCGATGGTATCGTCGTGCCGCTGCTTAAAAAACTTGGCGTTGCACTCGACACCCTCAAGTCGATGGTTGAATCTGAGGTGAATCGACTTCCAAAAATCAGTGGAGGTCGCGAACCTCAAGTGGGTCCTCAACTGCGAACCGCATTTGAAGCAGCGGCTAAAGCGGCGGAGACGATGAAGGATGAGTTCATCAGTACCGAACATCTGCTGCTCGGTTTGCTCCGTTCTCTCGGTCACGCTCAACAAGTACTAAAGTTGAACGGTATTGCTGAAGCGGATGTACTGAAGGCTCTTCAAACCTTGCGCGGAAGTACGCGTGTGACCGATCAAACACCGGAGGGTAAATTCAACGCGCTGGAGAAATATGGAATCGACTTGATCCAACTTGCCAATCAGAACAAGATCGATCCGGTCATTGGCCGCGATGAAGAGATTCGGCGAGTTATTCAAGTGCTTTCGCGCCGTACCAAGAACAATCCAGTGCTCATTGGTGAACCGGGTGTAGGTAAGACGGCAATCGTCGAGGGACTGGCTTTGCGCATTGTCCAGGGAGATGTCCCACAAAGCTTGAAGAACAAGAAGGTCATCGCGCTCGATCTTGGAGCACTTGTTGCCGGCACTAAGTTTCGCGGCGAATTCGAAGAGCGACTCAAAGCGGTTCTGCGGGAAATTAAAGATGCCGCCGGAAATGTCATTCTCTTCATTGATGAATTGCATACGGTCATTGGTGCGGGAGCGGCGGAAGGCGGAAGCGATGCCGCGAATTTACTCAAGCCTGAATTGGCCCGCGGAAACTTGCGGTGTATCGGCGCTACCACGCTTGATGAATATCGCAAGTATATCGAAAAGGATGCAGCGCTCGAACGCCGCTTCCAACCGGTCTACGTGGGAGAGCCGACCGTCGAAAGTACGATCGCCATTTTGCGAGGCTTAAAATCACGGTACGAATCGCATCATGGAGTGAAAATTCGCGACGCTGCTCTGGTGGCGGCTGCCAATTTATCCAATCGCTACATTGCCGACCGTTTCTTGCCCGACAAAGCGATCGACCTGGTCGACGAGGCCGCCAGTCGATTGGCGATGGAACGCGAAAGTGTTCCAGCGGAAATTGACGCAGTACAACGACGCTTGAGGCAGCTTGAACTCGCTCAACGTCAACTCACCGAAGAACAAGACGAGTCGATGGAATCGCAACTTGCTCCCATCGAAGCGGAGATGGCCACTCTACAACAAGAATTGGCTAGTCTGAGAGAACAGTGGGAAGGCGAAAAGTTAGGGCTGAGCGACGTCCAGTCAATTCGTCAACAACACGACCAGGTCGAACTGCAGTTCCGGCAACTTGATACCTCGATCCAAGAGAAGCAGCGCAGCGGTTTGGCTGTTCCCGAAAGTGACTACCAACGCTTGTTTGAACTGGATAAGCAACGACAAACGTTGGCGAAGCAGTTGGAGCATGAAGAAGTCCGCGCGCCTGAGGCTAGTCCAGCGGACAAACCGAGGCTTTTGCGGACCGAGGTCACGGCCGACGAGATCGCTCGCGTTGTTAGCAATTGGACGGGTGTTCCCGTGACGCGGATGATGGAAACAGAGCGCGCTAAATTGCTGGTGATGGAGGAGCGGTTGCATACGCGGGTGATTGGGCAGGATGCTGCCATCGCCGCAGTCGCCAACGCAGTCCGCCGCAGCCGTAGCGGGTTACAAGATCCGCATCGACCGATTGGATCGTTTCTGTTTCTAGGACCAACGGGAGTCGGAAAGACCGAACTTTGCAAAGCGCTGGCTCACATCATGTTCGACGACGAGCAGGCGATGGTGCGAATCGATATGAGCGAGTTCTTGGAACGGCATTCGGTCAGTCGCTTGATTGGCGCACCTCCCGGTTACGTTGGTTATGAAGAAGGTGGCAAACTCACAGAGGCAGTACGGCGACGGCCTTACAGCGTCATCCTGCTGGATGAGATGGAAAAGGCACATCCCGACGTCTTCAACATTCTTTTGCAAGTCCTGGACGACGGTCGCTTGACCGATGGACATGGACGCACGGTCGACTTTACCAATACGGTTATTGTGATGACCAGCAACGTTGGGAGTCAATTGATCCAACAATTGACCGATGAAGGTGCGTCGGAAGAGGAACTGCAGCAGGCGATGAAGGAATCGCTGCATGCGCGATTCTTGCCCGAGTTCTTAAACCGAATCGACGACACGATCATCTTTCATCCACTTCAACGCAATCAAATCCATAGCATCGTGCTGTTGCAGCTGGAGCATTTGCGCCAGCAGTTGCAGCAACGCGACATTACGCTCGATATTACGCCAGCTGCAGTCGAGCATGTGGCGCTCGTGGGCTATGATCCGGCCTTTGGTGCGCGTCCCTTAAAGCGAGTCATCCAGCGCGAGATTCAGAACCCACTTGCAACTGAGTTACTCAAGGGCAACTTGGAAGAGGGCGGTGCTGTGCGCATCGATTGCGTCGAGGGAGTCTTGGTGTTTGAGACAACGAAACACCAAGTCGACGATCGGCTGTTAGTATAAGTCAGAAAATCTGTTTCTAATCAGTTGTTCACGGCGATGTAGAACAACGGCAATGTAGAACAATTGTCCCCAATTGTTTTGTACAATGTAGAACAATTGTCCCCAATTGTTTTGTACCCAGCTAAAGCGACCATCGCAAGCAACAGAACAATTGTCCCCAATTGTTCTACATTCAGTTCCGGTGCGGGTATTCCTGCGAGTTTTGCTGCTACTCAGAACTTATAAAGCACGAGCGCTGAGTAATTGACATCGTTGGGCTTGAGGCCGTTCGGCGTGCTATCGTAACGATCGGTGGCCCCGAGCTTAAACGATAGATTTCCGTCCGCATCCAGCAGATATTCCCAGGCGACGTCCGAGACCAGTCGATAGTTGTTGAAGTTTCCCCACTCGGGAAAATAGTCGACCTTTGCGATCAGTTTATTGCGATCGTTGATTTGATGTTCGTAGTCGCCACCAAAGAGCGCTTCGGGAGTCCACTCGTCGTTGGGGCCACCAAACTCACGCGAAGCACCGGCACCGAATCGGCCGATAAGTGTTAGCGAGTCGGTCTTGATAAAGGTGTATCCAAGACCTGAGTTGATATTGTAACGAAGGTCAAACGCCCGAAATTCGTCGTATTCGACGCCGTTTTTTATAAACCACGTCCATTTGGATTCGCCCAGAAAGCGTTCCCAGTCGGCGTACATCAAAACGTTGTTTTGCGTTTCTATTCCGTTTGCATTGGTGCGATTGTGAGTCAATCGCAGGTCAAACTGCGATAGGTCGGTCTTGCGTTTAAACCGAGTTCCCGCTTGTAAGCTCATCGATTCGGTATTACCTGCCGACCCGTTAATTCCGAATTCAGCGCTGTTTGTCCAACCGTCGCGTGGGATCCATGTCCATGGGTAGTACCACACCGGACCGGCGGACTCTGCGATTTGCGGTTCAACCCTTTCGAAGACTGATGGTGGCATCTGTGCCAGTGGAGGTGGTGGCTCGAAGAGCCCCTGACTTGGGACGCTTGGCATGGTTGGGGAAGAGTCAGGGAGGCGGAAGGATTGGTCTGTCAACCATGCTTGCGCAGTCGCGCGGGGAAATTGGGCAGACGCCAAAACGACAAGCATTGGGAAAATTAGTCCGAGTCGAATCATAGACAGCAGACTCCTTGGAATAAGTGGGGCATACATCCAAGACTTTTAGGAAAAGGCTAGCTTGCGATCAAGATGAAACCTTACCCTCCCACTATTTTCTTCGCGCAACACGGAGTTTGGCGCTACGTGATCGCGGGTTACGAGCGATTTCCTCTTCCGACCCTTGCACGGGGCGCCTGGTCACCACTTCCAATCGCTCGTCATTGCGGAAAGCGTATTTTACCAGGCGATCCTCCAATGAATGAAAACTGATGATCAGCAAATGTCCACCACTGGAAAGGCAGTCCGGCAGTCTTTCGAGCGCTCGTTCCAGGATATCCAGCTCGTCATTGACCGCGATCCGCAATGCCTGGAATGTGCGTGTGGCTGGATCGACGCGTCCATGCTTGCGTCCACCGCCACTGTGCCGTCCACCCGGGACGCTGCGGTAGATCAGCTCTCGCAGTTCACTCGCTTTGCGAATCGGCTGACTTTTCCGCGATTCGACAATGCGTTTGGCGATTCGCCGACTAAACCGTTCTTCGCCGTAGCGGAAGATGGTGTCTGCCAATGTTTTCTCATCCACTCGGCTCAACCACTCCCACGCAGGTTCGCCCGAATCGGTATCGAATCGCATATCCAATTCACCGTCGGTCTGAAAGCTGAAACCGCGCTCGCGATCGGCCAACTGATCGGAACTGAGGCCCAAGTCGAGTAGGATCCCGGAGACAGTACCCCAGCCGAGCTCAGCGAGCAGTTCCGGGGCTGAATCGTACGAATCATGGCGGACCGATGCTCGCTCACCCAAAAGCTCCTCCAGGCGTCTGGCTACGCGTGGATCGCGATCAATTGCCAAAAGTCTTCCGGTTGGAGGCGTTTCGCAATTTGATGAGACATTCGAGGGGGTATCGGGCGAAGTACCGATTGGGGTGGGGGACAGGCGTTCCAATATCAGTTGACAATGTCCGCCACCGCCCGCCGTCCCATCAACCCATACTTGGCCCGGAGCAGGCTTTCCCAGTTCGAGGATCTCGTTCGGCAAGACGGGAATGTGAACAGTGGCAGATTGCATCGAGCAGACCAAGTGTGGGGAAGTTGCCCAAGTGACAACGCAGGTAGATCGTGACTACGGTTGGACACATTCTACGCTTAAAGATAATTGTCACGAGCGACCGTAACGGGCCTGGGAAACATCCGTGTTTCCACATTAGGCCGCTGCGGTGCGTCGAACGACTGGTAGATACGTTCGACGCTTCACACCTTCCGCGCAATCCCTGCGGAAAGGAGGTGAAACCCGCGAGACCCGCTGATCACTGTGGATCGCGACGAGTCCCGCTTGTGGCTATTCAGCCCGTGGCCGCAAGCTGAAATAGGGTTTCACCAAACTTAGTTCTCAGTGCATAGGTTCTTGGTTGTTTACTCCATCGTGGCATCGCGAAACACGCTTTCAGCCAGATCGTCATAAGTCGGTTGGGCCTTTTCGAGGAATGCGTCCCAGGTGGTGGCATCCCACAATTCGATTCGGTCACGAACCCCCACGACGACAACTTCCGCAGTAATTCCAGCGAGTTTTGCCAGTTCCGGTGGTATTCGAAGTCGACCTTGGCGATCGACGTCTGCTGGTTGTGCTTGAGCGTAAAACAGGCGACTGAAATCGCGAGTTTCCTTGGCCGCGGGACTCATTTTTCCCAACGCACGGCCAATTTGCTCAAGCACCGCTGCAGTGTAAATCACCAGAGCTCGGTCGGTCCCAGGAGCAATAAATAAGCTTGAAATTTCGGGAAAACCAAGTGCTTCGCGTAGTTGCTTCGGGATGGCCAATCGCGACTTTTCGTCCAAAGTTCGGCGATAGCTTCCGGTTAGCAACATGTTTTGCCAAGCTCAATTTTCCGTCCCACATCGGGTCATTTTCGGCCCATTCATCACCACTGTCTCCCACTGCCTCCCAAAGATATCCATCCAGCCCCGTAAGTCAACACAGATAACGCGGCGAAGCTGATGCAAATCGTCCTAGGTGCTTTGAGTTTCAAGACTTGCGGCTGAAAACATTTTTTTTGGGTTTTTAGCGAGCCTTATGGGGCCCCCAGAATGGCTTTTGTCCGTTCGATCTGTTTTCCGACCTTGACCCCCCTAACCCTGGATCAGTACTTTCCAGGCAGTAAGGTCTCTCGGCATTCGCCAGAGCATATTCTGAGAGCAAAAGCGACCGAAAAAAACTTCCCGAGGATGTCAAGATGAGCTCCACCTTCACTCAACGACTCTGTTGCATGGCAGGTCAAATCGCGACGGCAGGCGTCTATGGCGGTTCCGCGTTGTTATTGCTGGGGCTCTCGGGCTGTTTTGTTCCTTGGTTTCGACCCAATGGCGAAGACGCGGAATCGCGTCGCGAGCAGATACGCGGAAAATTGCAAGCTGAGGATCGGCCGAGGATCATCTCGCAGATTGGCGACGGCTCAAGGATGTTGACGCAAGTTCGGCTTGAGAACGTGGGTTTGATCACCGGTTTAGCCGGCACCGGCGGGGACGTACGAGCGAGTTTGCCACGCGAGAAAATGTTGGAAGTCATGCGCCGCGAAGATGTGGACCAACCGAACCAAGTGCTCGATTCGCCCAACACGGCCATGGCGGTGGCCTTCGTTTTCGCTCCCCCTGCCGCGCGGAAAGGTCAATTGCTGGACGTGTCGGTTCGCAAGTCGACACATGCAACCGCGACGGATTTCGAACGTGGCTGGTTGCTCCCGACCTCATTGGTAGAAGCCAAAGAGTTGGAGGGTGCCGTTCGTCAGAGTTTTGAGATTGCAACCGCTTCAGGCCAAGTGATCACCAAAGCGCAATACACCGGCAGTGATCGTCCGGAAGACAAGCTGGAAGGTGTCATAATCGGCGGAGCTCGTCTTGCACAACCTCGCGAACTTTCGATCAGCATCAACAGCGAATTTGCAGACGCAATCACCATGGCAGCCATTGTGCCTGCCATCAACGCGCGATTTACGGTCTTTACCGGAAAAGAAAAGAGTGGTATCGCCACACCGCAGAACGATGATTACATCTCCATAGCCATTCCCCCTAAATATGAGCGAGATCCATTTCATTTTCTCAATGTCGTTTTGCAAATTAGCTTCAATGAAACCAAATCGCAACGCAACGATCGAATTGCGTTGCTGGAAAAACAAACTACTGAACCGATTTCTGTCAGAAACGCTTGTTGGCAAGTTGAGGCCTTGGGGGAGAACTACGCGGCTTTGTTGGCGAACAACTTCAGCCATCCCAATCCCGAAGTGCGATTTTACAACGCCCACTCCTTGGCTTATTTAAACGACAAGCGAGCTATCGAACCACTAAAGAAATTGTGTCTACAAGAACCCGCGTTTCGCGCCATGTGTTTGAACGGCATTTCGGCGATCGAGGGTTTCGAAGCGACCGAGGCTTTGGAAGAACTTTTGCACGCTGCCGATGCTGAAACGCGTTATGGAGCCGTTCGAGCGCTGCGATATCGAGATCGCAACGACGTTCGTGTTGCCAGCCAGCAAATTGGCGAGGTCGGGAGCATCTTGGAGATTCCTAGCTCGGGTCCTCCCATGGTCGCTCTTAGCTTGAGCGAAGTACCCGAAGTGGTAATCTTTGGTCCCAATCCCGTCCTGTCATTGCCAAATTTCCACTACCTCACTTCCCAAATCATCGTCCAGTCAAACGGTGAAAATGGCGCCAGAATCTCACGGATCGAAAGTGGTAAGGATGACATCATCGTGCAGACCAGCAACGATCTGAGGAGTGTTCTGTCGGGGATCGTTGAAGTCAATGGAACGTACGGTGACTGGGTATCGTTCTTACGCGTAGCAAGCCAACAGGGCTATTTGACTGAACCGTTGGCCATGAATCCAATTCCAACCGCTGGTCGCGCCTACAATCGACAATCCGATCCAAGCACAGAACCTCAGTCCAACGAACAAGCCGGTTTACGGGTGCCCACCGAGAGCGATACTGACTCGACAACTAGCGCTTGGTACAACCCGTTCACTTGGTAGGTCGCCACAAAAGGTCCAATCGGACGTGGAGTGTTCCGTTGCCCGATATCGCGAGGCATGCCTCGCTTTTAATATAGAGTCTAACTCGCATGCTGATTGCTTTAGAACTTGCTGGCTTCAAAAGCTTCGCAGACAAAACGCGATTTGATTTTCCCGACGGCATTACGGTAATTGTCGGTCCCAACGGATCGGGAAAGTCGAATGTCGTCGATGCGATCAAGTGGGTGCTCGGTGCACAAAGTGCCAAAGCGCTCCGCGGCAAAGACATGATCGACGTAATCTTCAAAGGTTCGTCGGGGTCGGGACGCAAGCCAGCCAACAGCGCTGAAGCCACACTCGTTTTCGACAATTCGAAAAAGCAATTGGCCGTTGATGCACAAGAAGTGCATGTCACGCGCCGCGTCTATCGCAGCGGCGAAGGCGAGTATCTGATCAACAATCAAGCCTGTCGTCTCAAAGACATTCGCGATCTGTTTCGGGGCACTGGCGTTGGAGTGGATGCTTATAGTCTGATCGAGCAAGGCAAAGTCGATCGCATGCTCCAAGCCTCCCCGAAAGACCGTCGCGTAATATTCGAGGAGGCGGCTGGCATCAGTCGCTTCAACGCCAAAAAGGCGGAAGCTCAAAAACGTCTGCTGCGCGTCGACCAAAACATGGTCCGACTGAAAGACATCGTCGACGAAGTGCACGCGCGCCTCAATTCTCTCAAGAATCAGGCAAACAAGGCTCAGAAATATCGTGAGATGACTTCCCGCATCCACGCCATCCGCTTGCGATTGGGATGGACAGAATATAACGAGTTGGTTGAAAAAACTGCCGAAGCAACCACCAAACTGGAGCGTTACCGGCAAGAACATGCCGCACGCGAACTCGAACTGGTCGAGGCCCGCGATGGTGCGCAAAAAGCTGAATTGGACCTGCACCGCGTGGCAGAGCGTTGCCAGGCGGTGGAAGCCGTCTTGCAGGACGCGTTGCAACGCATCGCGGTCAGCCACAATCAGCAGGAGTCGCTACGGCAGCGCGTCGACGAAAACCATGAAGAACAACAACGCCTTGACTCTCGGCTAGCCGTTCTACGCACCCGCGTGAGCGAACTGCGCGGTGAGTTGGAAGTGGCAAAGCGTCAAGCCGCCGAGGCACAAGCTGCTTACGATCAAGCGAAACGGCGTTCAGATCAGGCAACTGAACTTCACAATTCACTACGTGACGAGATCGCCACACGAGGTCAACGGCACGACGAACTACGCAAGCAACATGTGCAGCTGTTACGCGAAGCGGCCAGCAAGGCATCGGATGTAGCTCAGCAACGAAACATGCTCAGCGAAATTGTGCTGACCATCGATCGAACCAGCCACGAGATTGAGGCTAGCCAAAGTCGGGAACAAAGCGCGCGCCGCGCAGCCGAACAAGCTGCGCTGCGCCTCAAACAAATTCATGAACAAAATGCACTGGCGGCCAACGAATTTACCAAGTCGCGCACCGAGCTCGAAGAATATCAAACGCTCCTTTCGACTCATCAAGAACAAGCGGCCGTGCTACAGGGACGCCTAGAAGGAGCCGCCGAAAGACTGGAAATTCTCCAACAATTGCAACAACACCTGGAAGGCGTCGACGCCGGCGCGCGACATATTCTCGAGATGAGAGAGTCAAGCGACGACCCGGCATATCATTCGGTCAAAGGGCTCGTCGCCGAATTGCTCGAAGTGGATGTCCATCTTGCTCCGCTGATCGATACAGCACTGGGAACGGCCGCCAACGCGCTAGTAGTCAACGATGGCCAACTGTTTCAACTGGCCCGCACCGGTGAACTGGTCGTCCCCGGACGCCTGAGCCTGATTCGACTCGATCGTATTCCCAACCGTCGCTTTGGAGAAAAAGTCCAGCTCGAGGGCGTCAAGGGCATCATTGGTCGCGCAGACCGATTGGTCAAATTCCATCGGGCAATCGAACCACTCTTTCGCTATTTGCTTGGCACGACTTGGCTGGTCGAGTCACTGGATGTAGCGCTGGAGTTGGGACATTTTCGTGGAGCCGGCTTGCGGTTTGTCACCGCTAGCTGCGAAGTGATCGAATCGGACGGGACACTGACGATCGGCGCCCTGCAATCGTCGGCCGGTTTGGTATCGCGGCGTAGTGAAATCCAGACGGCGCAAGCAGAAATTGTAGAGACCAAGGAACGATATCAAAAACTCCAAGGTGAGATCGAAAGAGTCTCGAGCCGCATCGCCAAACTTAAGCCCGTCTTGTCCGAGCTGGAAACACGAGCGAAGTCGCTAGCGCAAGAGTTCGCTCACCAACAAGCAAGCGCGCAAAGCGCAGTTGGCAAACTGGATGAACTCGAGCTGCGCGCCAGCCAACTGCACGAAGTGCTCGAACAACAACACATTCGGCGACTTGAGATCGAACCGCTCATTTCACAATCCGACGCGATTGTGCAAGAGTTGCAACAGCAGATTACCGTTCTAGAGAAACAGCTCAACGACCATGAGCAAGTCATCCGTAGCCACGATGAGCAGCTGGCGCGCGTTGTCGGCGAACATACTGCCTCACAGATTGAACTGGCGCGAGCAGAACAGAAACTCGAAGCGGTGAATGCAGCGCTTGCCCTCTGCGTGCGAAACCAACAAGATCGACAACAAGCGGTGGAGGAAGCCCAGCGCGAAGGGGAACGACTGCGCGGCAAAAATCGAGATGCCGAACTGGCCATCTTGCAACTGACATCGCAACTGGCGGAAGATTATCTGGTGAGCGAAGCGGAAGAGGTCACGCTCGAAGGGCTGGCTGCCAATGCGTCCGAATTACGCAACCTGCGCTCTGCTGCAGCCAAACGTTTGGATGCCGTTTCGCGAATGATCGACAAACTCGAACAGCATTGTCAAACGACGGATGTTGAACTGCAACGCGCGCAAGAAAGCAGCCAAGCACTCATCAAGCGTTTTGCTGAAGACTATCAAATCGACTTCGAAACGCTGAGTCAAGGCGAGCTAATTGAAGACGCAGAGCAACGCGCGTCGATGGAATTAGAAGCTGCCAAGCTACGTCAAGATCTCACTTCGGTGGGTGAAATCAATATGGCCGCCCTCGCGGAACTCGACGAATTGCAGTCGCGTTACGACTATTTGCATACTCAATACGAAGATTTGCAGGCCGCCAAAGAATCGTTGTTGCGAATCATTAACAAGATCAACACGGACTCGCGGCGGTTGTTCATGGAGACGCTGGAAGTGATTCGTCATAACTTCCAGAAACTCTATCGCAAGTCATTTGGCGGTGGAAATGCAGACATTGTACTAGAAGAAGGCATGGATGTACTGGAATGTGGTATCGACATCGTCGCTACCCCGCCTGGAAAAACCGCTTTGTCCAACTCGCTGCTCAGCGGTGGTGAAAAAGCGTTGACCGCCGTCGCGTTGTTGTTGGCGATCTTCCAGTACCGACCAAGTCCGTTTTGCGTCCTGGACGAAGTGGACGCACCGTTTGACGAGGCAAACATTGGACGCTTCGTAAACGTGTTGACCGAGTTTTTGGATTGGACCAAGTTCATCATCGTCACGCACTCGAAGAAGACTATGACCGCCTCGACGACACTCTACGGCGTGACCATGCAAGAGTCTGGCGTGAGCAAACAGGTGGCGGTGCGCTTTGAAGACGTAAATGATAAGGGTGAGATCATTACTGACCGCGACAAAGCCAATCAACGCCGCGCGGCGTAAATAAAGGTTATCCGCCAGGATGGCAGAAAATCGCTAAGTTCACCGTTTTTCGCTATGTCCGTCGCTCGGCGAATGAGTCACCATCATTCACGGCATGCACCTTATAACCATGTTGCCGCAAGAACTGGTAACTCTCCTCTCGATCACTGCTGCTTAGGTGCAAATGTTCGTAATAGATGAACTTGGGAAAAATCGTGAGCGAGGAAATCTGCTTTAAGACTTCGAAATCACTTCCCTCCACATCAATGGCAAGTAGATCGATGGCCGGTAGTCGTTCTTGGTCTATCAGCTTGTCCAACGTTACGCATTCGACCAGCTCCGAAACGATGTGTGCTTCGATATTTGGAATTCGATCTCGATGGCTGGCGACAACGTCGTAGCGAAACGATGCCAGTTGCGGTGCCCAGTAGGGCATATTGGGTGCATCACTGGCGATCTGAAAAAGTGGTTGCGTCGAATTGGATGAACTGATCGCCACGTTACGGCACTTGATATCCGGGCGATCGTGATAAATCTCACGCAAGATATCGCAATAACGACGTTGTGGCTCGATCAACACAGCCTTCCACAAGCCATCGATCAAGAACTTGCAAAATGGATCCGATGTGATTCCATTGTAAGCTCCCACTTGAACCAGCCAGAATTCAGGCCTGTTCAACATGTATTTGAGGAGAGTGCGTTCAAAGGGGTTGACCCGTTGAAGTGAAAATCCAAAATTCAGCACGCAGCGATGTAGCCATTGTCGAGCAACTTGTCTTAACTTCCCATTGGGCGCCATAGCGATCAGACCGCTTTCTGAGTGCGTGCTTTTTCGATCTCCGTCAGCGAGTAAAGCTTACCCACACCGGCTCCGGGGCAGACGCGGCAGGTTTCACCCCATGTCCGCTTGCTTTCCAAATTAGAGTCCCAAAATGGCCAAGTGCGACATTGAATGGGTCGAGAGGCGTAAACCAAGCAGTGCCTGGTGGTCGGATCGAGGAAAATACAGTCACCGTCTGGATACTCAATTAAACTGTCGCGAGGGCCAACACGTCGTACAAACTTGTCGCGGAACGCTTCGACGTCCATCTCCATCGCAGCGGACATGGCGTTAACTTCAGCATCATCGACCCAAACGAATCCCGGCGCGCCAGAGCAACACTTGCCACATTGAGTGCATTCGAATTGCAGGCCATTTTGGTACCACTCTCCCTTCATCAACGCGCGTTCCTCTGCTTTGCCACACACCTTTGCTCAACCACAAATTTTCTCGAAGGCGGCAATTGTAATCTCTATCTCTTCGAGCGTGGTAGTGTGACCAGTGCTCAATCGAAGAGTTCCGCCGGAAGTTGTTGAGCCAAGTTGCTCATGAATCAAAGCGGCACAGTGCCAGCCAGCGCGGGTTTCTATCCCAAAGCTGGTATCGAGTACCGCAGCCAGATCGTGGATGTCCCATGCATCTACGATTAAGCTCACCAAGGGTACTCGAGGAGCGTTGAACAGCGCGGGATAACCTACTAACTGTAATCCATTAATTGTATTCAGCCCCGCCACTAAACGTTCAAAGGGCGGCCGCCACGCTGACCAACTGGTACCATCACGCAAGAGCTCAGCGGCCGCCACTGCCATCGAAATGATACCTGGAATATTCAAGTTGCCGACCTCGACGTTGGTCGGCCACTCCTGGCCACCGCTTAACGACTCACTGGCTCGGCCCGTTCCACCAAAAAGGATAGGTTGCATTTGCTTCTGCAACTCAGGCGCTACGTAAAGCAGCCCTGTGCCCGGCAAAGCGCGAAGTCCCTTGTGCCCTGCTGATGCCAGCACATCAATGCGTAAAGCGCGAACATCGATCGGTACATATCCCAGCGACTGAGATGCATCGACAACCAACCATGCTCCGTGCTGTTGAGCGAATTCCGCCCATGGCCGTAGGTCCTGGAGTGCACCGGTCACATTGGAAGCATGTCCCACGATGATCATTTTTGTATTCGGCCGCACAAGGCTGGCGGCGGCTTCGATTGACGCGACTCCCGATGCATCCGCGGGCACATGGCTTACCTGAATTCCTTGGGTTCGCTCGAGCGCGGCGAGTGGTCGCAATACGCTGTTATGTTCCATCGCAGTCGAGAGTAGATGGTCACCCGGTCGCGCTAGTCCAAACAGTGCTACGTTGAGTGCATGTGTTCCGCTGCTACACATGGCAATAGATTCAGCGCGTTCCGCACCGATCAACTTGGCGATTTGAAAGCGCGCATCACTCAGCCAGCGATCGGCGATGCTCGAACTTCGATAGGTACCTCGACCCGCGGTTGCGCCGCAGTTTTTGAGGAATTCAAACGCAGCCTCGATCGCCGGTTGCAGCTTGGGCCATGTCGTCGCAGCATGATCGAGATAGATTCTGGTCCTTGGTACGTCAGCCACGCTCAACCGCCGATCTGATACATGGCACGCTCTGGCGGTCGAAACTTGGGATCCGCAATCCCGTGCGAAGGATGTTTGGCCGAAACAGCCAAGCGAACGAGCTGTTGGAGCTCTTCCAGCGTTGCACCCCTACGAAGAAGTTTAGCTACATCCCATTCTTCGGTTCCAAATAGACAATTGCGGATGCGCCCATCCGCAGTGATGCGCAAACGATCGCAACTGCCGCAAAACGGCTGGCTCACAGCATCGATAAAGCCAACTCTCCCACCACTCGCGAATTCGTAGTCACGCGACGGTTGGCTGGTTGTCGCATCCGACACTGGATTCAACGGACCAAAACGCCGCGTCAGCAGACTTCGCAACTCTTCACCACCGACCATGCGACTTAACGTCCAACTGCGTTCGGCATCCAGCGGCATGAATTCGATAAAACGAAGTGTCACGTTGCGGTCTTTCGCAAACTCCACGAGCCCATAAATATCGTCGAAGTTAACATCGCGGAGCACGAGTGCATTTAATCGGACTTCCACCCGCTGATCGGCAATCGCAGCATCAATGCCTTGCAAGACTCGGTCCAAGCCATTGCGTCGCGAGAGTTGTCGAAAGGTCGATTCGGAAAGCGTATCAAGACTGATGTTGATGCGTTGCAGGCCGGAATCGACCAGATCTGGCAACTGCTCCGCCAGCAACATACCGTTGGTCGTCAATGCCAATTCCTCTACACCGGCGATGTTGCGTAACGCTTGCAACAACTGCGGAACATCGCGCCGCACCAGTGGTTCTCCTCCGGTGATGCGATAATTGCAAACGCCCAGTGGAGCCACGGCTGCAACAAACGTCGCAAACTGATCGACGGTCAACTGCTTATCCTGCCCCAAAAACTGGACCTGTTCGGCCGGCATGCAGTACTGACAGCGAATATTGCAAGCATCCGTCACGCTAATGCGCAGTGCGTGATGCACTCGACCCCAACGGTCAATTAATGGGGACTGAGCGTCGCTTTGTGTTGCTGCAGGTTTGGAGACGACGTGGACTTCGCTCATTGTTGTTGTGATTGTTGTTGGAGCTGTTTCTCGCCGAGCAACGCGTCGTTGGATTGCGACGATTCAGTGACTTGCGTTGAAGGAGGGGGGCTACGGCGTAGCGATTCGCTGTTTGCGGTGGTAGAACAACGGCAACTTCCACTGGTCGGATGAATCCACTCCGCTTCCGATTGCACGTAATGTTCCTGCTTCCAAATAGGGACATGATGTTTCAGCTCGTCGATGAGCCACTTGGCCGATTCAAAAGCCTCGGAGCGATGTGGGCAGCTCACCGCGACTGCAACGCTGGCCTCTGTGGGATCGACTCTTCCCATTCGATGGACAATGGCGATCTTTTTGACCGGCCATCTTTCGGATGCTGCTGCTGCCAGTCGATGCAACTGAGCCAATGCCATTTCCTGATAGCAATCATAGACCAAATGCGAGGTCTCGCGCGGCGAGTTGAGCGAATCGCTCGTTGGGGACGCTGCCAACGTCCATTGCCGAGTCGTACCGACGAACAGTACCTCAGCTCCGCATGTCGAATCCGAGACTGCGGATAAAACTTTGGTGATATCGATCGGTCGTTCTGTTAATTCGATCATGGGACTTGCATCGCATTTCTGTGGTAGCAATCGTCTATCCTCCACTTACCGGCGGTATCATTGCGATTTCAGAGAGCGGACTTGCGTCTGAAGCTGGCAAATGAAAATCATCATTGACAAATTCGTTCCCGACTGCCCAGCGGCTGAGCATCGCCAATTGAGATAGACGCGGCTCGGCGGTACATAATGCCGCTCGGATTTCAGCAATCGAAGCGCCTCGCGGAACCTGTACTGACAAGTGACGAGACCCCGATCTTTCCGCTGCTCCTGCAAACAAGAGTACGTTCAGTGATTGCATGGGTTCAGCTACGGGTGAACCGATCTTTGCTTCGTTGACTTCGTTGAGCTTGGATGGGCTGTTATTCAACTGACAATGGTCCCTTCATTGCGGGATGTGAACCAGGCAGCCAATTGCGGCATACAGCCGTAGGCGTAAGCCAGCATGGCTACGGGATGTACCGTAGGTTTTGGGGACGCTTGCTCCATTTGCAATTTGCAAGCAGTGCATTCTGTCATGCCGAGTTGCGCCGACGTCTCCTTCATTTTACCAATCAATCCACGACCAATCCGCAAACTCATTCGATAATTTTTGCGTTGAAGTCCAAAGGTGCCAGCCATGCCGCTACAGCCGGCATCGGCCGATAAGACCTGGAGGCCAGGAATCAATCGCAGTAAATTGCTAGCAGGTTGGCTAGGATCTAACACTCGAGCGTGGCATGGTTCGTGGTAGAGGACCGACATGTTGACGGGACGAAAATCGAGCTGCAACTCATTTTTCGTATGCATCGACCACAAGTAACTGCTAATTTCATAGCTGTTTTTGGCGATTAGCTCCGTATCTTCGTCCTGCAAGAGGTTTCGGTACTCATGTCGCAAGCACAATGCGGCAGACGGTTCCGTGGTGACGATATCATAGCCTTGACGGACGGCTTCGGACAAAATTTTGACATTCGATTTGATCAGTTTACGAGCGCGAACGACGTCGCCGGCTGCGATCATGGCCATAAAGGAAGGGGTCTGTCCGGTGGGAATATAGACTTCGACATTTTGGTGACGCAGTACTTCAACCAGGGCTCGTCCAAGGATTGGATTGTGCCAATTTACGTACTGATCGACAAAGTACAGGACTTTCCGTCCAGCGGTACGATTCATGCGATTCAGTTTTTCGCGTGCCGCCCACCGCAAGAAAGTGCGTCGTGTGACCTTTGGTAGTTTACGTCCCTGCCAAATACCAAACGTTTTCTCCAGGCCCCAGCGCATAAATGGATTGTTCAATGACCAGTTGGCAATTTTCGGAAAGCGACTGCCAAACGCAGCCAACAGATCAACTCGATTTAACATTCGTTCGCTTAATGGCAAGCCATGTCCAGCGACGTGTTGGGCCTTTGCTTCTTGAACCAGTTTGGGAATATTGACTGTGGCTGGGCATTCGATACGGCACTGATGGCAGTTGAAACACAGGTCGCTGATCGCCTTGAGTTCTCGGCTTTCCAGGTGCTCCATTTCCAAAGAGCCTGTGAGCACCCCACGTAGCAAGTTGGCTTTGGCGCGAGGCGACGCTTCTTCGCCTTTGTGCACGCGAAACACCGGACACATGCGTTCATTCACAGCACTGGTTCGGCAGCGACCACATCCATTGCAGGATCGTGCGGTGAATGCCAGTGATTCCGTTGAATTCCATTCGAGTAAAACGGGCAGTTCAATGCGTTCCACCCGGGGTGCAGTTTCCAATGACTCAACCGGCAGCGACTCGTCCCATGGCAAACGCGACAAATCTCCTTGCAATAGTTTTTCATCGAGTTCCTGCGTAGACCCCAACAAGCTTGAAGCTGCGTCAAAAGCGTTTCCAACTGGTATAGAGTCGGAGCCAACGACGATGGAATTGGGTTTCGCAGGATAATAGGGGACGGGGCGAAGATTTTCGTTGACTTTGGGTGGAGTTGGACTGAGGAATTTTCCGGGATTCAAAACCCCATCAGCATCAAAGATCTGTTTTATTTTGCGGCAAAGTTCCAGCCGTGGTCCAAGTTGCTTTTCCGCCCACGATGCTCGGCTGAGTCCAATGGCGTGCGCGCCGGAGATGCAGCCACCAAACTCGAGAACTTTGGCATACAGCGTTTCGCTGAGGCTGGCCAAGCGGAGTTGATCGTCCGTGTTCGCCAAATCGAGGAATGGCCGCAAGTCAACTTGTCCTTGAATGGCGTGAGCAAACAGAGTCGCGGTGACTCGCTCGGCTTTCAGTATATTCTGAACCTCTACCAAAAATTCGGGCAGGCGTTTTGGCGATATCGAAATGTCGTCGATAAAGGGCAGCGGTCGCATGTTTCCTTTGAGACGATAGAGACGCGGGATCACTCGTCGCGCCAGGCGCCACAATAGATTGCGTTCTTGACTATCAGTTGTTAATCGGTAGGAAACAACTGGTTTACCCCGCCGCTGCAGCCGTTGAAGAATTTGAAGCAACCTTGCGCGCACATCGCTTGGTTCAATCCCTTGCATTTCGACCAAGAGCATCGCCTCGGCACCGCGCGGGACAATGGTTTCGTACACCGGTTCCGTCTCTCGGGCGATCTCCAATAGTCGACGATCCATCAGGTCGCAGGCCGATAAATCTTCGCGGATCAGATCCACGGCCGCCTTGGCAGCCATCTCCAGTCGGCTGAAGAACAACAACAGTAAACCACGCACCTTGGGCACTGGCTCCACGCGCAAAGTAGCCTCGGTAATGATGCCGAGAGTTCCCTCCGAACCGCACATCAACCGCGCCAAGTTAACCCGTTCGCCATCCAATACCTTTTCGACCCGATAGCCACAGCCGCGGGCTACATCGGTCCAAGGCGGACGCAACAGCAAGGCAGAACTCTGTTGGAGTACCAGTCCGACATCGCGAGCGAGCGAGCCAACCGTCGACTCCGAACTGCGGTCCGACGCCCAGTCGTGCTGCGACAACTCGACGACCTCTCCCGTGGCCAACACGACCTGCAGGGATTCGACGCAATCACCGGTCGAACCATAACGGGGGAAATGGCTGCCGGCAGCATCAATTGAAATCATACTGCCGATCGATGAAACGCTCCGAGTGGCAGGGTCGGGCCCAAACAATAGATTGTGATAACCGATTTCGCGATTCAAGTCCGCTTGGACTACACCACATTGAACGCGTACCGTTCCATCAACGGGTGTTTGTACACGCCGCATGTACCGCGAAAAATCGATGACCATGCCACGGCCAAGCGACTGTCCCGCTAGCCCACTCCCACCGCCACGCGCGAAGACTGGAAGCGAATGCTGCTGGCAGTACTTTAATAACTCGGATACGTCGCGCGTGGTGCGAGGACGAACCACGCCCAGCGGTCGAACCTCATAGACGCTCGCGTCGCTCGCATAAAGCTGCGCGTAGATCGGATCACAATGCACGTCTCCGCTAATCAAGCCACGCAAATCAGCTTGAATGCGAATCTGTTCAGATTCCATAGGTGAGAAATTGCCTTTAGTCGCATTTCAATGCGAACGTGCCTGTGATGATTACCAGTCGTGTAGAACAAGATATCTTCGCTTGAAATTCTCGAGCGACGGCTTGTAAACGAATCGAATCCTCTCCGAATTATTCACCGTATCGCTTATTCACCGTATTGCCCGAGATCGGCGAGCATTTCACTCATCTCGCCAGCCGCATGCATGTCTCCCTGCGATCGCGCCACTTCAATTCCCTCACGCAGGAATCGGCGTGATTCTTCGATACGCTGATCGTCGGCAAGCATTTGTGCACTGCGAAAGTAAGCAGGCACGTAAGGTGGTTGATCGCGCGTCAGCTCAAGCAGCAATCCCAAGGCCTTATCAAGCTCTCCCGCATTGCCAAGCTCCATGGCTAACGAGTACCGCAGAAACGTATCTTGCGGTTCATCCACCAACATCGCCTGGATCTTTTCAAGTCGCGAAACCACTCAACTCTCCTCAATGCCAATGCCCCTCGCCAGCGGAGGAGCGTTATCCGGGGTTCGCCGCAGCTTCGACGATCCACGAAAAAAATGCTCTGAGTGATCATGATCCTTGGCTAGGCGAAAAAATACAAGCACAAGTACGCATGCTCCCCCGCTTTGGGTGTGCTGGCCGCACGGTCTTTGCCACTCCAGGTGCATTTAATCCATGCGAATGCCCACACCTCTGTTACAAATGGCAAATGACTTCATGTCTGAATTATTGCCAAGTCGAATGCTTCACTTTCATCGAGGTATGCATCCAAATAGCACCTCGCAAATGCTGAGACCGCGAGCTGAGACGTGTCGTTGTCGTGGATGCCAGTCGTCGCGATTCCTAATAACGGGAAAATCAAGAAACCGAACGCTTCCCGCGGGTTGCGGTCGATCGCCGCGAGTTTTCGCAGAAATTCTTTATTCCACGTAACTGGGGTGTTATCCACGCGTGATTCAACATAAGGTAAAAGCGTGCATTCGACCAGTTTTGATGACGTCCCATCAAAGCGCAAGATATGCTGCGGAAAATGCAACTCCAGCGCACCAAGACTATTTTTCTTTTCACTGTGTGGTTCACCGAAAAGAGTCAGTGCATCCGCTTTGCGACTCTCTTCGAATCGCAACGAATCTACACTTACATAGCTTTCAATAGTTAGCAACTTGTTGAATCCTATTTTACTTTAGGTGGTAGTTGGCCAGAGCTCCTCGCATAGTCTAGCATTTGTTGAATTGGCTTGTTGTACTTCGTGGCATCACCAGAGACTTGCTGGGCGGCACGACGAACATCGCGGATTTCTCTAGCCATTGCGTCTCGATACTTACCGTCTTGAATCATCTGAGCGGTTTCCGCTCGATACTTTTTGCCAGCTAAACCGTTTCTGCCATTACTACTCGTAGCGTGATGATCGGCGGGGTCCATTTTTATTGCAGGACCATCTTCCGGCGAAACATTGGGGTCAGCGTTACGGTCTGGCATATGATGTGAGTCCTTGCCGTCGCCGGGGGGATGTTTAGTTTGGCTATGAGGGCCACCTTCGACGCCTCCAGATGTAGGCGGCGACTCTGAGACCTTCGACCCGACGTTGCGTTCAGCGGCCTCCCGGGCCGCCTTTTCTTTCGCTTCGCGTTCAGCCAGCTCCTTAGCCCCCTGTTCCACACCTTCCTCAATGACTTCCCGTCCGCCGCGTTTGCCAAGTTGTTCTGCACCCTCTTTGAGGACTTTGGCTCCCAGTCGCGTCCCGGTAACCGCTTGTCCTCCAACGGGCAACATGCCAGCCAGCGATATCCCCGCGTTCACATAGTCTCCCTGAGCCGCGTACAGACCTGCGTTCAGTCCGTCCGCAACTTCACCAATGACGGGGACCATACCCGCTACGTCCAACGTGCCATGAACCCAATCCATAAACCCCATTATTGCATCTCCCAGGGGATCATGAATTTCGTCTTACCGTCGGCCGAACTGGGATCGCGCACAAATTGGAAATCAAAGCCAATGTCACCCCATAGTTTGCCGTCCCGCGTGACCGATACCAGAGACGTAAAGTGGCGTGATTCAAACCATCGACTTGGTTTAGCGGAATTCCAAATGGTCGTAAAAAAGCGCTCTTGATCGGTTTCTGGACCCTCGATCGGTTCTTCTGTGACCAACAGCATTCCGGTTGGTGAGATAAACACCGGTTGCAGATCTGGATCACAGACCAGAGTACTTGGCTTCCACATGTTTTCTACGAATGCCGCCAAGCGCTGGTCAAGTTGGTAACGCATGTCACGTGGTCCTAGTTCAGTCTGTTGTAATTTATAATCCCAGGAGGCAACTTCGAGCCTCCACCGCTCGACTGAGCTTCGACAAAACCGCCTCCCACGCCCGATGCATTTGAGGGACTTGAACCACCTCCGGAGCCACCCCGCATCGCGCTGGCCAACATCGGCCCGGCAGCTCCCATCGCTCCTGCCATTGCAGCCCCTGGATTGGACCAGTCTGCTGTGGCGAAGCCGACGGTTCCGGATGCCAGGCCAGCAACTTGCGACAAGCTACCCAGTCCTGCGGCGCCAGCCAAACCACTCATCGCTCCGAGCACCGCGCTGGGATTGCTCCAATCCATCGAAGCCAGGCGGTAGGCTTGTTGAGCCATGCCCACGATGTCTTCAAGTCCCTTGACGAATCCGGGGGCAAGATCCAGTTTGGGTAGGCATCCACCCTCGGCAAACGTTTCCGCTGATACTGGAGGATTCGAATCAGCCGGAATGCTCCCACCCGGACCAACGCTGGCGCTGTACATCGGGCCGACAAACTTCACGTGTCCAATCGTATTGCAGGGGCCTTCAGGACCAGCGCAGTTCATCAACATCAACGTCATTTGATGATACGTATGCATCTGTCCGTTGATGCGAACCGTAGGAACTGGAACGACAGGGCGGCACATGCCTTTGAAGACTTGCGACATGACACCACCACCCACACCCGCCTCATCGCCCACGACCGTCGCGACGCGCGAGCCCATGTGGAATATGGGAACACCGCGAGCTCTGACATTAGGACTTACGAGAATTGACTGATTGAGATAGCCGACAATTGGATAAGGGACCGGGACTAACGGTGATTTGCAAACATCGGGTACCAGGCTAATGACCATGAACTGGCCATCCATGCGTGTACCTTCGTTAACTGCCATCGCTATTGCCCTAGTGTCTTAGTTGGTAGTACTAACAAAATCGGACGTCGATCGGTGAATCACATCGTCGGGAGCCTTCATGCGTACTTCGAGTACTCGGATTGGTACGTTGACCGGCAAGACGCCGCGCCATGTCAAATAGACTCGATTGATGATCAGATCGATGTGCACCGTATCCAACACGATCGGGCCGGGTAACACACGTCCATCTTCAAAGCGAAGGAGAGTCGCCAGCTCAAATTGTGGCAGCGCAAAACTCAAATGATGGCTCGGCGTCAAGTTAGTCAGCGTGACAGTCTCAGCACCGGTAGCAAAACCGGGTAGTGTTAAACCCGGCGAGGCGGTGTTATAAAACCCGAAAGTAAAATCCTCTGGCAAATCGGGCCAGCGCGTCTTCTCCCAAATCAAATTAAACGTGCCTGCTTTCGCGCGACGGGATTGCCAAGCCGGCGAAAGTGGTCCCAAGCCTTCCACCGGAATGGGTTTGCCAAACTGCGGCGTATCAAAACCGGCCGGCAGGATCTGAGGACATGCAATTGGTCCCTTCGTTGTCGGGCTCGCGAAGCCAACTCCAATATAATTTTCGTCACACTGAATCAATTGCTCGCCTTCTTTGTAGGAGCCGCCGTACGCATGTTCGTACCGTACCGGAACCGAGCTGACAGGCGTGATGCCACTGAGGCTCCAGCCTGTAAAGCTTCGCTCCCATTGTCGTGGACCGGTGATCAGGAGCTCTTTGGAGATACTGCCGAATTGGACGGTTGCCAACCATTGCGACTCTGGTAGGCCAGTGGGCGAATAGGCCTGCGCAGTGACAAGGATGTCGGTCTTTGGCTTGTAAGGAGCGATACTTGACTCAAATTTAATGCTCGAGTTGCCTGGCTCACCAAAGTACTCATCCGCCATGACAAGTGGTTCTTGCTCTTGCACCAGTTTTAGGCGTTGTCCCGGTTCAATGGCAAATGTACCGCGGAGTACGATCACTCCGAAGTCGTTCCGTTTTTCATCACGGCTTTCGAACTGTAGAGGCGGAAATGGAGTGTAGTTTCGGAAGAGCATGAGTGGTGTTGTTTTCTCAGTTCAAGTCGATGATGGCACCGTTGATCTTCACCGCGCCACTCGCACTGAAGTTGAATTCTGTTCCCGAGATCGTGATTTTTCCACCGGAATCCAGTGTAATCTTGCTGGCACCACAGACTATTTCGAATTTGCTACCAGCCGAAATCTTGTAGTTGGCCCCCACTAAAGTTGATTTGTTCATTCCAACCTGTTCGGCGCTGATAAAACCAACGGCGGTGTTCAGAGCAGCGCCAGAGATGATCGAATAAGCGGCACCAACGTTGGTGGTCTTGGAGATCCCCACCATTTCATTGCTCATCTTGCCTACCGTTTCATTTTTGGTTGAACCGACGGTCAGTGTTTGACTTGTTCCAACGTTTGTCGATTGATTCACACCGATAGCAATTGTCTGGTTGCTTCCAATCGTTTCGCGATGATCGGTGCCAACCGTAACCGTCTTGTTGATGCCCACGTCCAACGTTTGGTTCTTGCCAATCGTCATCATTTCATCGATATCAACCGTCTTGGTACGATTGTTGTGAATGGTATGCGTTTCGTCATGTTGGACTTCGGTGTCCATGTTGTATTGCCCATGGATGCGGATCTGCTCCGCTCCCGGCGTGTCATCCATCGACATCTCGTTGAAGCCCGAACCCATATACGTCTTGGTCTTGTTGCCACGACGCGTCTTACCGGCCGGCAAGTCAAATGGTGGCTTGTTTTCACCGTTGTAGACTCGGCCCACAATAATCGGCTGATCGGGGTCTCCCTCCAAAAAGTCAACGATGACTTCTTCACCAATGCGCGGCAAATCGATGTAGCCCCAATTTTTCCCGGCATGCATCTGTGAGACGCGAATCCAGCACGAGCTCTTATCGTCGTATTGACCTTCGCGGTCCCAATGGAATTGCACTTTGACTCGCCCAAATTCGTCGGGATAGATTTCTTCTCCGGGCGGGCCGGTCACGACCGCCGTCTGACAACCGCGCATCACCGGCTTGGGAGTCGTCCGCGCTGCACGAAAGGTCGCCGAGTCCGGAAAGCACTCAAACTGATTTTCGTAACTCGTTTCTTGGTCGGCATTTCCCGTTTCGTAGCTACCTTCGTGAGCGACGTGTGCAATCTTCTTAATGATGTACGATTTGTCCTGTTCCGCTCGAACTCGGTGTCGCTTCACCGTAAAACGTTCTCCAGATGCAAAGCTCGCGCATCGGCTACTGCCACGCACCAAATTGTGCTCGAGTTCCAACTCTTCCATGCGGATACGCGCTAACGGCGTACCAATTCCCTTGCTCTCGTATTCCCCTGGATAGTCGTAGCGTTCGAATTGCTTCGCGTTTCGGAACGGCATCACGGTCTTTTCATTGACCATAAGTCGAGTCTTGGGAAGCTTAAAGTTGTAGTCGGTGTGCGCCCACGCCCCTGTCCGGAATTCAAAGGCGTGCTCCCAACTCAGAATGTGCGCTCGGACGTCTCTGGTCGCAAGTTCGTCTGTCGGATAGTCGACTTCCGCTTCTTCACAGTCCGCATAGATGCTTGCGTCATCCGCCATCATCAGTCGGTGCATACCATTGCTGTGATTAAAGAAGTAGAAGATGCCCTCCTCTTCCATCAGTCGCGATACAAATTCAAAATCGCTTTCGCGGTACTGTACACAATACTCGCGTGTCGGATGGGTCCCTTTGATGTGACTAATGTCGTATTCTGTGAACCCCAATTCCTGAAATGTCTGTTCAATGATCTCAACCACCGTCTTGTCTTGAAAAATGCGACAATCGGTGGTCTGAGTCAGAAACCAAAGCCAAGGAACCACCGTAGCTCGATAACTTCGGCGCTCTCTAGGGCCAACATCTCCTCCAGCAAACTTCACCACATAGCCGTTGAAGTAACGAAACTTGTCTTCCGCATACTCAAAACTAAAAGTGATGTTATGTCCAACAATTTCCTCAGGTAAGATCTGCGGGTTCATCGAGATCAAATCGAGTTCGAAATGGAACAACCGCGAGAGCTCTTCTTCACCACTGAAACCAATCACCTGAAGAGCGTCTTCGCCTAGTGGTGTCATGATCTGCAGTGCGCGCGTTGCTTGCTTAAACGCCATCGCAATAAGCTCTCTGTCTACGAGGGAGATGGTAATTACCGCAGTGCAGTTCGTCGTATTTCGGCATTTGCTTTATCTTCGAACATGTGCAATCTGTTGCTGGAATTTTTGAAATTTTTGCA
Source organism: Pirellulaceae bacterium (assembly GCA_041753315.1). Lineage (GTDB taxonomy): Bacteria > Planctomycetota > Planctomycetia > Pirellulales > Pirellulaceae > Aureliella. Next base: position 19,445 of record JBGSUV010000057.1, on the reverse strand, counting down.
TAGTCGGCCGCTCAATCAGCATTTTCACATTTTCAAAATTTTCCTGAGTACTATTCAGCTACTTTGGCAAACGAACTGCCGACAGCAACTGTGCAATACGTTCACTGTTTTCGGGTAGTGTAAAAATCTGAACGTAACTCGGTGTGCCCGATCGGAGGAACAAGATGAACTCGAGGTTGCCAAGCAGCATTTCCACAAATTGCGGTGAACCCAGCGTCAGCGACTGCTCCAAAATGCTGGGACGCGAGAACCATCCCCACGCTAACCGATGTTTCTCAAGTAGATCTGCCAACTCCCACTGAGAACTCAAGATCATCAGTGGCAAGTCGTCCTGTGCGCGGAGAAAATCACTGGACTCAAACCAAGGCAGCGCCGCCGTCAGCTGCAGCACTTCAAGCGAATCCGTTTCGCGTATCTCATCCGGAGCGTGCTGAAGCAAATCCACTCCAAGCGATTGAAGGCCAGGGGGAAACTTTGCCCCTTGACGCTCGTTGACCGCAATCATCAGCCTGCCACCGCCACGTATCTGGCCAAGCACTAAATCAAAGTGCTCCACCTCAAACTTGCAGCCGAATTCGACCACTTGGGAGGCATGTCGTTTCGTCGAATGCAATAGTGGTACCAACTCCACCACTTGCTCTTGACCACTTCCTGCCAACTTTTCCCCGGCACGTGCAGAGTCGGCAGGCCAGCCTTCAATTGAAACAGAAAACGTTGTCTGACCTGCAAGTATCGTGTCACCGTTCATCAAAGGCCGGTAGGTCGTAGGCCGACCGTTGACGGCTAGCCTGTCGCGCTCCGAAAACGCAGCGATGCGCCATTGCCCGTCCAAACCGGTGATTGCAAAGTGCACGTCGGCCAAGTTGGGATCGCCGTCAATCACGACGTCGGCACGGCGCGTCTTGCCGACTTGCAGTATTTGATCCATCCCCAGCCATACTTTTCGCGTCTGGCCGTGATGGTCGTGGTAATCGAGGATCAGCTTCATCTGGGCGGTTTTTCAGAAGCGGAGCAAAATGACTTGTTGGGTCTGCGACCCGAATCACCATTTTAGCATCGAATCGGAAAAAATGACTACATTCACGTCTCTAAAGCGATTGGGGACAATCGCTCTACACTCACAACCCCCGAAATCGTGGACTATTTTCGTTCCTCAAGTTGCTTTTGACGCTCCTTGACGACATCGAGTGGAGCCGTCGGTTCATCGCCCGTGCGCCGGTAATTTTTCAGCTCTCGCAACGAAATCACCTGGTATTGATTTAACGCCAAGTAATGCAGGTAAGCCTCAAAATTCTGCTGCGACGTACTCACCCAGTCATGAGCGGTATCGGGCGCTCCATGGAATTGCAAAATCGCAATTCGACCATTTCGCGCCTGTTCGACCGCCTCAATCAGATTGTTTAATTCCCACTTCGGTCGCGCATCACCAGCGGATGGTAACAGCAAAGGATGGTCTTTACCTGGCTCGAATGCAAACCCCTTGCCGTCTTCATAAGGGTATTCCGGAGCGCCTCCTCGGCGGGCAAAGAGAATTCCATGTTGTTTGAGTATCGGAAACGCGTCCAGGGAGGTCGCATTCCCAGGCCACGCAAATGTCACTGGTCGCGGAATTCCATGCTCGACACAGCGTTCTTCAATTCCGCTCAGTTGCTCGTCCAACTGCGATACGGCTGCATCGGTAATCGCCAGATGATCACGCGTGTGGTTACCTATCTCGAAACCATCGCGATGCAGCTGCGCAATCTCTTCCCAGGTCATGTAATCCCGCTTGTTGTCAAGAAAATCAAAGCCTTCCGTTACAAAAAAAGTCGCTCCAAAACCATACTTAAGCAACAACGGACGAACCACGGTGAAATGAGTCTTGGCTGAATCGTCAAACGTAAGTACGACCAGCTTATCGGGTATTGACTGGGGTTCTGATCGGTCACCCTCTGATACCTCCACCTCGATGGGCGACTGAGCCAGCGAATGCGAAACGAATTGACTAGTCGATGCGCAGATGATGACCGCCACGTAGGTGCAAATCGTTGTTCTAAGCGGTGCGTTAAATCGAAGCATAATGATGACGCCTAAAAAATAAGTAACCGTTCACGGCAATGTAGAACAATTGTCCCCAATTGTTTTGTACCAATGTAGAACAATTGTCCCCAATTGTTTCGTGCTAATGTAGAACAATTGTCCCCAATTGTTTTGTACCAATGTAGAACAATTGTCCCCAATTGTTTTGTGCTAATGTAGAACAATTGTCCCCAATTGTTTGGAAGTGATGTAGAACAATTTTGACACTTCTCGCTAATCGCCACCGATCATAGCTCACAAGCTGTTTACTCGTTTGAAGTTGTGTGGACGTCTGCCATTCACGTAATCGAGTCTCTCCGAGACTCGAAAAGCCCCCGGTTTGCTGGTGTCAGCCTCGAGAGGCTGACCTACGTGGCGGCTAACGCCAAAACGGCAAATGTATCCAACTAACCAGACGCATATCACAAGCGGTACAACAGCCGATTCCGGTTATACCGCTGCAATTGGAATTTGTGGTCCCACCGTTGCATTAGCTCGATAACGAGCAACATGAAATTTCCCAAACACAAATTTGGCATACTAGCATGTTTGCTAGCAATTTTGTCATGTCAGGCGAGCTTGTGGGCTCAGCATGATCCGTGGAGTTTTATCTTACCAGAACAACGTCGCATCGAAGTGCGTAGCCCATCGCAGCTTCCCGCAGCCTCGATTCCTTTGGTTGCCCGCCCGCCCACCATTTCGGACAACCAATTTGATTTCCCGCCACAAACGCTCTCGCTGAGCGATGCCATCAACACCGGACTCAGCAATCTGGATGTGGTCCGCGTGCTCGCGGGCGTCACTGCCGTCAGCAGTGGTCGAACTGTGTATGATGTCGCGATTGCCAATACTCGCATTGACCAGCAGCGTGGCGTCTTCGATCCAAATCTTCGCATCAACAACGTCTGGAATCGTAGCGAACAGCCAACCGCGATCTTCGATCCACTCGACCCCACGCAGGCGTTGATCATTGGTGGGCGAAGCGATAACTACAACCTAGACATGGGGCTGTCCAAACGAACGTTGACCGGTGGCGTGCTCGACTTTGGGGTCAATTCAACTGACAGCCGCTCGCGGCCAGGCATCTTTCCGCTCAACCCGCAAAATCGTTCATCCGTTGATTTGAGCTACACGCAGCCACTTCTGCGCGGCGCAGGTGCAACGGTCAATCGTATCCCCATCGTGCTGTCGCGCATCGATACGGAGAGGTCCTATTTTCAATACAAAGACAGCGTTCAAAACCATGTTCAAGGTGTCATCGAAGCTTACTGGGCGCTCGTCTTTGCCCGAACCGATCTTTGGGCGCGCGAACAACAAGTTGAACAACTGAGGTTCGCCAACGAACGCGCGGAAGAAGCACTCGACGCGGAGATTGAAAATATCGGAGTGGTTGCGCAAACCCGCGTAGCCTATGAGGGCTTTCGCGCTAATCTCATCACTGCACAGGCCAATGTCCTGCAACGCGAAGCTGCTTTGCGAAACATCCTGGGCTTGCCACCCTACGAACCGGTACGCGTTGTGCCCGTCTCACCGCTCATCGACGAGAAATTAGAGATTGATTGGGCCGGCATCGTGAGCCTGGCTGAAACCCAGCGTCCAGACATCATCGAGCTTAAGCTGATCCTCGAAGCAGATCAGCAGCGTTTGACGTTGTCTCGCAATCAAGCCACCCCACAACTTGACGGCATCGCCCTTTATCGTTGGAACGGCCTGGAAGGCGAGATGCCCAATGGAAATTTCAATTCAAGTTTGCCCGGTGAGTTTGCTGACTGGAACTTCGGCGTGAATTTTTCCGTTCCGCTGGGACTGCGCAGCGATCGAGCGCTCTTGCGACAACAAGAATTGATCATTCGCCGCGATCAAGTCAACTTGGATCAGGGGCTGCATCAAGCGATTCACATCTTGGCTCTCAAACTTCGCAACTTGGAGCAGTTTTACGAACAATACCGAAGATTTCAAGCGGTTCGTGAAGCGGCCAAGACTAACCTTGAACTGCAACAGGCCCAGTACGAAGAGGGAATCATCCAGTTCATCGTATTCCTTCAGGCGATTGTCGACTGGGGGAACTCGGTGAGCAGCGAAGCTCAATCGCTCGTGCAATACAATACGGAACTGGCTAGTCTCGAGCGCGAAACGGGGACCATTCTGGAAGCGCATGGCATCGCTTTCTATGAGGAACGTTACGGTTCTCTTGGCCCTCTCGGTCGCTTGGGTGAATACCAATGTTATCCACTGGCAACGCGTCCAAACGACTCAACCAATGAGCGTTACGGTGCCGGTGATAAGCCGTCCGAAGAGTTCTTTGACCTGACTACTCCCACGGCCGATAAATCGGATGATGACCTCGACTACGATAGCGATCCTGGCCTGATCGAAGAAGTTCCTTTATTGGAAAATGATGAACAGCCGGATATGGACGTTGATTCCGAAGGTCGGAATGGACAGAGTTTCAAGCAACGCATGCTGAACGGTCCCGTCCGCGCCGCCGAAGCCATCCGCGGTATCTTCCGCTAACTCGATTGGGAGCTTACTCGTTCCAAGGCTCTGCCTGGAATGCACTGTCTGTTTGCTCGTTCCAAGGCTCTGCCTGGAATGCACTGCGTGGAGGCTCCGCCTCCCTTAGAAATCTTCTGTCCTTCTGTCCTCCTGTCCTCAACCATTTTGCTCGCTACACTGAACCTTGCTCGCGTTTTAATCGCACGGATGGCAAGGCCGGAGCACGGATGATGCTTGTGGACGTTAGGACGCTGCCCGAAAAAGCTCGGCAAGAGCCTCGCTCTCCCAGCTGTATATTTCACTGGTTACATTTTTAACCCGCATTTATAACCAAGTCATTGCGGTGACTGTTAGCCATGGCGCAAGCGCAACAGCTTCGTTAGTCCCCAGTACTCACCGCTTCCTGCTTAACGGCCAGTAGACGCATCGCGCAAGGTACAAAGGTCAACGAAATCAACGTGGCACCAATTACGCCAGTGCCAATCGATACCGCCAGTGGTGGCCAAAAGCCACCGCCACTGAGCAGCAGCGGTAGGAAGCCAACCACGGTGGTCGCCGTCGTCGCCAATACGTGTCGCGTCACTTCGATCACTGTTTCCACCGTTGCATGTAGATCGCCGGCGCGTACGAGCGGATTGGCCTTCAACGCAGCAGCGACAACAATCGAATCGTTAATTGCGATTCCCACCAATCCCATCGTTCCTACAATTGCCATGAATCCAAACGGATAACCAAAGACCCAAAGCGCGCCCAAGCCCAAGCCGATTGAGAGTATCGCCACACTGCCAATCAATGAAGCTAGCCGGAACGACGCAAGGGCAAGAACCAAAGCTGCCACAATGCCGACCACCAATACGCTCACATTAGCCATCAAACGACTAACGGCTGCGTTGCGCTCCGATGCCTCGCCTCCGTATTCGACGCTGTAACCACTTGGCAAGCGGTCGCTGAAACTTGACGCTTCGATCTGCGCTTGAACACCTGCCAATACATCTGCTGGCAGGGTGCCGGCCGTGATGAATGTCTGTACTTCGTTGATTCTACGTCCGTTGTAACGCGTGATCACCGCGCGTTGCGGTTGCAAGCTTACCTCGGCAACTGACGAAACGGGCACAATGGCTTGACGTGTTATCGTCGACGATTCCGCGGTCATTGCCGGTGAGCTCACCATTAAGCCTCGATCAGACAGATCTTCGATATGCTCTCGATATTCGCCCGCGATGCGGACGCGTACCGGAATTTCTTCAACCTGCTCGATGATGGACCCGGCCGGCAGGCCATCGAATTGCGCAAAAAGTTGTTGGGCGACATCCGCTTCGTTTAAGCCGACCCAATTGGCTTGATGCGCATTGACGGCCACCGACGCCGACGGGCGGAAATCGCTCAACGCCGTGCGCACATGCAATACATTGGGGACGCTCGTGGCCAAACTGCGCAGTTCCTCGCCAAATTCCTTCAGTTGATCTAAGTCACTGCCAAACAAGCGAACTTCTACCGGTGCGTCGAACGGTGGGCCCTGTTCAAGTTGCCGAACCAACAGACGAGCAGCCGGGAACTTGTCGTCCAACTCGAGTTGCAGTTGCCGAATCAATTCGAGCGAGTTTCGATTGTGATCGAGCGTAACAATCGCCTGCGCATAGTTAGGGCTGTGCTTGCGCCGCGAGATCAGGTTATAGTAGAAAGCAGGCGCACTTTCGCCAATGAACCAAGTTGTGTGTTGTATCCGCGGGTGCGAACCCAATACTTCATCCAATTCACTAACGAGCTCGCTGGTCTGAGCGAGCGAAGCGTCGGCTGCAAGTTCAAGTTCAATTTGAAACTGATCTCGGTCGGCCGGCGGAAAAAACTGTTCGCTCAACTGCGTTGCTGCGAAAAAACCACCAACGGGCAAGACAAGCCCCAGTGCAATTCCCATGGCTGGCCGCCTCAATAACCCTGTCAACGATCGCCGGTAAAGCTGTGTCAAGCTCGGAAAACTTGCTCCGTGATGCGTCAACCGATGCCAAAAGCCGTGAGGCTTGCTGCCCTGCACCACTGGATCGTTGCTCTTTTGCAAAATCGCGGCACAGGCCGGCAACACCGTCAGCGCCAGGAACAGTGAACTAAAAATCGCCAGCATGACGGTCAATGCAATGGAACCTACAAATTCGCCGGCTGGTCCCTCCATCAATGCAATGGGTGCAAACGCCAAGGCGGTCGTCAGCGTTGAAGCCAACAACGGGGCAAAGAGCCGTTCCACCATATCAGCGACTGCGCTCACGGGAGTTAACCCACGCCGCAAGCTGATTTCGATTTCATCGGCGGCGATGATCGAGTTGTCAATCAACAGGCCCAATGCAATGATCAACCCAGTGATCGACATCTGGTGGATTGGTATTTCAAAGAAACGCATCGCCGCCACCACCATCAACGAGGCGATCGGAAGTGTGGCCGTGACCAACAACGAACTGCGCCATCCCATAAATACGAAAGTGACCAAAGAAACGGCGCAGATGCCCACCAACAAATTTCGAGTAAGCGAAGTGAGTCGCTCGGAGACATAGCGGTCTTGCTCCATGATGATCTCGAGCTCAACGCCTGCCGGAAGCCGTGCTCGAAATTCCTCAATCTTGGCATCTGCATCCTGCGACCATCGATCGATGCGGTACTCGGGACGTAACATGGCACTGACGACAATCCCCCGATTCCCATCAACGATCGCACGGGAGGCTGGCGGTTCACGAGTTGAGCGACGCACCGTCGCCAAGTCACTCAGCCGCAATGTTTGTCCGAGTCCATCGTTGGGCTGATTCGATGAGCTCGATTCAATCGCCGAATTGCCGTTGACGCTTGGCGCCTGCAGCGTTGCGTCGAGTACATTCTCAATGCTCTCGAACTCGTTTCGCATTTCCACAACCAAATCGGAATGGTCACTACGCATGATGCCAGCCGAGGATTTAACGTCACGATTGCCAAGTTGTGCAGCAATTGACGCTGCTGACAGTCCCACCGCGGCCACTCGGTCTGGATCAACCTCTACGACAATTTCTTCCAGTGGATCGCCAAACAGCTCCACAGTCTTTGTACCGGCCACCGCAAACAGATCATCCTTTAGCTCTCGGGCCAACCTGCGAAGAATTCCATTCGACACCGGCTCGTCGCGGTTCCAGACGATCGCACCGATCCAAGCATAGGCGGCAATGTCGAGCTCGTTGAACTCCGGCCGCTGCGTGCCAGGTGGCAAGTGGCTGATCGAATCTTCCAGTTTGCCTCGAATATTGGACCAAACCGGATCCGTGTCGTAAACTTCGTCGCGCAATTCAATGGAAATGAACGACGTACCAGCGCGACTTTGGGAACGCATGCGCTTAATTTCGGGAACGTCCAGTAGCTTGTCTTCAATCTTTTCGGTAACCAGCGCTTCGACTCGTTCCGCATCTGCACCGGGCAACACGGTGATGATAGTAGCCGCGCGCTGGGTCAACAAAGGATCCTCCATGCGCGGCAATACGGCCAACGAACTTAATCCAGCCGACAGCACCAATAAAATAGTCAATGCGATGAGTCGACGGTCGTTGAAGTATCGAACCGCCAATCGACTGACTGGGTGATATTTGCTAGCAGTATTGTTGGACAAATTCGAAGAGCCCTTATTCATCGATTGCATTCCCACGCTTCGCTTTATCTTATATCAGTTGCAACGAATTGACCCTGAGTTACGCGATGGCTGCCTTCAACAACTAAGAGTTCGTTGGCGGCGATGGGCCCGCGGACTTCGGTCCATTCACCCTGCGACCGCAACAATTCAACTTGTCTTCGTTCGATCTTATGCGACGGCAGCGTCGACGAATTGTTGGCCATTTCAGGTCCTTGCACAGGCACGGCAATGTAGACTGCCCACAGCCCTCGCGACGCAGCAGTCAGGGCATCTCTGGGGATCCAGTAGCCAGACGTGGATTCACTCACGCGCACCACCGGTGTCTGGACTTCAACGTTGACGGAGTTGCCGAGCAGAATTTCGGCAGTCGAGCTCGACAGGACATTCAAGACCACCTCTCGCGTGCGCGTGGCCTCGTTGATGGCAGGGGACAATCGGGCTAACTCAACGGGTACTCTCCGTTCGGCAATCGTTACTGACAAACTCGTCATCGAGAGATCCTGGGCCAACTCGGGCGGTAAACCGACATGAACTTCAACCGTTCCCGACTCGACGATCTGCAGAAGCGCTTGGCCCGGTGATACGACGACGCCTTCGTCGACCAGGCGTGTTTGAATCTTGCCATCGTAAGGTGCAACAATTGCCTGCTCTTCGATTCTTACGGCAATTAGTTCTAGCTCGGCCTGCAATCCACGAACATTTGCCTCAGCAGCTTCCACTTGTTCGACACGCGTCCCTTCTCGCAACAGATCGAGGGCATGTCGCGCTGCAGCCAACTTGGCTTGAGTAGCTTCGACTGTATAAGTTGCTTCATCCAATTCTTGCCGCGAAACGGAGGCGGATCGGACCAGCGACTCGGTTCGTCTTAGATTGGCATTGTTCAGTTGCAGAGTGGATTCGATTTCAGCCACTCGCTCTGCGGCTTGATCGATATCCTGTTGCCGCGGACCTTGTCGAAGTTCGTCCAGTTGTGCTTGCGCAGACGCTAACCGTGCCGAGACGGTATTCCGTTCAGCGTCGAGCGTAGCGCGGTCGAGTTGGATCAAAAGTTGTCCGGCTGCCACCGACTCGCCCATCTCGACAAAAATCTCTTCGACTCGTCCGATCGACTTGGCCGCTAACATGCTCGATCGCCGAGGTTTGACCATCCCCGTGAACTGTTGCGTCATAAAGCTTGGACCGGCCTGCCCCACCAAGGCTGTGGAGACGCGGAGAGGTCTGGGATCACTTGCTCCGACGGCCGGTGTTTCCACCAAACCTGACTTCTGAAACCACGCAAGGTCTGAGCTCAGCCAAAGCACCGGCGCCAAAAGGGCAACGAACCCTCCCCCCGCAATAGTAATTGTCCGTCGAGTCAATAAATGACGAGCTGTCAAAATGCGGTCAAAAAAATTCGAACGTACGCTAGTGTTACTCAACATCTGGGGCAATCCTCTTCGCAAATGCGTTCATGAGTGTCTCTGCATCTTCAAAGTTTAACAGCGGTTGCCAATTGTAGCCGTTCATCAAGGTCCAGCCGTGATAACGAATGCTGCGAACGGGATCGGTCACACCCAGGTCTGGCAACGAAGGGCTGGTCGCCACCAAAGCATAGCTACCATAGGTGAGCGACCAAAAACCAAATACAAATTCTTCGGCGGTCATCGCGTCGGGGAGTTGCAAATCGCCAACCGCAACGGCGTCTCGCACCACCCCCGCCACGATTCCCATCGCTCGGAATTCGCAATTGCGGATCAGTTCTTGCCGTTTTTGCGACGATTTTTCCCATATGACCGCGTTCCGCAACATCTGCTCAATAGCAAAATGTTGACCACAGGTGGTCGCGTAAGTATCGCACGCAGTGCCAATCGCCATCATCCGTTCGCGTGATCGGCAGCTCATCAACGAAGCTCGCTCAAACATCGCTCGACGCAGTTCAAGCGATTCGATGGCCAACGCAGCCACTATCTCTTCTTTGTTCGGAAAATGGTTATACAACGTTCCCTTGGCGTACTCCATTTGAGCGGCCAGGCGATCCATGCTGAGCGACTGATACCCCTCTTTAACTAAAATTGGACGAGCCAGCGCCAAGATCTGACGCTCTCGCTCCTGAATTTCACGTTGCTTGCGGGTTGTTTCTGACATCGTGTTCTAATTTTGACACCGCGTCAGGAAATGTCAAGTGTTCAGGATCGGTGAATTCCAGCGCATCGCGAAAAGCCGCCAATGGCCACCCACCGACCTCTTCCTATACGCGACTTGGCTTGCTCATCACCACAAACGCAGCCACGGCGACGATTGCCGAGACGACCGAAAAAAGCAAGATGACGGGCGGAGGAATGGGAAGTGACAGCGATATGCTAAATGCGGCCAAGCAGGCAATTCCGACAGCCGTTAATGCTTCACCTGCGATCACACCCGAAGAAAACAAAATACCGCGGTGCAACACGCTATCCTGCTGTTCCTCGGCAACTCCTCGCGAATAGAAATGAGCGATCAAGCCACCAATTAAGATCGGTATTGCGATTCCAAATGGGAGGTACATACCAACTGCAATTGGCATCAAATAGGCACGGAACTTGGCGTTGCGCACCTTTAGAATCGTGTCGATGACCAAGATGACTGCGCCGACTCCCACGCCAATGCCGATCATGTCCCAACGTAATGTACCCTCACCGGCAAAGCCTTTGGCTAACTGTGCAAAGAGGCTGGCCTGAGGTGCCGACAAATTGTCACCTCCAATGCCACCTTCGGTATTGTTGTGCAAGAGGTTCAAGATGGGAGCCATCACCAAGGCTGCCACAAACACTCCAGCGATTTCCATGGTTTGTTGTCTAAATGGTGAGGCCCCTACCAATGTCCCGGTTTTGAGGTCGTTGCATACGTCGCCGCTGGTACAGGCCACGCAGCAGACAATGGCCGCGATACCGAGGGTTGCCACCATCGCTTCGGTTCCACTAAATCCGAACAACCACAACATGCCACCGGCAACCAACACGGCGGTGATCGTCATACCAGACACAGGACTATTGGAATTGCCCACCAAACCGACGATGTAGCTGGCCACGGCGGTAAAAAAGAAGCCCATGACCAGCATCACGATCGTTGATAGGGCTGTGATACCTACACTCTCGGTGAAGTCATAATTGACGATGACTAACAATATCGTGCACAGGAGACCGAAAAACAGAATGACCAGAGTTGGTAAGTCGCGTTGGTTGTCCGCGACCGTAGCTTTGCGCTGAAAAAGTCCGTTCCAAAGTTCCACGACTGCAGCTTTTAGACCGGCTCGGACAGAAATCAACGAACTGAAGCCCCCCAATACCATGGCCCCAACTCCGATGAACCGCACTTGTTCTTTCCATAAGGTGTTGGCCTGTTCGACAGCGGAGCCTTCACCACCCGTTCCTGAGAGAATGGGAATCGCAATTAACCAGGATAACGCTCCACCGATGAAGATCAATAACGCTACGTTGAGCCGAACGATAAATCCGACAGCAACCAACATGGGCGATAAATCGGCACCCAAATAGAAGATGCGCGTGCCGATGCCCCAAGCGCCTTCGAGCGAACCGGCAATCAGCCCCAAGAAACCTCCTACCATTTTGAACAGCGCACCCAGGACCCCGCCAGCGACCAGGCTCAGCCCCTCGCCGGCGTTTTCCGTTTGCCCTTCACCCGCTTTTAAGACAGCGGCGCAAGCAATTCCTTCCGGATAAGCCAATTCCTTGTTGTCGACAATGAACACTCGTCGCATAGGAATCATGAACAAAATTCCCAGCAAGCCGCCGGTGAAAGCAATGATGGTGACTGTCCAATAGTCGAAACTTGTCCAATAGTTGATCAAGATCAAGGCTGGCATGGTAAAGATAATGCCTGCGGCCAGCGACTCTCCCGCCGAAGCGCACGTTTGAACTTGGTTAGCTTCCAGAATGCTCGAACTGCGAAACAAGTAACGGAAGCAGAGCATGGCCATTACCGCAGCTGGGATCGAAGCGGAGACCGTCATCCCGACTTTGAGTCCAACGTAGACATTTGCCGCGCCCATCACGACGGAGAGTAACAATCCCAACACGACCACTCGGATGGTTATTTCCCGCGCTGGCACCGCGGAACTTTGCGAATCCTGATTGGACGGAACTTCAGGGAGAGGCGACGATTGCATAGTACTTGTACTTTTTTGACGATGAAACGGTTGAATCACACCGAGTCGTTGGGGGCTCATAGCTTACAACCAAGTTCTCCGTATTTCTATCTGGAGCAAACGCGGAAAACCCATTAAACTGCAATCATCGCTTTGGCTAGGTTGACTGCGCAACTATAATCTGTCGCCAAAGTTGGTATGGCATGCCGAAAGTACAGCCATGGTGCTGGCCGAGGCTTAAAGAGTAGGCAGCATCCGTATGACTATTTTGGTTCTGAACGCGGGGTCAAGCACTTTAAAGTGTGCTCTGTTCGATGCATCCGCGCGGTCAGAACTAGCCTCAGGATTAGTCGATTGGAAGGGAGCCAGTGGTGCGGCTACCTGTAGCTTTCGTACGCCGGAAATAGACGAAAAGCAGGTCGTTCCGCAAGTTGTTGACTATTTCGATGCAGTGACGTGGATCATGCAGCGTTTGGATCTGCTTGTACTTCACGATCCGATCACTACCGTCGGGCATCGTGTGGTCCATGGCGGCACCGACTTTGTCCGCCCAACGATGATCGATCAACGCGTGATCGACGCTTTACAGCGCATAAGTAACCTCGCTCCTTTGCATAATCCTCCCGCCCTTAAGGTGATCGACGGAGCGTTAGCCAAGCTTCCCGATGCAACTCACGTTGCCGTCTTCGATACCGCCTTCTTCGCCAATTTACCGCTTCGCGCGGTCACCTTCCCGGTCCCTTATTCATGGCGGGAGCAATATGGGATTCGTCGTTACGGTTTTCACGGCATCAGCCACGCGTATTGTGCTTCACGTGCAGCCGAACTACTCGAGCGACCGGGCGACGAAAGTCTTAAGCTGGTGATATGCCATTTAGGCAACGGCTGCTCAGCCACAGCGACCCGCGGCGGTCAGCCGATTGCAACGACGATGGGCTTCACTCCGCTGGATGGACTGATGATGGGCAGTCGCAGTGGCGCCGTTGATCCTGGCATTTTGCTTTACCTCATGCAGCACCAGGGCCTGAGTGCGAATCAACTCGACGACGCCTTGAATCGACATTCCGGCTTGCTGGGAGTATCCGGAGTATCCTCCGATTTTCGTGAAGTACAACAGGCGGCCTTGTCGGGCAACCGGCGAGCGGATTTAGCGATAAGTATGTTTGCGGATCGAATTCGCGCCACGATTGGCGCTTTTGCAGTGACACTCGGCGGCATCGATGGCTTGGTATTCACGGCTGGTATTGGCGCACATTCGGCCTTCCTGCGCCGCCAAGTATGTGACGGACTTCAGTGTCTGAACTTGGTTCTCGACGAAGAAAAAAACCAGGAGCATGCGCTGGATGTTGATATTGCTTCGATACATTCGGCAGGTCGAATCTTGCTCATTCAGACGCGGGAGGAGCAAGCCATCGCCGGCGCGTCGCAGGAACTCATTACAAGCAATTCTTGTCGGTAGCGAAGTGGGCTAGAATTGCAAAATGTCGAACACGGTTGAGTACGCAACATTCCTGAACCGACGTTCGCACGTCGGTGAGCGATTGGCACATTCTTTATTAGTGTCGATTAGCGATTATTAGTGTTCCTTCCTTCGTTCGCTGTGGGGAACACTAATAATTGCCAATCTTCACTAATACTTGCGTACCGCGAAACTTGATTTTTGCGTCCGATCAAAATGCTCAGGCTGGCGAACCGCAAAATTGGTTTGCTAGACCCATCATGCCCATTAGGCCAGCGATCCGGATAACTTACTTGCAGGCTCCATTGCATTGCGGCAATACTCGACGTCGCGTCCTGTCGAGCGGCGTAGGGAGACCTGGGGTCGGACGCCCATTCGCGTTTACATCATGTAATCAAAGCAACCAGAGAGAGCCCAACTGTTCTTACTCGGCATGGATCCCAACCATGTCGATCTGAGTATGCATCACCAATCCGAAGAGGACAGGCTTGCAAATGACGTTGGCTCGTGTCGTTGGTATGGGCGGATAATCGAATAGTACCTCAGCAGCCCACCGACCAAGTACGTGAAACGAAGCTGGGCCGGAGATCATTTCTGGCCACTGCAGGGAAGGCGCCTAAGCTATCACGCGAATCAAGGAGACCACTGACCAGACCCAGCATTGGAGACGCAATGATAAGTCGACTGATTCGCATCTCCGATCGAGCGAAGAGCAACGCCGCGGTGGTATTTAACAACCTCTTCTCTGTGTTGACCTTAGATTTGCTACAACCTACGTTGCGAAAAACTAATAAGGTCATCGCAGCGGCGCACTGAGCTGCAACAGCTTAGTTTTGTGAACGGGCCGTCGCTCGCGATACCAATGGCCCCAAGGGAGCAAATCAATGATTACTATCTACAGACCGAAATCGAAACATAAGATGGATGGCGTGTTTTATTGGATTGTTCCAGGGCAAATCTGGATTACGGATTGTCTGTGGGTGAGATTGGAAAAAATGGGACTGCAGTACAAATTTGTCCCGTGGTCGAGTTCTAGTGACCCATACGGCGATTTTGAGTTTAACGAATCGCTCGATGCTAATGAAACGTACGCTGACATTGTCTTTTGTAATTCATGCAACTCTACAACGCTCCTTGCTACAGCAGTAGATTTTACGGTCAAGAACTCATTGCGCAACCGCTGATTCACGGTTTTCGAGAGTTCATTGAGAACGATTACAACCACGGGCACCCAATAAAAACCGCGTCTTGTTGTAATGTTGTAATCACAACTGAGCCCGCCAGGAGGCGGGGCTAGCGCGGGATAATTCCAAACGGTGTCCACCCGGAAATCTGAAAAATCAGGTGCGAATTAGCCCATTTGAACGTCGAATAGCGATAAACTGGAACTTTGTTTACGTGCTTGGAAATTAAATCAAACCACCCTGTGGGGTTGGTTGTTTTGCCGATTGATTAGCGACACCATGAGGTATATATACCGCATGGTGCAGCCCTATCAACCTCCGTAGCACCCCCTTGTTCCACCATTTCCTCAGAAATCGTTCCGGTTTCCACGCGTCACAATAAGCAATCCCATGTTGGGTTCTGCGTCGCCCAAACAGATTGCCCTTCTCATTTCATCTTGTTCAAATGACTATCGTGTTTCTTGATCGAGACAAAATCCGACGATCGAACAACGTGACTTTGGAATCTTGGGGAGTTCTCGTTAACGAGTATCTGCCTTGTTATTACAGCATAGATGAACTGAAGCCACCAAACGCAAGCGACGTAGCTATTCGTTCGCTCATCCTGACGTACGTACTTGGCGTAACCGCCAATGTGCCGACCGAGCGGCTAATGGCAACGATCACCGAACTCGGCATTAACGGATTTCTGTTTGAGTCGGAGGCAACGCTGCTGCGAACCCAAAACCCAACGGAGGAGCAGATCGACAAGGCAGATTGGACCTTTGAATATCTCCTTTCAATTGCGTGGGCTTTGGGGCGAGAAAATATTGATCCGTTCATCACAGACCATGTAAAGCCATCCCGTGAAAACGCAGACCTCTTGGATTTTTACCCGCGACCCTTTTCGGATCCGAACGACTTCGTCGAGAATGCATCCCTGCGAGAATTCTCCGAGCTATATAAGACGGCAGATTTATACTATCGTCTACATTGGGCGTGCGTGGAGAATCGCTTACGGCCTCACGGCTGTAGATTAGTACAGCCCGTAATCGTGCATCGTCGCCGCGCACTAGACTGGATTATCGGTGTTGACGCAAATTGGGATGAGATCTCGCTTGACACATGACGGCAACAGAACAAAGCGATGAACGAAAATGCGTGACGCCGCTCAGCTTGCTAACCAATCAAACCTGCGTACTTCGTGATCGCCGTCGTTCCCGCGGCGGTGAACCGAAGCGGCCGACGTTCTTTGAAGGCAACGTTTTTAAGCCGGCGGTTCGGCTCCTGCCGCCAACGCATCAACTAAAAAACCATCCCCCACTACCCGGAGCAAAGTTCACGACTATCTCTTCCAATTCACGTCTTTGTGAGTTAGATCCCACTTAATCAGTTCAGCGTCAACAGACACGGTGGCCAGGTAATTCATATCCGGCGAAAACGCCCAATTCGCAATGGGAGATCGATGTCCTTTAAGTTTCTTGGAGGCGGTCAGTAATTCTCCGCTAGATATTTCAATGGCCTCCGGGGACCGTCTTCCGGGCAAAAAGAAAAGTCGACCGTCGGGAGTAAGGAATCGGCCCGACGGCCTCGGGTCGTTCGATTCGGGATGATCGCGAGCAGCCAACGCATCAGAAATGTTGGTCATCCATTGCTCACTTACGACTTCGCGCTTGGATATATCCCACCATCCTTTAGGTGTCCAAAGCAGGTTGTTGCCTTTCGTAAATTCAGCATGCGTAACGCCTTCTTCCCATGGGCTCATCGGACCGAGAATTCGCCACGGTCCATCTTGAAGCGACACTTCACTGCCGGTATGGACATTAAACAATTTCATTTCCTTCTTGTCTCTTTTACTGTTCTGCTTACCACCGGATACAACAACCCAAGTCCCATCCGAACTAATCCCAAAGCCTTGGCCCATCGTTTTCGTTGTCCCCAGTTCTTTCGCTAATTTGCCGTTATTGACGTCATACAGATCAACGGCGAACTCTTTTTCCGCATTGAATGAATAACGTCCTTGGCCGTCCCACTCAATGCTTGGACCTTTTGTGTATCTCGTTCCCCAGATTACAATCGACTTGCCGTCAGGTAGGAATCTTGCGAAGTTCACAGTGTCATATTCAGATCTGTCTAGCATTTGCAGTAAACGACCGCTTGGAACGTCCCAAAACGAAAACTGATCGCGCCTGTCCAGGCTCAAAATGGTTCCCGAGGGAAAACGTTGGAGTTCAAAAACAGACGGCGATTGCGTTTGTAAATAATGCCTAACCAGCACCGTCTTTCCATCGTGGCTGATATCCAAAACGGAAGATTGGTACTCGGCATGCTTTAGGGTCACTTGCGAATTGCGCCGAAACTGGCGCCAGGTATTGGTTGCGTTATCAAGCCAAACCAGGGACTCGGCACCTCCCAGGATGAATAACTCGTTGGTGTCACTGAATCGCACCTCGTTCGGGAATGCAGGTAGCGCCGCTCTAATTAAAGGAGGCTCATTGCCCATTGCGACAGCAGAAAAGGCAGCAATCAAGAACAGCGTGATTGAGGATTTCATTATTTTTCCCACTCAAGTTTTTGCCATGACGCATGCTCGTGCCTGGATTATCTTAACTTAATTGCACTCAAGCGGCCATAAAGTTGCTTGCGGACTGTCTTTGGCAATGAAGTCTGCGTGGCGTACAACCACGGACACCCAATAATAACACCCCGTTTTGTTGTAATTACAACTGAGCCCGTCAGGAGGCAGGGCTAGTGCCCGATAATTCCAAACGGCCACGGCAGCCAGGAGGCGGGGCTAGCGCCCCCAAGGACTAACCCGGCAAGCCGCCCACACAGGTAAGAAGATTAATGGTAAGAAGATTCTGCGCTCCAATCCTGCTTGCACGCACGCGAGGTATACAATCTTCCTACCACAAATTTTCTTACCAAGGCTTGTTTGCTTGCTCTTCTAAGTACTTAGCCATGACGTGTGACGTAAAAAACATCAGTCGTTCCGGCTTATAACAATCACGTGCACCAAAGTCGCGGATGGTGCTCAACTTCAATGGCACGTCAATCGCCGCGACTTGGTGACGTGTGTCGTTCGTCAGTCTTTGGGGACGATCGGCGTTTTCACGCACCGCCGATACTTCCATGATTATCCAGTGCAACTTCACTCCACTGACCGAAAGGTGTTGCGAATGTTCACGCGAACTACCACGGTTCTCGTAGCTGTATTGATGCTGCCAGCCGGAGACCCCAAGGACTAACCCGGCAAGCCGACCACACAGGTAAGAAGATTAATGGTAAGAAGATTCTGCGCTCCAATCCTGCTTGCACGCACGCGAGGTATACAATCTTCCTACCACAAATTTTCTTACCAAGGCTTGTTTGCTTGCTCTTCTAAGTACGTAGCCATGACGTACGAGGTGAAAAACATCAGTCGTTCCGGATTATAACAAGCACGTGCACCAAAGTCGCGGATGGTGCTTAACTTCAATGGCACGTCAATCGCCGCGACTTGGTGACGTGTGTCGTGCGTCGCCTCAATACTCGCCAGTTGCGTGAGTGATCGCTGGAGGCCATCAGAGTGAAGTTGTGCGAGGCTGACTTGGTTCGGGCAGACTTGAGCGGCGACGCAAAAACTCAACTCACTGACCTTATCGCTCAGCACGCTCCGTACTCCACTGGTGGCTTCCCTTTGTTGTTACACAACGTGACAACAGCACGCGGCGCAAGCAACCAACGGGAAACATTTCAGAACTCGACCAGGGCGACCAGAACGTTGCAGCGAGCGGCAGGAATCGGTTATACTACAAGCATCAGTGGCAGGTCCCCCACGGGGCCGAAGGCCACGAACGATGAAATGCATCCAAATTCCGGTGGCCAGTCACTCCTACAACACATGAACTGCCGGAACTGGATGATTTCGGTCGTTCTGGTATTGAAAACGATCGTATTTCCTTGTGCTTGTGCTCGGGCTCGAAAGGACGGTAATGAGCGAATCAATTTTCGATCACGAGAAACTCGATACGTATCGTCTCTCGATTGACTACGTCGCGTTTTCGTATGCTATCGCATCTCTCTTGGCTGGCAACAATCGACATGCCCGCGATCAATGGCTTCGCGCCGCTCAATCGATTCCGCTAAACATCGCCGAAGGAAATGGCAAATACAGCTTGAAAGATCGTAGCCGTTTCTTCGATATCGCTCGTGGTTCCGCGTTGGAATGTGCTGCCATTCATGGTGTACTAAATGTGTGCCACGCACTTGCTCCCGAAGACAACATGACCGGCAAATCGCAACGGCGACGCGTCGTGACAATGCTCACAATGCTAGTAGCGCGGAACGAATCGGTTTCCCAGAATCCCACGGTGTATCAAACCGCATTCGAGCACGAGCACGAGTTGGCTATTCGCCGATAACTATGGGTAGAAAAAAACAGGGGATGCCTCGAGACTGGTGTTTTTCCCGAAGGAACCAGGAAGTAGGAGGTCATCCCCATGGTTAGCAGAAGAGCATACAAACGGG
>JBGSUV010000056.1:0-12489 GCA_041753315.1 Pirellulaceae bacterium | reverse complement strand
GGGAGCGGACTCGGTCTCCAAAGCCGATGGACAGTGTTCGAATCACTGCGTTCCTGCTGACCTGCCGATGTGGCTCGACTGAGAAAGGCACCTGTCTTGTAAACAGGTCCATGCTGGCGCGAATCCAGTCATCGGCTCTGACAACTGAACTGCCTGTTCGGATTACATCAATTGAACCTTGAAAGGTATCTGAACAATTTTCTTCGTTCAGCTGTCTGCTTTCGGATCGCAGACTGCTGCGATCCGCTCGTTCTCTAACCAACTAACTACGAAGGAGCCCTATCATGCTCGACCACACTTTCGAAGATTCCTGCTTTCGAACCAATGAGTAAGCGTCGGCGCGGCTTCCCCTCGGAAACCAACGTCAAACGCGGCGTCCGCATCGTCCACGGTGACAAGTTGCTCGAGGAAAAACTCGGGCGAAACGATCCGTGCCCGTGTGGCAGTGGAAGGGCATTCAAACGATGCTGCCTCCATTCAGGCTGCTTTTGATGGCGCTAATCGCGACGAATACTTTTAGAGAGAAGGATTGAATCTTCACGGGCAACGTTTTGGAACTGCCGAATGGGATTCCATGAGGGGCCTAAGGTATCGATTGCGGGGTGACCCGCTAGTGAATGGCGTGCGAGTCTTTTCGAAGATAGACACGCCTGTCAACGGTCGAGCGACAATGTGGCTCGAAGTCGGACGTCCCTAATGCCGAGAGGCGGCTCTCGTTCACCCTTCGTTCCAAACCTCTTGCAACTAAGAACGTGTGTCCACGGCGCAATCACCCAACTGGTATAGCAATGTGCGATTTTCAATTCGTCAATAAAATCCTGTGAACCTCTCACAGCATGTTTGGTCATTGAGCTCTGGTGACTGAACTGCCTGTTTGGATTACATCCATCAACACCAAAGTATCTGAACAATTTTCTTCGTTCAGTTGCATTGTATGACTCGCCGCAATGGGTGACTGTTGCGGCGAGTCTTTTTGGCTGACTGCCAAATCGGATTACATTTGTCGTGAGTTCGAATCTCATCAGCGTCTGCAACGATGCTGTAGCTCAGTTGGTAGAGCAATGTCTAGAACGATCTGATTTTCACTTCGTCAGTCAAATTTAAGCGAACATCTCGCTGTTTTGTGAGTCAGTATCACAACAAAACAAATACAAGAACTAGGGGAAGCGGATTGAGCGATGTGCTTAATCTGCTTTGCGATTCTCGTTCGACTGCCGGTTGGGAATACATCTCTACTAAAGATGGTGCAGCGTCAATGACGCTGGCCTTTCTCAGCTACCCTTCGTCGAACAGTTTTCAATTGAGGAGGTCACACACATGGCCAACAAGTCTCTATTCGCGAGTCTTACCAACCGATTGCCGCGAGCTAATGCAGTCAACGAAGCGGGTGGCCGCGCGTACAAGCTCGAGCCGAAGCACGCGCTGGCTCAAGTGGCCGCCACAGGTACGTTCGGTAACGCGTTCTACAGTACGGCCCAGACGCAGCTCGACGAAGTGCTGAAGCTCATCGACGAAGTCGACGACAACCAGTACTTGGCGAAGCTGGCGCTGTACGCTCGTGAGAAGGCGTTCATGAAGGACATGCCGGCTGCATTGCTGGTCGCGCTGTCGGTTCGTGATACAGAGCTGATGCACCGAGTATTCGATCGTGTGGTCGACAACGGTCTTGTTCTGCGAACTGTGTTCCAGATGATCCGGTCTGGACAGTTCAAGAACAAGGCTGGTAAGGGCCGCGTTGGTTTGTCGAGCTCTGTGCAGCGAGCATTCCAGCGTTGGTTGAACACCGCTTCGGTCGGAAAGCTGCTGAGCGCATCGATCGGTAACGATCCAAGCTTGCGGGACATCCTGCGTATGGCTCGACCGACACCGAAGGATAACGCTCGCCGAGCGATGTTCGGTTGGCTGACTGATAAGAGCATCGATAAGTGGGCACCGGCAACGGAAGCCGACTTGCCGGTTGAAGTTCAGTCGCTGATCGCTTACCGCAATTCGGAAAGCGAAGAAGCACAAGCGTTGATCGCTGGTGGACTCGACAACGTCCGATGGGACTTGTTGTCGGATGCTGCCAAGGGACCGACGGTTTGGGCTGCACTGGCTCGCAAGATGGGTCCGCAAGCATTGCGAATGAACTTGAACACTTTGCTGCGACACGATGTGTTGGCAACGAGTGCGATGGTTGATTACGTGGCTGACCGGATCGCTGACGAGTCTGAGATTCGACGATCGAAGCAGTTCCCGTACCAGTACTTTGCTGCGTACTTGAACGCGGATGACAATATTCCGCAGAAGATCAAGACTGCACTGCACAAGGCAGCCGAGATCGCCTGTGGAAACGTACCGGAGTTGCCGGGACCGGTGGTGATTGGTCTGGATACGTCTGGATCGATGAGCTGTGCGGTCATGGGGAACCGTGGTCGAGGTGCAACCTCGAAGATGCGATGCATCGACGTGGCCGCACTGTTCGCCGCAGCGATTCTGCGACGCAACCCGGACAGCGTTGTGATTCCGTTCGATACGTCGGCTTACGATGCAAAGATCGATCCAAACGATTCGATCTTGAGCATTGCTGAGCGATTGGCAAAGTACGGTGGTGGAGGAACAGATTGTTCGCTGCCGCTGGTAGCTGCCAACCAGAAGCATGCGAAGCGCAAGTTCGCCGGCATCGTTCTCGTTAGCGATAACGAGAGCTGGATCGGAACAGGACGACACGGTTCGACCGGTGTGATGACGGCTTGGGAAGCCTTCGTTGCCAACCAGCGCAAGCTGGCAGGTAAAGAAGCTAGCCCGAAGCTAGTCAACATCGATCTGCAGCCGTACCAGACGGTTCAGGCTTGTGAGCGAGCCGACATCATGAACATCGGTGGCTTCGGTGACGCCGTGTTCAACGTGATCAGTGCGTTCCTCGCCGACAACAACCAGCGATTCGTCGCTGAAGTCGAAGCGATCAAATTGTAACTTCTTGAACGTGACATAAAAACGAAAGCTCGCGTATCGGTTTAGCCGGTACGCGGGCTTTTTTCGTAGACCCGCGCGGGAAGCATGGAATCGATGGCTTATTCTGCATTCTTAAGAAGCGACTCTCATCCTCTGCGGGCGTTTTCTATTCTGTCAAACCTCGACCACGAATCCGTTGTTCTTCAGCTCTGAGGCAAGGTTGCAACATGAGCAGTTGATGAACTGCGTCGCACCGCGAGTAAACATCCCGTAATTGCTGATACCAGTCTCATCATGCAAATGTCCGAAGGCGTGAATCTTTGGCTTGATCCGTTCTTCGACGTGTCTTCGTAGCGCAGTACACCCGACCTGAACGATTGCCTTTGATTCGATGTCTCGTGTGAGATCCAAAACACCTTTCGGTGGGCCATGTGTAACGAGAATGTCGATGTCGTCTGGAATTGACTGCCAAACGAGGTCAAGCTGTCCTCGCTTCTTCATATATGCCCAATCGTGAAAACGAGGCGTATAGGGTGACCCGAATATCCTGAGTCCATGCACCTCAATCTGATCGTGGATCAGTAACCGAATACCTGGATAGTCCTCAGCGCGGATCAGTCCCTGTTCGACGGCTGTCGAATGATTCCCCGGTACGAACACCTTGGTTTCGATGTTCAGCCCTGAGTACCAGTCAAAGAACTTTCTCGCTTCCGGTTCATTCATAAATGCGTTTCCGTGCGTCGACTCATCGCCGCAATGGATGACCAAATCGACTTCAGGAATCGAAAGTCCGGAATGCTCATTGTGCGTGTCAGATATGAACCAAATTTTCATGAGGAATTTGCTCAGCAAAAAATCCAGTGTGGCACGGTCAGCGGTGCTTTCGGGGCATAAAAACGCATTGATACTGTGGCCTGACAGTCGAAGTCTCGCTCAAGGTTCAGAGTTTATCCAACATCGGAGGCGAATTCCTGATTTGCTAAACTGTCCTCCCAGTTGTCGAAACAGTATTTAGGGAAAGGCGTGATGGCGGAAGAATCGCAGCGAATCGGTTGTCTTGGCACTCTGTTGAAGCTAATAGGCATCAAACTGAGTGCTGGATCGGAGCGTGAACGCAATGAGCTTCCCTATCGACTTCGAGACAACTTCTTGTCAGCGGCCGAACTTGCCTTTTACCGCGTACTTGAGCAAGCGGTGGGGGATCAATATTCAGTTAACAACAAGGTGCGACTGTGGGACGTTCTTTACGTTCCCCAGCGAGAAGACAGTCGTACTCACGAAAACAAAATCAGTAGCAAGCACGTCGATTTCCTGCTCTGCGACCGCACCACGATGAAACCAGTGCTCGCGATTGAACTCGATGACGCCAGTCACAATCGACCCGACCGCCAAGATCGTGATGCCTTCGTCGACCAAGCGTTCGCAGCCGCTGGCTTGCCCATCATTCACGTAAAGGCTGCCCACAGTTACTCGAGCGCCGTCATTCAGCAGCAAATCGTAGTCGCTTTGCCTAGAACCGAAGCAACCATTGCAGCACCCCCGCCCTTGCCGCCAATCGCAAACATCCCGTCGTGTCCAAAGTGCAAAATCGAAATGGTGCAGCGCAAGGCCAGCAAAGGAACGCACGCCGGAAAAAGTTTTTGGGCATGCACCAACTACCCAAGCTGTCGAGAGATTATTGCTGTACATTAGTCAATAATTAACAAATGGAACCACCTTCTGAATGTGGGCGATGGTGCAGTTCGTAGACTCTGTAATGGTAAATGAAGATGTCGATACGGTCTTATGTCGTTCGATTTGATGGTGGATTCGCACCCAATCCGTTTGGCGGTTACTTGACCTTAGCGACCTGCAAACCGCGCATTCGAAAGCACGCAGAAAGAGGCGACTTGGTAGTTGGTACTGGATCAAGCAAGTCTGTCGGTGCTAATCGATTGGTTTATGCGGGGATCGTGTCGCAGGTAGTCTCAATCGAAGAATACGGAAAACTTGAAGAGTTCGAAGACAAGCGGCCGCTCGTCAACGACAATGAGTGGTCTCGATTTGGAGACAATATCTACGCCAAGAATCGTGGTGAATGGACTCAGCGAGCAAACCCTTTTCATCCTCCGGCGGCCCAAGAACACGACCTGAGCGGAGAAAATGTTCTGGTCTGTCAGCGATTTTGGTATTACGGATACAAAGCCATCATTATCCCAAAGAGATTTCATCGAGCAATCAAGTCCGGTCCTGGCCATAAGATCATCCGCGACGAGCGTTTCGTTTCGCAATTCTTGGATTGGCTCAGCCTTAAGCCAGAGGGGCGAATCGGCGATCCTTATCTCGCAACGGATGCCAAAGATGAGCCAGATTGTAATCCTAGAAGGTGATTCATCTGTAAGAGGTGGCTACTTACTGATCACCGAAGGCCAACCGTTTCGCTTCTGCCTGGCGAGTTGCTATATATTGATTACTGTTGTCGTTCAATAAGAGTTCTAGGCTTTTCAAATTGATAGGACGCAAACAAACCTGTCCAAGCTGAGTTCCAAGAATTGGATCTGCCACGTCAATGCGAGCTTCTTTCGCGTGCGGATGGCTTGTTGGATAAAGAATGCAACTTCGAGGGGAGTTCTTTTGACTGATCGCGTAAACCACCAACTGGTACAGCATCTCGCGAGGAAGCTGCTTCTCCCATAGGTCCCGGTACTTCGCATCCAAAAGTGCCACCACTTTGCCTTGCTTCATGACGGCATAATCAGGACGAGGTGTGGGCGATTGCTTACGCTGTGGATTGTAGTCGGGATGATACCGCATCATCTTCTTCAGGCTGTGCTCGTCCTTTACTTCGTAGTCGAGCAGGTTGTCTCTCAAAAACCGTGACATAAGTGTTTGGAAGAACGCATTCATGTCAAACATGAAACCCGGCAATCGAAGTACCGTTGAATCGCCGTCCAACGTGATACCTTTTGATTCGTAAAGTAGACGGATAATCGAAACGGATGGTGCATACGCATTGCTGAGACGATTAAGTTGACGCTCAACATCAAGCAAGACGACCGCGTTGAGCTTGATCGTTGAAACCGCTTCATCCATCAAAGCGACCAACCGCCGCGCATCTCGGCGTAGTTGAAGGTTGCTTGCCATTGAACTTGCCAACATTAACCCAGCTTTCAGGGTTTGATTCAGTAGCGTGTCCTCAACCCTTGGATAATGGCTGCAAGGCAAAGTGGCTGTCATGACGCCGCCGTCTCGAACAACACGCCCCACATCGATCCTTCCACGAGGTGATGCCAGCCGTTCGTCTCGCGACACATAAGCACGGCGCAAGCCTCGCGAGAGCAGCTCCTGAACTTCTTGAACTAACTGTGCGACCAGGAGGTCTTCAAAACCACTTTGCTGAATCGAGTGGTTTGCATCCGACAGCAAATTCAAGTTGCGAAAACCATATGCGTAACGCAAAAGACCCAGGAGCGACGAGCTCTGGATCTTCGGCATGACTGTGATCGTGAGATTTCCGATCCGGAGCCGTCCCACGTGCGAAAATGCCCTCACCTGAAGCCCGTGGCGGAGCTCGGTAAGCTGCAGCAAACGGCTCGACGCCAGCTGTTCGACTACCTGCCGTACGGTAGCCGTTTCAGGCAGTCGATGGTTTTGCAACAGATCCGAACTCTCGGGACCCAATGTTTCCCATTCGGAGATCGTGAGTGCTTGCTCAATCACGCTCATTGATCTTCCTGCTCGAGATCATCATCGACGTCCTCCGTATCTACCTCATTATCGAGCGAGGATTCCTCTGTCGCGATCGCTTCAGTTGACGTCATGATTTCGGGGCAGGGTGACAGAAGTGCCTGGACCAAATCGTCCTCTTTTCCATCCTCAAACAGATCTTGAACAATTCGTTGTTCCGTTATGTTCACCAAAACAGTTCCTAATATGCTCCCTAGCGTTGGATAGTCCTCATAACAGTACTCTTCCAATAAAGGAATGATGTCATCGCGGATCACTCGCTTGAGAACAGCAATGTCCTTAATGGGACTTCCTGCCTGCATCAAATAAGAATGTCCGATCTGCAAATTCCGGGCGTCACGACCGACATGCTGTCTGATGCGAGAATTGAGCGACTCGAACCAGGCCCGAAGCGGAATCCCGCTAACCTTCGCATCCTTCAAAACTTTGCCATCAGGCATTAACTCAACGAAGCCGAATCGCCGCCGCAGTGCGGCATCGAGCAATGAGATAGATCGGTCCGCCGTGTTCATCGTTCCAATGATGAAGACGTTCTTCGGAACCACGAGGACGCGACGACTAACGGGAAGTACAATTCTCTTTCCTCGCTTGTCAGTTTCCAAAGTTGTCAGTAACTCGCCGAAGATTCTCGGAATATCCCCACGATTGATCTCATCGACAATAAGATAGAACTTCCGATCGGGAAGGCGTTCTGCATCCTCGCATATCTGCTTAAAAATCCCGTCACGAAGCTCAAACGAGATGTGACCGTCGATGGTCTGCGGACGATAACCTTCGAGGAAGTCCTCATAACCATATGCAGGGTGGAAGCAGCACATGCGTACGCAACCTTGGGTGTCTCCCTCTCCAAGGATAGTCTTGCGTTGCTCATCGCTCAGATCTTCGAATAGCTTGTTAAACCAACTGATCGCTGCAAAGTCATAGGCCGCCTTTTCAGCCCAGTAGGTCTTGCCGGTACCAGGTGGCCCATACAGTACAACCTGAGACTTGCGATCCAATACAGAGTGAATCCTTGAAAGAAGCTTTGACAATTGAGGGCGAGGCTCAAGCGGTGGCTCAATTATCGGATCAACGATCGAACGCGTTCCTTGAATTCTGCTTTCCGCTTCGAGGATATTCTCGTCCTTCTTGTTAAGCGGTCGGATGGCTGACCGAAGGCCTTCGGCGATTGGCATCTTCCATTCGTGGGTGTCCAGCCAAGTAACTGATCGCTGATGAGGAAATGAGAAATCCGGACAGTATTCGTAGGCACCGGAAACCACCCCAATGCCTAGTACCTTAGCTCCATCCGAAGCCAGGACAACGTCTCCCTCGGCGATGCCCGCAATGAAATGAATAATTTCCTGGGCGTCTCTTCCGATGGCGGTCGCAACGTTATTTGGATAAGCCTGCTGAAGTAGCTGCTTCAGTTTGGCCCGCTTCTCCTGATTGGCCTCGACCCAAGATAAGTCCCTCATTTTGGTCCAACCGACGGCAATGACACTCCTCTCTCGCATCATTGACCAATGGCTAACGTTGTCGCCTCCACGGGTGCCGATTCGCCAGTAGCGATGCAATCGACCATGTACGACATTGAGCACGCCTGTAAACTGGTTCATCGGGATCTCAGCTTCGCGAGCTGCCGAAACGAACCGCCCTGCGTTGATGTATCGCCCCGTTCCCTCAGCAGGAAGCTGGAGCATCTTCAAAATATGAAAACGTTGCCAATCAGGGCTGTGGTAATCGTCGAGTTTATCGAGGAATAACAGGCTAAAGTATTTGTGCCCCCAAGCCAGCCGACTTACATCTGGAGCCGCCTCGTCGAGATCGTCTTGAAGTTTTGCATACACTTCGTCCGTTGCATCGGTTGGCAAGTCTTCAAGTAATTCAACTCCCCGGATCAACTGATCACGGTGCGCTCGCGCAATCTCGATGGCTTGAGCAACTTCGATGTCTTCCGCTTTGCCCTTCTTATTTGCCCCTTGCCAGTGGCCAGTCTCACTCCGCCGAAAGACTCGAAACTTAAGTGCCGCACCACCAGCGATGCTCCCGAAATCACGCGTTGGGAACTCGTCATCGTTTTTGAACTCTAACCAGTAGGACAGGCTATCACCGCCGTTTCCGTGCATGTACTCAAGCAGTTCTTCTCCGTCCATGCCCGAAAGCACCTTCGGGCCGAATCGGTTGACAAAATTCTGGTAAAACTTCTTAAGTTGAGCTTCGGTATAGAGCTTCCCTTCGCGCAACATCTCCTCGTATTTTGCTCGTATCTGTTCGAGCTTAGTACCGTTCAACATCGTTGTGCCAGGAGCGCGGCTGACACGCAGTACTTCGCTAAGCGTCCGACCATCTGGATGCAGCCATTCGTTCCAGCCATTCGACGTTCGACCAAGCACCATCGCAGCAGCGCCGCTAGGCGATTTAAACTCGTAGTCTTTCATGAACGAGTAATGGCCATCAAACTCTTTCAGCACGCCCTCAGTGAGCAATTTCCGGCGAGCGTCAGGTAATTTGGGCGGCGCTGAAGGGACGACATCTTTACGCGCTACAGCGCCTCGACAAACAGTAAAACCATTTGCCGACGGGTAGCCCGTCGCTTCAGCGCCAGTACCGCGAATTTGGAATCGGTCTTGGGGGATCTCGGTCATTGGTTACTACTCGGTGAAATTGATCAAGACGAAGGATTCGCTTTTCTGGCAACAGATTGTTCAATGCCGCGGACAATGTTCTCTCGCCAATAGCAAAGATAGTTCGCAGCTTCTTCGTTCAAGTACCCTATTTGATCATCGTCGTTCGGATCGTAGCATCGCTCCGCCCCTGCTTCATGATGTGCCCGCAAGTAGGCTATGGAAAGTGATTCCACAAATTCGTTGTTCTGCAATTCTTCGGTACCTAAAAGAACCTCGGCGAAGTCGCAGCCCCAAGCCATCTCTGAAAGGCAGGGGGTAAGGTCATTGGCGTTGGCGATTTCAGTTTGATGAGGCCGAGCCGAATCCAGCCGTTCGTTGACGTCAGACGACATTTCCTCGACTTCATGTTCCTTCCAGTTCGCGTACCGTTCCAACTCCGGCGACACAGTGTGGGTTTTCATCAATTTCAAATGTAATTGATGAAGAAAGACGCTGCGGTCTAGTGAGTTCAGGCATCGAAACAAGCGAACAAGTCGAGATTCATCAAATGTCAACGAAAGCTGCACGGAATGATCGAGGTTAGACATCATGCTCCTTTATTAGCTATCGTTTTTTTGCGGCCTGTAGAATACGAACTACGTCATTATGACCAGCTGCCTTAGCTGCCTGCGCGGCGGTTTGCTTAGAGTGCGAGTCGACGATTCTTGGCTCGGCACCCATATCGAGTAGCGTTTTGACGGCGTCGACGTGACCATTACTTGCTGCGTAATGCAATGGCGTATAGTCAATAAAGAAGCTGTATTGCCGTCTTTCTTCCCGTGAATTGGGATTGACGCCATGTTCACAAAGAACACGGATTACTTCGCTGTGTCCGTAGGCAGCGGCGTAAAAGATCGGGGTCCGCTTGTCGATCCAACATTCAAGGGGCGACGCGCCATGCTTTAAAAGACATTCGACAATGACTGGTTTGCCATTGGCTGCAGCAGCATGCATTGGCGTATTAAAGAAATACCAGCCAAGTTCTTCATCGAAGTGGCGTCCATAGGACATCACCGAATGATCGACATTCATGGACAGAAGGTTTTCTACAACAGCAAGATTCCCACCGACAGCTGCGGCATGAAGTGCAGTCCAATCTTGTTCGCTGCGAATGTGTGGGTCCGCGTTAGCTGACAGAAGAAGTGCAACAGCTTCTGGACGGCTACATCGTGCAGCCAATATCAACGGAGTATGACCGGGCTGAAAAGTAATTTCGCCCTCGTCTTCGATACGATCACCCGACCGATAGTTGACATCGGCTCCAGCCAGTAACAGCATCTTGAGCACCCCAAGGTGGCCCTTTTCAGCAGCGTAATGCAAAGCATTGTACTTGTCGTGTGTGTCGTCGCATGTATCAATCTCATTGCGACAACCACGCAACCACTGGAAAACGGAATCTTCGTCTCCGTCTTTTGCAGCCTTGATTAAAGCTAATACGCGTTCGCTGATTTCGGTTTTTCTATTCATGACCTGCAGAGGATGCCTCTGTCTCCTGGAAGACTAATCCATCAAGCACTTGAAGAACGCGTCTTGTGCGTCCTTGTAGAACTCGATGCTGATCTTGGTCCAGAGTTCGTCGGGTAGGTCGTTGAGGAGGCGACGGGCGGCGACGGGCATCAGGAGTGTGGTGGCTTGCTTCTCGATGGCGACTTCAGCGATGGCAACGGGATTAGGAATCATCTCGACAGATCCGCCGAGGTTCAGTGAACCGACGATGATCATGCCTCCCTTGGTACTGCGCTCGAGCAGCGAACTCGATAGGGCAACGAGGACCGGCAAGCCAAGCCCTGTCCCGCTGTGATCATTATCCATCGCTCGCATCTGGATCGAGAACTCGTGCGATCGAGGGTCACGATCACCAACCAGTTGCTTGCTTTGCGTGTAGAGGTTCTGTTCGCCGATCTTTACGCTCTCGCGGAAGGATGGGGGCGTTGGCGTGTTGAGGATTCGAACGCCGCTACCGGGGCCGGAGGTGACTTCCAATCGATAGAGCCCGGGGCCCGCTTCGCCGGAGCCGGGGCTGATCGCCCAGACTTGGCCTGGAGGTAGCGGGTCGCCGTCGATCGCGGCATCACTGTGCAGTTCTGGCGTTGATACGAATTGTTCGACGCCATCGACGCCCATCGTGAAGCTGAAGTGCGTGTTGCGGAATTCACTCTTGAGACATTTCTTCTGCTGCTCTTTCACTCGCCGGCGCGACTCAAGCGCGATCCGAACAATCCGTTCCAGTTCGTCATCGGGAATCTCCATCGCTGGATCTGGGTACAGCAGCTTGAGCAAACCGCTGATCGTTTTGTTACATGCCTCTATGTCGCGACCACTTAAGGCTCCGCCAAAGAACACGCGATTCTGAAGCGTGGAAACTCGGCTCGACATTCGCAGATTTGTCCAGCACTCGCTCAAGAAGTCGCTTACCAAGCCAAAGTGATTCGTGAGATGCTGGTTTGGATTGAGCTTCGGAAAGTCCCAGCCTGGCACGTAAGCATGAATACGATCATGAAACGCTGTGTCATCTCGCATCTCGGGAGGCAGCGGGCTCAGCAGGTGGCCGATTCTTTGCTGTTGCTCAACGTCGACATCGAAGTTGCCAACCATCACGATGCCACCTTCGGCGCGGATGCTCTCTTTGCCGCGGCTGAATTCACCCGATGCCATGTACCCCTTCATAATGTTGACGCCGTCCTTTTGATCGAAGGAGACGCCAGACACTTCGTCGAAGCACACTACATCGTATTGGCACACCAACCCGCGTTGGCCGTTGGAATTGTTCACGAACATCTTCGCGACGGTTGCCTTGCCACCTGAGATCAAATGTGAGTACGGCGAGATCTGCTGGAACAAGTGGCTCTTACCTGTTCCGCGTGGGCCAAGCTCGACCATGTTGTAATTGCGCTCGACAAACGGAACGATTCGCAGCAGCACGACATACTTCGCACGCTCGGAAAGCTCTGTCGGTTCCAAGCCAATCGATCGAACCAGGAAATCGATCCATTCTGAAGTCGAGTACTCCGCACGTCCGCGTCGCAACACATCCAGAATGTCCGACTTCGACATTTGAATCGGACGCAGGCTGGAGATGCGAAATGGCTTGCCGTTCTTTTCCTGGGCAATCACGGAATCGTACTCGAGCGTGATCTCTGCGTAGAAACCATCGGTCAGCATGCGTTCGTGATCATCGACC
>JBGSUV010000055.1:0-29511 GCA_041753315.1 Pirellulaceae bacterium | reverse complement strand
AATACTTATCGGATCGCCTAAAAACTTCCGGTGGGATCGCGAAGCTCAAACGTCTGCTCGCTAACGCTTTACCAACAGAATACCGAGTCGTCGCTTGAAAATACTCAAAATAGCGCAACTTCAAAACTAACGCTTCGGGTTAGGATTTCATCAATGTGGCGCAGTACAACTAGGTTCGCCCCTTGCGATCGCTACTAATTGCGGCAAGGGTCGCAGACGCCAGTGGGCGCGTTCATTTCATGGCAATTGTCTTTTGAAGCGGCTTTAAGATCTGCTCAATCAGGTAGTCGTCTGCCATCCGCTCGCAAATTCCCGCCAAACGCGTCAATTCGGTTGCAAATTCCTCTTCACTACCCAAGCTGTCAAATCTCCGCAGCGTCAAATAGACACTCAACGGTTCTTCTCCAAACTCATCGCTGCGGACCTGATAGGCTGTCGTCCGCGTCTCAAAACCGATTCGACACTGGGTCTTGCATTCGTCGTCGAGGGCAAATTGCAGCACCGGTTCGTAACTGAGCAATGATGTTCCGGCGATGTCTGCCAATCGCTCAAATGGTTGGAGCATTCCCAACGCTTCAGCAATCAACTCATTCTGGTTGCCACGAAAGTTGTAGTCAAAGCCCATCGTTAGATTGAGCGACTCGCAGTCCAAGTGGCTAATGGACAACTCAAAGGGAATCAGGCTCAACACGGTCCGGTGTTGGTCCACGGCAGCTTCTAACGACTCTGGATTGACCGAGCCGGAACAGAGCCGCCGCGTTTCGGTTGATACCCACCGATAACTCCCCGACTCCTTTTCCTCCTCCAAGCAAAATTCACCTCGCTCACGCGCATAAAAATTTGCCATCCGTGGAAATCGCTTCTGAATCTGTTCGAAAAAGTGCAAAATGGCTTCGCGATTTTGAGGCAAATCCATTTCGGTACTTAGGTGCATGTTTACGTAGAATTCGTCACAATATGCACCATATTTGTTCATGCGGAAGTCCTTCGTGCATCAGCGTTTATTGCAAAAAGAGGTGATTCCGTAAACACCACAAGGGCCATTCACGGCTTCCCTCTTTGTTAGATAGTGAAGTATAGGTCGTAGCCCAAGGCAATGTCAAAGAGGGGGCAAGGGCTGCTGAGGTTCATCTGTGTCAATCACTCCAAGGACTTGAAAAGTGCATCGTGACCCCTCCAGCTTGCCAAAATTTCCCTCTTCGGAACTCGCCGACGATTTGCAACATATTTTCGTCTATGGAACGCTCAAACGGGGCGAATGCCGCGAACGTTGTTGGCCAAAACCAGCTCACTCGGTACGATCCGCCTGGACACTTGGGGCACTGTTCGACACGGGCCCGTATCCAGCCTTTTTGCCTGGCAACGATCGTGTTGCTGGCGAGATTTGGAGTTATCCTCCTGCAGACATCGATCGCATCCGTACAGCGCTGGATATCATCGAAGTCACAAATCAACCGGGTGAACAAAACCTGTACGATCGCCTGAGTATCACCGCCTATTTGCTAAACGGGCAAGCTCTTTGCGCGGAAGTTTATATCTACGCACTCCTCGAAGACGTTCCCAAGTTCGCACGGGTGCAGCCGTGGCTTACATGGTGCGGAAGTAACTATGCCGCATGGCCTGCGAACGCTACTTGGCCGATCGATTCAAAATTCGACGCACTGTGACTGGCCAATATGCCGATCGCTTAGTTGCCGTAAAGCTTGACATCATCAAAATCGTTCATGTCGTCAAATGAACCGATGCCGATTCGTCCTTTTCCAAACGACTTGTCGACCGCCTTCATATGCGGGTTCTCCATGTCGTCAAAGTAAACTTCGATGCTCCCAGCTTCACTGTCTCGAATGACCTTTACTGTGTGCCAGTTGTCGTCCCACGGAACGAGTTTTGCGTTTTCGGTCAGCGGTCGCCTCGGTTCATCTTTGACGATCATGATCTGACCACTCGCTGGATCCGGTTTGGCGCCCAAATGGACGTAATAAAAGTTCGTCGGATCTTGATGCGCAAAGAATGCACAACAGTCGCGATGATCTCCGGTATCTTTGGTGCTTCGAACTTTGAAAATCAAAACGAAGTCGCTGAGTTCGATATCTTTGATCAACGCGATATTATGAGGACTGCGGACTTTGGGTTGATAGTCACTGGTCCGCTTGTTTAAACCAAAAACTTGGTTCTCCCCATCCTTGTGAAGGTACCAAGCGCTATCATCCGTCGTGTCCCACAAGTCGGCGCCACGTTCGAAGTCATCGCTAAACACCAGTGGCATGCCGCGCGACTGTTGATCGGTATCCAAGGGTTTTTTGTCATCATCCGCCGCGTTATCGTCCGCCACGTTATCTTGAGTTGTCGTAGTGGGCACGGCATCTTGGGCCGGTTCGCCCTCTACGACTTGGCTGAATCCGACGTTGGCATGCGCCACCGTTAGCAACAGTCCAAACGTTAACTGCAGACACGGATTGGAATGCGACATAAAAACTTCCTTTGTGAATGAGAGATCGCTTAGTACTGCGGCACGCCGGGATCGATGTGAGCTGACCAAGCGTGAATACCACCGGTCATGTTCTGAGCTTGAGGAAAGCCGTTTTCGCGCAGCCACTTGGTCACACGTAAGCTGCGACCGCCGTGGTGGCAGTGCACGACCACATTTTGTTCAACAAAATCTGTCAGGCGCTGCGATACCTCTCCCCATTGGCTCATCGGCATCAACATGGCTCCTTCTATCCGAGCCGTTTCCCATTCTTCCGGCTCGCGGCAGTCGATCAGGACAATTGCGTTTGCCTGAAGTAGTTGCTTGACTTCCGCGACATCGATTTCAATAGGCAGATCCATAACCAACCCTACTCCGCAGTGAAATTCCATGCTGTTTGAGAACTGTACGTTTCACCCGGTTTCAAAATCGTCGTTGGAAACTCAGGGTGATTGACTGAATCGGGAAAGTGCTGGGTCTCAAGGCAACAGGCGCTTTGATGAGGATACGTCTTGCCACCCTTGCCCGTTTGTCCCATTAGAAAATTGCCCGAATAGAACTGGATACCCGGCTCCGACGTTCGAACTTGCAGTCGCCTGCCCGATTCCTTATCAAACAGTACAGCTGCGATGCGCATGGGCCTGTCGTTTTCTGCTGGGTTCAACACAAAGTTATGATCGTATCCAAGTGTTGCGGTATCGACCAACGATTTTATCTCTTTGCCAATGGCTTTGGGCATGCGAAAATCGAGCTCGCTGCCTGCGACGGATGCAAGTTCGCCGGTGGGAATTAAAGTGTCATCAACGGGAGTGAACTGATCGGCGTTCAAACGCAACGTATGGTTGAGGATCGTTTCGCTACCGTGGCCACCCAAGTTAAAGTAGCTGTGGTTCGTCAGATTGACTGGTGTCGCCTTATCGGTGGTAGCTGAGTAACGCATCATCAAGGTATTCCGCTCTTTTTGAAGAACATAGGTTACCTCGGCCTTCAGCGTTCCTGGATATCCCTCTTCGCCATCTGGACTTGTGTAAGAAAACTTGACACCTTGGCCGCGCTCGTTTTCGAACGGTTCGGCATTCCATACGACTTTGTCAAAACTGCGTTCCACGCCACCATGCAGGTGGTTGGGTTCGTTGTTGATGGCCAAGGTGTATTCTTTGCCGTCAAGCGTAAATTTGCCTTTGGCAATGCGGTTGCAAACGCGACCAGCAGTACAACCAAAGTACTGATTGTCCTTGGATTCATAGCCGGCCACATCATCCCAACCAAGCACGACGTCGGCGGTCTCACCCGCTTTGTCAGGCACATGCAGTTCGACGATCGTTGCACCATAAGTCATAATTTTCACACTCATCCCACTATCGTTGCTGAGTGTGTACAGGGCGACGTCTTTGCCATCCTTTGTCTTGCCAAAGTCTTCTGCAACTGGGGGGGCTGCCCAAGCGACGGTGGAACTGCAAAGGCAGATACAAAATAATGAACTTAGTCTAAGCATAAGTGGGATCCTGATGGGAGGAAACTTGTTGTGGGTACTGGTAAAGGCTATTCCAAATGTCCCGTTGCGTCCATTATAGGAGTGCCGTTGGGGCAGTTGAATGACGGAAAACCGACTTTTAAGCGTGATAACCGGGAACTATCAGCTGCCTAAGATTGGCAAGCTACTTACGGGACGCGAGATTTCGGACTTCAGCGTCGAACGATTGTCTCAATCGTTTTTAATGTAGAACGATTGTCTCAATCGTTTTTAAGCGATTGGGGACAATCGCTCTACACTGCAGCAATTGGTGACAGTATTGGGGACAATCGCTCTACACCGCAGCGATTGGGGACAATCGCTCGACACTACTACACGCGAAGATAGATACCTTGTTTTTCGAAGCTGCGAACGAATAACCAGGTGATCAAGAAGAACAACACGAGCGAACTGTAGGCATACCAAGCGGCAGAGTCTTTGGGGGCAAAGGCCTGAATCGCATCTCCAATCATCGAATGCAGCACGTAGGCCAGTAACGCGTTGGTGCCAAAAGTTCGAAAGAACGGCAGCTGAAGTTTCCAGAGGTCACAGACAATGAAAAACAGAATGTAGACGACGAGCGATAGGCCGCCAGAAAATGTCAAATAGGAAAGTGAACCGGCGCGTTGACTCATCATCCAATAATTCCACTGCCGCGCTTCCGCACTCGGCGGTGGAAAAAAGGGTGGTTCAGCCAAGTACTTGATTGGGAAGCCCGGCTGAGCGGCTTTCGCGTCGAACTGTTCTTGCGATGGAATGACGGGATGCGCGGCGAGCTTTTCGGAAACTGCGTCGAGCGTTCCGTTGGAGCCTTCAGGAATGACGTCGTAGAAACGCGTACCACACGACATGACCCAGCCGAGAAACATGATTGCACAACCGACCGCGAAAGTTTTCCACAGGGTTGGTGAACTAAGTTGCAGTTTGTCCCGTGACTGTGCGAACACATCGTACGCCAAGGTACCGATGATGGCGGGAACCGACCATGTCAGAAAGCCCAACGGTCCACCGTCAACACCACTGGGAGCTGAATTCACCCAGTGGAAATTGAACCAGTAGGAGAGCCAAACGTGGGCCACCGCCGATGCGACCATCCACGTGATCCGCACGGAAGTTCGGGTATGCACCACCGGCAGAATCCACAGCGAGGTGACAGCGATGTGCATCAAAGTTTGAAACCATTGGCGTTTGAGAGGTTCATGGATCGCGCCCCAGAAGCCAAGTTCTTTGAGTTCCTCCCAGGTCCCTGCCCGATCTCCGACACCATAGACGACCAAGGAGACTAACATGAGTCCGAGTAATCGTCGCACCATCCGCAAGTAGACACCGCTGCTACCGGCTTGGGCCAGGCGTCTGCCAAGGCTTAGTCGCATGGCGAAGCCAACTGCGAACAAGAAGTGGGGCATGATTGTGTCGGCGTAACTGTTGTAATCATGCGTATGTTTCAGCACTCGAGGGCAGACAGCAAAATGCCCAAAATAGTTGACCAGAAACATCCCGACCACTGTGTAGCCTCGGAATTGGTCGAGTGAAAGCAGTCGCTCGCTTTTGCTGTCGGTGTTTGAATGGTCCATGGCGTACCCTGTCAAGCACAAACGGAATGCTGAGCGCAGTCAAGGACGCAACTTGGCTTGCCGCAAGAGCTTGGGAATGATGACGATTGTGGTTCTCTCGTCGCGAGTCCTCACAACCATCGCGGAACGCATGGCAGCAGTAACATTTCCGTCGCGGCGAGACCGAGTTGCAAATCGTACGCTAAATCGTGCCGCTCGCCAGGGTGTGTCGGCAGGCTAAATTCCAATGCCTGCACCATTGTTCATTACTTCATACTTCAAGGCTCACAAACCAGCGAATTTCTTCACGCTGGTGCGCCAACCGATGTTGCAATCTCTGCTTTGAAGACATCGATGGCTTCAAAGGCCTTGTCGAGTTGGGGCTTAAAAAGGTCGCCAATTAACAGGTCGGTGATGTCGCCCCGATGTTCCGGAAACCGCTTGACAAATTCGCCAAAGTTGAAGCCATCGTAATATTCGCATACCAAGCGTCGCATGCGGTTCATGCCGGTGACGTAGTCGGCTTCCCATTGTCCGAGCTGCGCTTTCGAAAAATCGGAATTTTGCAGCCCAGCGACGATCGCGTCGGCGGCAAGTTCTCCCGATTTAAGCGCGAGCAATACGCCCGAAGAGTAGAGTGGATCGAGGAAACCAAAGGCATCACCGACAAGTACCCAGCCGTCGCCGGCCGCCTGTTTCGCACGATAGGTGTAGTCTTTGGTGGCTTTGATCGGAGCAACTCTCCTTCCCACGGAAATTCGCTCCTTCACTGCCGGGCAATTCTCTAATTCCTGGGCAAAAGTCGTGTCGTGGTCCAAGCGGTTTTTGAACAAATAATCAAAATCAGCAACTACACCGACGCTGACTACGTTATCGTGCATCGGGATGTACCAGAACCATCCCTCCTTGCCTTGTAGGCTTAAAACCGTGGTGGCCCCTTCATCAATTCCCGCGTCACGATAGGCCCCCTCGTAATAAGTCCAGATAGCTCCTTTGTTGAGCTTCGGATCGGGCACCCGCAACTTGAGTTTGTTGATGATCATCGAGCTTTGACCACTCGCGTCAACAACTATTGGGGCATGAACCTCCTGGTTCGTACCGACCTCTCCTACCAACTTAATACCCACAGCCTGAGAGCCCTCAAACAGTACGTCCGCCACGCGAACGCCTTCGTGAACTTTGACCCCAGACTCCTCCGCGTTGCGCAAGAGCATCTCGTCAAAATCGCTGCGACGAACTTGCCATGTCTGCGAACAGTCGTGGGGCTTGTTGTCATGGAAATAGAACGGGGCGGAGTTCTTGCCAGATGCACCAACAAACTGCACGCTGTACTTCTTCGTAAACTGACTTGCCTTTAGTTTGTCCAGCATCTTCAATCGCTGAAGTACCCAGTAGGTTTCGGGGATCAACGATTCTCCGATATGGTATCTGGGGAAATGTTCACGCTCGTACACCGCAACTTGATAGCCTTGTTGGGCAACCAGTGTGGCTACGGTTGAGCCTGCAGGTCCGCCACCGATGACGATCACATCCAAGTCGCGCTGCATTGGGAACTCCTGAAATAATTTGGCGATCGTGTGAATCACAACACGATCCCGAAGACACGAAGCAACAACCTTGTTACTATAGATGTTGCGACAAGTGTTGTCTACACATTTGTCGAGCTCGGCGACTCCTTCGCTGAATGGGGCATATTCCAGCTCAAAACCGAAAAGAGTGGACAGTTATCATAAATTGGAGCGTTAAGTCCTCATTGCCTTGACGCTTCACAAGGGGACGGCTAAAGTCCAATGAGTATTGAACTTTTAACCGACAAATACTGATGCACCCGCGAGAAACTATGATTTCCACCGTCGCCAAGCCGGGATGCGATTCGCTTGAACAGGAAGTTTTTCTCAATTTATGGCGGACCTACGACCGCTTGAAGGCGATTGAAGAAGAAGTGCTTGGCAAAGTCGGATTGTCAGCACAGCAGTACAATGCCCTGCGTTGCCTGCGCTGGGCGGCCCCCAATGCGATCGCAACGCTTGACCTCGGACGGCAACTGGTCTCTCGCGCCCCCGACATCACGCGGATGCTCGATCGACTTGAGCGGCGAGGCGTCTTAAAACGTGAACGTCTGCCGAGCAATCGTCGAGTGGTCGAGGTGAAAATCACTCAAGAGGGTGAAGCACTCCTCGACAATATCCACAGCGAAGTGCTCGATTGTCACGTACGACAACTCGGGCACCTCGATCAAAAGTCGCTAAAGCAACTGGCCAGACTTCTCAAAGCCGCCCGCTTGCCGCATGAAAAGACGACCACCGTGCCAGCCTCGAGCCCCGCCTAACTCAACAGCGCCCTAACTCATCAGCGTCCGTTGCAGCAACACGACCGCTGCTCCGGCGATGTAGCCGACCAAGGCCCAGGGACTGATTTTGCGCAAGTACCAAAGAAAGTCGATGCGCTCGAGTCCCATGGCTGCCACGCCGGCCGCCGAGCCGATAATCAGGCAGCTTCCACCCGTTCCTGCACAGTACGCAAGTAGCATCCAAAAGTCGTCGTTGATCGGCATCGTGTACATTTCAATACCGCCAGCCACCAATGGCACATTATCGACGACTGCGGAGACCAGTCCGATAGCAACGGCGACGCTATCGCGATTGGGCAGTGAACCGTCAAGCCACTCGGCCGCTTGTCGCAACACACCCATGGCACCCAATGCTCCGACCGCAAGTAGAATGCCTAAGAAAAACAAAATGCTGGACATGTCCACTTTGCGAAGTGCTGCCACCACGCCCGTGCTCGAACGAGTCGTTTCATCCATCGTGTGCGAAACAAACTCGGAAACAAACCATAAGAGAGCCAAGCTGAGCATCATGCCCATGTAAGGTGGCAAATGTGTGGTAGCTTTGAACACGGGCACACTGATCAAACCCACAATACCGAACAGCAAGAACAGCCATTGTTGCCATGGCCGAATGTTCTTATCGATCCCTTCCTCCGAATTCGAGATCGGGGTCACGTCACCGCGCATGAAGTAGGACATGCCGACCAACGGCACCAGCAGACAGACAACACTTCCCAAGAAGAGTTCCTGCATGACCTCTACTGTGCCGATCTTATGTTTGATCCATAACATGGTCGTGGTCACGTCACCGATAACGGTCCATGCTCCGCCGGCGTTGGCGGCAATTACCACCAACCCCACAAATCGCAAGCGATCGTCGCGATCCGAAATTAGTTTGCGTAACAAGGAGACCATCACAATGGTGGTGGTTAAGTTGTCGAGAACGGCGGACATGAAAAACGTAAGTATTCCTACGATCCACAGCAGTGAGCTCTTCCGGCGGACTTTGATGCGATTGGTTACCAATGCAAAACCTTCGTGGGCGTCGACGAGTTCGACGATCGTCATCGCTCCCATCAAGAAGAACAGTATGCCCGCGATTTCGCCCGTCAGATGTAAGTGTTGCGATTCAATGGCAAAGTGCTGTGCGACGTTGTCGACTTGTTCGTGATGTGCCTCCGCAGTGAACCAATCCGGAATCGTTCCAGGCGGCATCAGTTCATTGAGATTGACGATGTAAAGTGCCCAGCAAAGCACTCCGATCAGCAAAGCAGAAGCGGCCTTGTTGACATGAATCTTGTGCTCCAGCGCGATTGCCAGATAGCCAAGAACAAAAACGGTTAGTATCAAAATGGTCATTGGTAAACCTAATAGACGGTTGAAGCGATGCGCAGCGCTCGTCGAGCGGCGTGGCCATGGGTGGCTACTCCTCCAACGCAATGTTCGAGGAATGGACAGGTTGAGTCGACACCATGAGGCTGACCACAAATGTTAAATGTGGTCATGCACAGGTTGAGTTGCAAACAACAGGTGCGTGAGAATCACAGCCGCAAGGCGACACCCAACAAGAACAGCGAACAGAGCGAATTTGACTCAAACGCTAAGACCGCCAGGAGCTGCTCTCGTTCCACCGATTGAATCGTTGCCAAGCCAGCCACAGCTATCCTGGCTTCAGTGCCCCAAATGATATCAGCGAGTTTGCAGCGTCCCGAAGTCGGTTGAATGGCGGTATCCAAGAAATCAACGACCGGGTGCGCTACTGCGGTCAGGCTTACGACGTCACGAGTGTCTGGGAGGTCGAACATCCCGTTCGCTTGATTCAATATTCCGGAGATATCAAACAGCGCGAAGACGAAGATGCAGTTGACGATGAGCTCGCTTCGCATTTTCGATTCTTGGAAACAGCGAAACATAGTTGATATGAGAAAACCGAGAGGACTATTTTCACCAGGCGGTTCTTATTCTCTCGAGTGCATCGATTTCCACAAGGAGTCGACCAGACTCATTTATCTTCCGCCGGACCCTTCAACGACGACAAGTACGCTACCAAGTCGCGAAGTTCTCGTTTGCTAAGACTCTTCAAAAGGTCGACGGGCATGGCGGATTGCCCTTTTCGACGCCCGACGACTTCAACCGGATCGAGTTGGATGATGTTTCCATTGGCGTCAATCAGTTCAATGAGTGAAGGCGTCTCTTTGCGCAGGATACCCGTGAGAACCTGGTCGTCCTCGGTTAGCAGTACCACCGATTCAAAGTTCTCGGCGATTTTGGCGTCGGGTTGCACAATCGACTGCAATAGGTAACGGTTGTCTTTGGTCTTGCCGATCTCAGTTAGATTGGGTCCAACTTCTCCACCGACGTCACCCACCTTGTGACAGCGTACGCAGGAGAGTTCCGTCTTATTGAAAAACAGTTCTTTTCCAGCTTGGATATTCCCTCCAAACGCGGCGCTACGATAGGCTTCGAGTTCGTCTGCAGTGGCGGCTTGCTGCTCGAAGTCACGAACTGCTTTTTCTTGCTCGGGTGGCAG
The DNA here is from genome assembly GCA_041753315.1 of Pirellulaceae bacterium. GTDB lineage: Bacteria > Planctomycetota > Planctomycetia > Pirellulales > Pirellulaceae > Aureliella. The sequence continues at coordinate 19,119 of JBGSUV010000055.1, read as the reverse complement.
TCGTTCATGGCTGGCTTCGAGCACGTTGAGCCAGACATCGGGCGAAAGTCCGCCAGCCAGGTATTGCTCAATTCCGGACCGAATCATTGCATCGGCCTCCGGATGATCGACTTTCGCAAGCGCATCCCAAGCCGCCTGGCGTTCTGCAATGTTCGTTGAATCTTTAGCATTTGCGATGGCTGGAAGCGCCATTTGGGGCGCAAGCTCTGCCATTAACTCAATTGCTTTTGCCCGGACGACGGGCTGACTGTCGCCCAGGAGCTGTGTGACCAAGGGCAGCGCATCTGATTTTTGGAGGCGGACAAAGCCGACCAGCGCGTTGCTACGCAGTGAGTTACTCTGTTGCAGGTCCGTTGCTAGCCCTCGCAACGTATCTGCGGCCCCACTGATTCCCAACTTGCCAACTTGCTCAACGGCGCTGCGAACCACATCGTCCGAACCGGTCAGTATTTGAGCGAGGTGCAACTCTAAAGCTTGCCGCGCGGCAGTTGGTTCGCGATCTTCGAGTGGTGAATAGCGATTCATGACTCGATCGAGCTCACCAGGGGCAGCCCATGTGCCGAGCATTTCAATCGCTTCGATGCGCATTGCATCTGAGTTGTTTCGGTCGCCAGCAAAAGAAGCAATTGCAGTGGCGGCTTCGTCACCGCCCGCACGAAAGTTTGCGTTGAGTACTCGATGCGCTAACGGATCAACTGCCATTCGTCCAGATATCAGTTGCGCTACGTTGGGAAGTTCGCCGTGCAGTTCTGGTATGTCATGAATTGCGCGGGCGGCCTCAAGCTGAACGCCACTATCGCTGTCTTGCAAGAAGATCGCGATGCCTGAGTCAAGTCGCTTGCGGAGCGCAACGACAGCGGCAAGTCGCACGGAACGCGACGGATGTGAAGCCAGCGCATGTAGCCGTTTGACATCGGTCACGCCTTTGAACGCCATAATGCCGGCATGCCTGAGTCCAGGGTCGGTATCCGCTGCGGCAACGAGCATAGCGCTGACGGAGTCAACGGCGCGATCGAGTTGAAGCTCTCCAGCCGCGATGCAAGCTGCGTACTGGACACGCGGTTCGGGATCGTCAATCAACCGCACGATCGAATCGGCGAAACGTTCAAGCCGTAAGTCGCCGACGACCGATGCTGCCGCAGCGCGAACGTCCAAATCCTCATCAACGAGTGCAATCTGCAGACCTGCGCTGATGGCATCGCCTAGATCAGGCTTCAAGCGACTTGCTTGTCCTAGCCCCCAGACCGCATGCAGCCTTGGCAAAGTGCCTGCGCTAGGGGTGTTGAGTAATTCGGTAAACTCTGCCGTCAACCCGCGTGTTGCAAGTTCCCATTGAGCTTCCAGGCGAATGCGACGATCTACGTGCCTCAGCAACTGAGCTAACTCGTCTGGTAGTTTTTGGCTAAAGCCCGCGGCCAGCAGTTGTTGCACTTCGCGAACAACATCTTGCTCCTGTGCCTCGCGATCCAAGAAGCGGTAGATGCGACCTTTGCCCTCACCGACCCAACCGTTGACCCAGTCACAGACCCATAATGCGCCATCTGGACCAAACTGTGCGTCGGTAGCAAGGATATTCCAAATAAATTCCTCATTCCGTTCGACTTGCCAAAAGGCACCTTTGGGTTGAGTTCGAATCAGTCGGATACCACTGTTCGATGCGCCACCGCGAAAATCGACCATGAAGAAACAGTTTGCAAAGTCGCCTGTCAGCCCAGTCCCAGAGTAGCTGGTTAGCCCAGAAGGTCCATCGCCAATATTTTCGACCGGAGGCACAATGTAGGCAGGAGTCTCGGGCGAATAGGGATGCCAAATTTTTTCGCGATTGAAGGGACCGCGGTCGGGAATGTACTGATACATCATCCGCCATCCGGAATCGCCACCTTGCATGACGTTCACCCACCTCGCCTTGTCACCGCTGTCGGAGTTGTTATCGCCGGTGAAAAGATAGCCATAATCGTCGAATGCAAGTTCTTGGGGATTGCGTAGGCCGGTCGCGAAGACTTCAAGTCGAGAACCATCAAGTTCACAACGAAAGACGGCCCCGCTTTCAGGGTCCTTGAACTTTCCATCTTCCGTTTCGATGTTATAGCCTCGGTCGCCAATGCTGAAATAAAGTCGACCATCGGGACCAATCACTAGTCCGTGCGAGTCGTGGCCGCGGAAAGCCACTCGAACGCCATAACCGTCGTGCAGGACGTTCCGCTCCTCCGCTTGGCCATCGCCGTCTGTGTCTCGAAGCAACCAAAGTTTTGGAATACAAGTGTAGTAGGCATCGTTGCCGCGCACCAAAATGCCAGCTCCTGTGCCTTCTTCAAGCTGGTTGAAACCGTCGGCGAATACGGTCACTTGATCCGCTTGACCATCGCCATCGGCATCGACAAGTCGCCGGATCCGATCATCATGGGCGGTGTATTCAGCAGCAGCGGTTCCTAAGAGACGCAAGTGATAGTCGATTCGATCTTGAACTGATTGAGCTGCCAGGTCCGCCATCAGCCACTCTTTGTCGTGTCCTCGGTTGTCCGTTACCCCTCGGTCCTGTCGGAACGACTCACCCACATATGCGCGACCTTGATTGTCGATCGTCATCGTTACAGGGTTGGCGACCAGCGGTTCAGCTGCAAATAACTTAACGTCCCAACCCGCTGGCTTGCGGAAGCCGCCCATTGCCTGTGCGCCTTCGTCGGAAGCGGCCGCAGGTTCATCAGCCGCCAGTCGGCCATCGCCACTTTCGGGTTCATCGCTTTGCGTTTCGTTGTTATTCAGCGGGAGGGCTTTGGCGATTGAGGACTTGAACAGCCCGCTGGTTAGTGAACTTAAGATGAAAAATGTGATCAGCAGTCGAACAGGAGACATATGGATTCAGAACTGTTGCAAGAATGTTTAGCGGCGGTGTGAGTAAGGGCGACTGGGTTGTTAGCGATTGATAGCGATTGATAGCGGAAAGGTTGACGGGCTGTGTTCAATGAGTCTAATTGGAGCTTGAAAAGTCAACAAACGGTACCCTTAATCCCTCAATCGGACCTGAATCTCATGCCTCCTCCCGTTCGAGCGCACTTTCCGACGGGGATTCCTGGACTGGAGTGGCTGTTGACTGACGACGGGAGCCGCACTTTATTCAATACCCAATTGGACGAGGCCTACCATAGTGGTTGTGGGGCTGCCGCGGAATCACTTCAGGTCTATCTGATCAACAGTGGAGTGGCCGCTCGACTTCAATCAAAACAACCCACCCGCGTGCTGGAGGTCGGTTTTGGTACGGGAATGGCATTTTTTCTGACGGCTGCTCTCGCTGAAGCCTGTCAAGTACCACTGCATTATACGGCCCTAGAATTCGAACTGCTCCCCACCGAGATCTTTGAAGAATTCGCAATTGGCTCTCTACTCAGTCACCATGCTGTTGGATTGGATGGGTCGCAATCTGAGTCGGCCAACGGCGAGCTTCCGATGGCGACAATCTCTAGACATTGGCTTGATGCGCGTCGGAACCTTGACATGTCGCTGCGTTTGCATCGCATTCAAATCGGGGAATTTGTGCAGCTCGATTTGGTGCTGGAGGATGTGCGAAAGTTCACTCCGATCAACGATGATCAATACCATGCGATTTTCTTTGATCCATTTAGCCCCGAGACTTCCCCCGAATTGTGGACTGGTGCACTGTTTGAAAAAATGTTTGCCGTTTTGCATCCCTTGGGGACATTGACCAGCTACTGCGTTAAAGGGACGATTCGCAGAGAACTAACATCGGTGGGATTCGAGGTTTCTAAGACACCGGGGCCCATTGGTGGCAAACGCGAGGTCTTAAAGGCGGTCCGTCCAGCTTCGGTCGCAACCCAGCTCAGCAAAATCCTTGGCTAGGGGATATAGGCGGTTTGGGAGTTTTCGGCGGGGGTGCAGTCTTGCGATCGAGATGGAAAAGTTCTGCTTGTAGCGAAGATGCGGAACGTGCGGGTTGTACCATATAACGGGTCGTCGATTGCCGCTGGTCGGGGAGCGATCGGATGCCACAATATGGCGTCAAATTCAACTTCGATTATCCTGTAGCTTCGTGATTTGGACAAATATTTCTGGAGTTTGACCCGATGCGGTTTCAGTCGTACGAACGCCCACTTACTCTGTTCGACATCGTGGCGTCCATTTTTCGCTACAAATGGCGATTTCTGCTTGTCACCGGTTTGATGTTGACGCTATCCGCGGCCGCTGTCTTGATTTTCCCGAAGCGTTACGAGTCTGAGGCCAAGCTCTTTGTGCGACTTGGACGTGGTTCCGCGACGGTCGATCCGACTGCCATTGGTCAGACGATTTCGATTCAGGAATCGCGAGAGTCGGAGATGAACTCGATCGTCGACATGTTGCGGAGCCGTGGATTGGCTGAAAATGTCGTTGACTCGATTGGTCCTGACCGCATTCTTCGTCGTCATTCGTGGATCGAACTGCAAGCGGAACATTGGAGCAATCAGTTATCGGCATCGCTTGAGACGCTAGTTCCTGGGATGGGTGCATCGGTCGTGAGTGAATCGGAGATGACGGCAGATGAGATGAAGGTAAAAAAGCGGCGCGAAGTGGCCATCAAAGAATTTATTAGCGATCTGAAGATCGATTCGCCGAAAAAGTCCACGACTATCTCGGTGACGTTTCGCGGTAGCTCACCCGAGTTGGCGCAAGATATTGTTCAAACGGTCGTCGACAGCTATCGTCAGATGCACATCGATGCTTATCGGTACGGTGGAACGTTAGAGTTCTTCAACGACCAATTTACTGAGCAAGAGCGACTCCTGGTTGATTTTGAAGAGCAATTGCGTGAAACAAAAAATGATAACGCGATGCTAACCATGCGCGGCAAGCAAGAATCATTGCAAACCGAAATCACCGATGTGAAAAAGTCGCAATTACAAACTCAAGCAGATATGGTTGCCGCACAAGGTCGGCTGGCCAAACTAAAATCCGATTTTTTAGTACTTCCGAAAGAAACCGAACGCGAACGAACGCAGGGCATTGCCGTGGGCGCCACTGACGCCATGCGTGATCGCCTTTACGCGCTCGAAATTCAAGAAAAAGAACTCGCATCGAAGTACTACGATGGACATCCCGAATTAGTTAAAGTGCGCGAGCAATTGACAAGTGCTCGAGATATCATGGACGCACAGCCGACGAATCGCGAGCAGAGCACGATGGCGGTAAACCCAGTTCATCAGCAGCTGGAAAATGAGATCCTATTGGCAGAAGCTTCCGTGGCATCGCTCGAGGCCAAGCTTACGTCGCTGAATTCGCTTGAGGAAGCGCTCGTTCAACGGCTGAATAAAGTCAACGATCTGGAACTTGTGGCGGAATCGTTGCAGCGGAAAATCGACATCGGTCGTGAGAACCATCGCAGCTATGCCCGCAAGTTGGAAGAATCTCGCATCAATGCCGCGTTGGATACAGAGGCTGTTTCCAATGTGTCCGTCGTTTCCGCGCCTACGCGACGTTACAAGCATGCGAGTCCTAATCGTGTACTGCTCGCTGGTCTAGGCACCATTTTTTCGGTTATGTGCGGAGTCGCCATCGCGCTGCTGAGCGACTACAAGGCAACCTCTTTAGAAACTAAGAAAATTCGCGACGCCGAGCGTGAGCGGTACATGCGAGTATTGGCGACGGAAGCAGCCGAGGCGCGCTCGGCAGAGCTCACCACCAAAGAGTTTTCTCCCACCACGCGTAAACTCGACAGTGGAAAACTCGACGCTGAACCCAATGGCGAATTAGTTGTTGGTAAGGCAAAGTAACGTGTCTGCGAGCGCAACTCCGCCCATCGGCTTGAACCCACAACAATTCTCTGGCATGCCAGGTGCCGCGCGGAATACAAGTTCCCAGGCAACGGTTTGGACCATTGATAAGATCGCGTGCTGGTTGTTGGTCGTCTTGGTGGTATTTATCAACGGTGCCGATTTCCGGGGTGCGACGGGAGAGGACTTCGAGGTGCATTGGCAGATCTACATGCGACTGATGATCGCGTTTATGTGCGGCTGCGTTGGCGCACTTTATCTGCCATCAAAAACGATCCGAGATTTTTTTACGTTGCCCGGCCTACTGATCACCGCTTACATCGGTTGGTATGCACTGACGCTCATTACCAGCATTGACAAAGCCTACTGTACTGCGGCATGGGTCTCACTTGTCGGCGTATTGCTGTTGATACCGGCAGCCATGCGGGTGTTAGGCGGTTTCAATTACATGTTTGCAATTGCGACGGGTTTGACGCTCTATTTGGTAGGCTCATGGATTGCCTATCTATTTGTGCCAGAAGTTGGCGTGTTCAAAGAGCAAGTCACAATGACGTACGTCTATGAGCGGATGGGAGGTCTTGGGCACCCGAATGAACTTGGTTTTTATTCTGCTTTTACCATATTGGTCTTCTCCGGCTTGGCGATATCCGGACGGCTGAGCTGGCTGGTGGCGTCGATCGGCATATTGTTGGGGGCTGTCACCCTGCTGACTTGTTTCAGTCGAACTGCGACCCTTACCTGTGCCCTCGGATTGCTATTTACTTACCAAGCCTACTGGCGTCGACCTGGCAATGCGCTAGGCGTTTTCTTGATCCTCGGGCTGGGGACGCTCGTCGTTTTTGCCGCAGTTGGAACTGGGGAACTCGATTGGTTCATCGAGTCAACGTTGACGAAACTGACGAAATCAGGGTCGACGGATGAACTGTCCACAGCGACTGGCAGGACCGAGATTTGGGCTTACGGCATAAAAATGATTGGCGAATCCCCCCTTTTCGGATACGGTTACTGTTCGGCCCGTTTCATCATGGAGGAACATAGCTATCACTGCCATAACATCGTGCTGAATGCAGCGATGTATGGCGGGGTTGTTAGTGGTTTGATCGTGGCTGGTATGATCGCGTACCAGCTTACTGCGGTTGTGAATTTCCCGATTCCAGAGGTTGATGGAATCATCGTTTTTATGTGCGCTGCAGGGATGGTGGATGAGTTACTTGGAGCTCCAAGTCCGGCAGCGTCGGTGTTAATCTGGTTTTCGCTGCTCTTCTGGCGACAATTGGATGTCTGAAAAAATCCACTGCCGACTCAGTCGAGTTGAGTAAGTTCGCATTCTAGTAACTTCTAGAAAACGCTATACTGAGCAGGTTGTCACGTATTGACGGGGACAGTCACCGTGTCCCACCCCGGTCTTGATAGGCCGACTATCCCCGCAGTAATTCAAGCCAATCGCTTTAATTCCTGGGGGAGTAAACTTTGCGGCTGACCTCAGCAAAAGGAATTTGTCCCACGAAAACTCAAGCAATTCGCTTTATTCCTGCGGGCAGGGTAAGTTAATTTTCACCTCAGTACACTCGTTTGGTTACGCCGACAGGCATTAGAGAGCCTTTAATGACAACTGTGACCGTTGATACACAAACGAATTCCGCGGCCTCACCCACGACTTTTCAAAGTATCCGCGAAACGGTCGAGTCGATCGTTGTGGCGTTCGTGCTGGCTTTTCTCTTCAGGGCGTTTGTCGCGGAAGCATTCGTAATTCCCACAGGCTCGATGGCACCCACACTAATGGGGGCGCATAAAGACCTTTTTTGCACGCATTGTGGGCAGCAGTACCAGGCGGGGGCCAGTTCCGAATTTGATTCAGATACGGGCGAATTCCAGAATTTTGCAACCATTGCAAGCACTTGCTCGGTTTGTCGCGGAGTGAATGCCTACGACTTGCGTGGCAATCCAAATCATAGGAGTTTTTCTGGTGACCGAATTCTGGTCAGTAAGTTCGACTATGTCTTACATGAGCCGGATCGTTGGGATGTGTTCGTATTCAAATTCCACGGCAATGCGCGGATGAACTACATCAAGCGACTTGTCGGTTTACCGGGAGAGCAGCTGTTGATCCGTGGCGGTGACGTCTACGTCAAGAGTGAAGCGTTGCCCGATTGGCAACTCGCTCGCAAGCCGCCTCATAAGATTAAGGCCATGCGACAAATTGTAGCCGATACTGAACATCAGCCACGAGTTTTGATTGAACAGGGCTGGCCCAGTTTGTGGCAACCGCTCAACGACTCAGGTGCTTGGACTGTCGAGCACAATGCGGAGGAATGGTCGGCTGAACTTAAAAACAGCGACACAGTCGAGTGGTTGCGTTACTATCATAATTTCGTTTCAGAAGATGATTGGTTGCAGGCGTATGCAGGGGCTCCACTCCCTATTGCTGAGCCCAAATCATCCAGATTGATAACCGATTACTTGTCGTACAACTCATCGTACCGCATGTACCGAAATACGCTGTTTGAAAAGAATGGGAAATTAAGGCCGGAAGTGCAAACCGATCGCCGAGCGCTGGACATCGCCATTCAAAACGCCATGGAACGTCTGGGAAATCGCGGGATGAACATCGCTGGACTCAATGATGCCATCGGCGAACCAAGCCAGTACGAGGTCAAGCGAGAGGACGGTAGCCTAAACGATGGTAACCATTGGGTCGGCGACTTGATCAGCGAATTTGTGGTCGATATCAAGAATGAGAGCGGGACGTTGATGCTTGATCTGGTTGAGTTTGGAATTCACTTTCAATGCACAATCGATGTGGCTTCCGGGAAAGCGGAACTCACCGCTGTCGATAATGGTGCGAGACTCCCGCTGTTCAATGATTCTGAAGCTGCTACTGCACAAACGAGCGTACGAGGTGCGGGAAGTTATCGACTGGAATTCGCCAACGTCGACGATCAACTGGTTTTATGGGTTAACGGAAGTGTGGTGGAGTTTGATCAACCAACCACGTTCGACTCCGATGCAATTCGCGCGGGTGATGCACGTCGACCCTACTGGACTGCAGAAGACCCACTGGATGCAGCTCCGTTGGCAATCGGTGGAACGGGCATCGAAATGTCGGTGCAGCAAGCGCGTGTCTATCGCGATATTTATTACATCGCTATCAATGTCAGAGAAAACGGCTATGCACAAGAAAACGACTACCTGGAGTACGATGCATCCAACGCCGAAATCGTAGCGACCATTCCCGACGCCAGCCAGCGTCGGGGGCTGTCAGCAACCGAAGCGATTGCCGCCATTTACTCGCATCCCCAGTGGTGGTCGGAAACAAACCTATTTTGCATGCGGCGTGAATTACCATTCAAACTGGATGAAAACCACTTTTTCCCAATGGGCGACAATAGCGCGGCCAGTTCCGATGCGCGGGCTTGGGGCAACCATCACTACGTCGAAGAAAAGTATCTGTTGGGCAAAGCTTTACTTGTGTTCTGGCCACATACGTGGAATACACCCATACCGTTCACGCCAAATTTTGGCCGCATGGGAATGATCCGCTAGAGTCACTTGCGTCATGGAAGACGATCAATGAACATTTTAGAAACGCAGGGTTTAGAGAAGACCTACGGACGCCGCCGAGTCGTGGCTGGCGTTAGTATGGCGGTTGGCGAAGCGGAGATCGTTGGACTCCTCGGTCCCAACGGTGCCGGGAAGTCAACGAGCTTCAAGATGACCTGCGGAATTGTCCGCCCTGATCGTGGCCAAGTCTTTCTTAACGGACAACAGGTTACCGACTGGCCGCTCTTTCGTCGCGCCAAAGAAGGCGGGATGGGCTACCTGGCACAGGAGTCGAGCGTCTTTCGAAAACTCACGGTTGAACAGAACATTTTGGCTGTGTTCGAGTTGTTGGGTATTCCATCGCGCGAACGAAAACTGAGAACTCAGAAGCTCCTTGAAGATTTTGACATCACTCACATCCGACGGTCCAAAGCAGGGCGACTGTCGGGTGGTGAGCGACGTCGACTGGAGATCGCGCGATGCTTGGTGTCCGACCCCAAAATCATCATGCTCGACGAACCTTTCGCGGGCATTGACCCAGTAACTGTACAGAACATCCAAGAGATTATCTCAAAACTGAGGAGCCGAGGCATTGCGATTCTCATTACAGACCACGCAGCCCGCGAGATCTTGCAGACGGTTGATCGTTGCTATGTCATTAACAAAGGAGCGGTACTGGTTGAAGGAGCACCGGACGAAGTAAGAAGGCATCCGGATGTCCGCAAGGAATATCTGGGAGACATCGGTCACGAAGGGTATTCTGCGGTACCAGCTCCGCATCTACGAATTGCCCCCACCAGCTTACCCGTCTCTGGGCGAACCGGCTCGGCATCCGCTGAGCCTACGACGGTAGATCACGTTTCAAGTACGATGTCCTCTCAATCCAGAACATTCGAGCAAGGATCGAGTCCTTCAAATCGCGCCACGGTTCGTCCAGTACGCCGACGTACCGATGTGTGACCGTTCTGCCGTTGACCACGAGACTTCTGTTGAGTGATACTGTTGAATGCCACTAATAGAGACAACTTCGCGCAGGTCTTGCCTTGAGCCATTTTTCATCCAACGAGTGATTTCCTTTGAACCAACCGCTTGAACTAGATTTACAGACCTACTGTCACAAAATGGCCGTGGGTGCCAAAGCGGCGGCCAATGAGCTGGCGAGTTGTTCGACTGGATTGAAAAATCGTTGGCTGCTTGAATCGGCAGATGCCTTAGTTCAGGCCGCCCCAGAAATAGTTTCCGCCAACGCGCTCGACGTGGCTGCCGCACCCGACTATGGGCTCACCGACGCTGCGATCGACCGACTAAAATTGGATGTGCAGGGGATCGCAAAAATTGCCCAAGCTTTGCGAGATGTCGCCGCCTTGCCGGATCCCATTGGCGAAACGATCGAGGGCTATAAGCGTCCTAATGGACTCGAAATACGCAAAGTCCGAGTTCCGTTGGGAACGGTGTTTTTTATCTATGAGTCGCGGCCGAACGTGACGGTCGATGCCGCCGCGATCTGTGTCAAAAGCGGTAACGCAGTAATCTTGCGAGGTGGCAAGGAGGCGTTGAATTCGTCGCTTAAGCTGGTTGAGATACTTCAGCGTGTGGGGCGAGCCGTAGGCCTGCCTGAAGCTGCTGTTCAATTGGTGGAAACGACCGACCGCGCTGCAGTTGGGCATTTCCTTGGCATGGCTGAGCTCATCGATGTTGCCATTCCGCGCGGTGGAAAGGGGCTCATCGAACGGGTCGTGCGCGAAGCCCAAATGCCAGTGATTAAACATTTCGATGGCAACTGCCATGTCTATGTCGATGCATCCGCCGATCTCCAGATGGCCATAGACATTGTGATCAATTCAAAATGTCAGCGGATGGGGGTCTGCAATGCGTGTGAGAGTCTGTTGATCCATCGTGACGTGGCCAGTCAGATGTTGCCCGCCATCGCGCAAGCTTTGACGGACAACGGTATCGAGTTGAGAGCCGACACGGCGGCCCGAAAGCTTTGCCCACATGCGATCGTCGGCCGAGAAGAGGATTGGGGCGCGGAGTTTCTCGGGCCAATCATCAGCGTGTGTGTGGTCGACGACCTGGATGCAGCCATCGAGCATATCAACCGTTATGGATCACACCATACAGATGCCATCGTGACCAGCGAACTCGCAGCAGCCAACCAGTTTCAGGCAAGAGTCGATTCGAGTGCAGTGATCGTCAACGCTAGTACTCGATTTAATGACGGTGGTGAGTTTGGACTTGGCGCAGAAATCGGCATCAGCACCGACAAATTCCACGCACGCGGTCCTTGCGGACTGAAGGAGTTGACCACTTATAAGTACTTGGTGATGGGAAATGGGCAGACTCGCTAAGTAGACAATTGCGTCCAGTTGGATCCGAGCTCAGGAGGTTTGTAACTCCCGACGCTTATAACAGGGAAAGTGCAGAGTGTTATGGCTGACGAATCGCTAAGTAGAAATGAAGTCGAAGAGCTCCTGCGCTCGATGGAATCGGGCGGAGATGCGAAAAAGGCGGGCGCGGCACCGAAGCCAGCTGCCGTACCCGACGCGGCCGCCGCTGCCGCGAAAGCCGAAGCCATGCTGGCAGGCAGTGCCAAACCATCTGCGCCACGACAACGCGTGGTGGCTTACGATTTCAAACGGCCAGAACGCGTAGGCAAAGAACAGATGCGGGCACTTCAGTCGCTACACGAAGGCTTTGCACGTAATTTTGGAGCATCACTGTCTGCGTTGTTGCGCTCGATGGCCGAATCCAAATTGATCAGCGTCGATCAATTAACCTACAGCGAATTTGTATACAGTCTTGAAATTCCAACCTGTTTCAATTTACTTCGCCCACAGCCGCTCGAAGGAAACTGGATCCTCGACATCAGTCCTTCTATTCTCTACCCAATCATCGATCGTATGCTTGGAGGAACGCCAACTTCTGAGAGTCTGCTGAAACGTCCACTGAGTGAAATTGAATTGAGGTTGACGAGCCGCATCACCAACTTGTTTCTCCGTGAACTGAAATCCGCTTGGGCCAGTACCGTGTCGCTCGATTGCGAACTCGAGCGAGTTGAAAGCAATCCACAACTCGTGCAAATCGTCCCTCCGAACGAAGTCGTCATTTTGGTCAGCTTCGAATTGTTAATGGGGAAATCGCGGGGCATGATGAATTTGTGCATCCCCTTCAACACGATTGAACGAATCGGCTCAAAGCTGACGAACAACAGTTGGATTGGTTATGCATCGTCCAAGAGCAGTGAAACGTCGCAACAGCAAATGCAAGAAATGTTGGGGGAGTCGAAGGTCGAGGTGATTGTCAACCTGGCACACTCTACGGTCCGCGCCGTCGACTTGCTGCATCTCCAAGTTGGAGACATTGTTACGACCGAAAAGGACGCGCGCTCGCCAATTGAAATTCAGATCGCTGGCGTTGGCAAATTTGAAGGTAAACCCGGGGCCTTTAAAGGGCGAAAAGCAGTGGAAGTCGTCGGACCAATTGTCCATTCCAATTGAACAGCTAGCGCGGTGTGGGTTCTGCGATACTGCACATCGAACATCATTCGTGTGAACGCATACAGACCAGGAATGAATTTATTTTTCAAGCATGAAGCGCAAAACGTTCGATCAAATCGCCAGCCGAATCGAACTCGAGCGAAGTTGGCTCGCGCGTGATCTCCAAATCAGGCCGCTGAAGTGCTTCTTGGTAATAGACTTCGCTGCATTCGAGTTCATCGAGCGTCAGTGTGTCGCGTATCCACATGGCTGGTACGGCCGCGGGTGGGATGTAGCCGGCGAGTTGGCAGGCGGTTTGCAACGCATCGCGATCGGAAGTGAAGTCCAGTGGCAACATGGCACCAGTCACGTGACTGGCAGTGATGCAATTCATGCGAGTTGATTTCATGTCAATGTTGCGGGTGACTCGCGCATGGCAAAGTTCTGCCAATCCAATTCCTGAGGCATTGCCGTGTGTTGCTTCCGACAGACTGCGCACGTAGATATGGTGAATACTGGGCGTCTCGCCTTCGATAGCTGCATGGTCATTGCGTTTGCGACCGATCACATTGGTATCCATACCGGTTCCCGAGATGTTCTTGCCGATTTGGTCGATGATCAATAGTTCAGCCCGCTCAAAAGGCAGTGACGGCATCCAGCTTTTGACTTGGACGAGCAGTTCGGCCTCGCGGGCTTCTATTTGTTCGGGACGCAAGCCGACCACGGCGGCGGTTTCTTCGTAGGCGTTTTCGAGAATAGCCAGTCCAGCAAGTATGTTGCAACGTTTGATGACAGTGTTGGCTACGGACCGGACAATTTGGTCGAACGAATAATTGACGATTGCGCGGTGATAAACTTCGGCACCACGTTGTTTACCGAGGCCGATGAGCATCATCTTCATCAAACCACTTTCGATGGCACCGGCGAATCGCGTATGCGGCTTGATGCGATTGATCACCAAAACATGATCTGCCTGGGAGGCATGTCGGTCGAAGTAGACGGGAAATCCCTCAGCTGCTTGACACACTTCCACCACATCCATCGAGCTTCGTATGGGACACCCCATCGAGGATTCGGTCACATGAAAGCTGGCCAACACTTCGGCTTGTCCTTCTGCCGTCGCCCCACCATGGCTGCCCATGGCGGGAACAATGAATGGGGAAGCGCCGCGAGACTTGAGGAAATCAACAGCAGCCCGGGCGAGCACGGCGATGTTGGCCACGCCACGGGAACCGACGGTGATGGCAACTGAGGTTCCTGCCAGCGATGGAGGCGTACAATCATGCAGTTGTTCGTAAACGGCATCGCTGAGTGCTTGAGCTGATAGATCACCGATACGAGGGCGGGGAAACGACTGTCGAACCCTGAAAAACTGGGGAAGGTCAATTTTCGTCATCAATGGTCTCGGGTGATGCGGCTTGCTTGGCGGCCAACGCCGCTTGAAATTCGGCGAGTTGGGCTTTCATTTGACGGTCATGAGGCGTCGTTGCCACAGCACGCTCCTGGTACTTGATGGCCTCTTCGATTTCGCCAGCCGTAAAATAGCAACGTCCGAGCGTATCGAGATAGGCCGGTTCGTCTGGGTAGAACTCCAAGGCCCGTCGACTGAGGTTGACTGCTTCGTCGCCCGCAACTTCGCAGCGGCTTAACAACCATGCGAGTTGATTGCAGTTGTTGGCCAACTCCATACTTAGGTAAGCCCGAGTGCGTCTGTCTGGTGATTCGGCAAGCACTTGTTCTGATGTGATGACGCTCCCGCGAAAATCTTGGACCATCACTTCAAAGTGCTCCTCGAACACTTTCCGTCGCTCGTCGTTGTTGGCGATCTGTTTCATAGCAATGACGATATCGGGATTGTTACTTGCCGGCGAAGGGTCTCCGGTTTGCAATGCCTTGATAAATAGATCATTAGCCAGTTCATAGTTGCCGTTTTGCGTTGCAGCCAATCCGTCATAAAAATAGAAATATGGTGCTACCATTCCCAGTTCCGAGGCTCTGCCTGGTAGACCACTTTCAGCCGACGATTCCGGATCGAAGAACATCGGCCGCAAGGCATCAGCTGCTTTTTGGTACTCTCCGCCTCCCCAATAAAACTCTGCAAATGAACTGCGCGCTAGCGACTCGACGCGTGGCGACGTGGTCACTTCTATGGCAAGTTTGAATTCGTTTTCCGCCCAGTCGAACATGCCGCGCTCGGCCAGTACCTTTGCGACGGAGGTTCGACGATTGGTAACGAGATCATTCACATTCAACGTGGCCGCGATTGGCGTCATTTTTTCTGCAAGCGCCTGGATTTGTTGGCTGGCTTGTTGCGCAGCCGCTTGTGCAGCCTCGGTATTTCCAGCACGCCGGTGGCATTCGGCCAGTAGATAACCCAACTGTGGTTCGAGTTCGAAAATGGCTTGATGCTTGTGAGATAGTTCCACTACCAATTCTGGAAGATGCGCATCGAGAGCCCATTTGGTGTATTCCAAACAAGCGTAGGGGTTGGGAGCTACAAGACCCATGGACTGTTTGACTGCGTCGAGTGCCTGGGCGCGATCCACTCGACTGGTCAACCACTTTCCGACCCAATTATTGAACCTTAGCGCACCGGCGTTGGATTCGGCAATGGGACGGCGTCCCTCATTGGCCTTTTGCAGCTTGGCGGCATCAATGGCTTCATCGGCCGCAAAATTCTTCCACACGTCAAGTTGAGTTTCATCCTTGAGCAGGTCTTTTGTTAATGCACGTAACCATTGCGTTGCCCGTCGTTCGTCTTGTTCAATCGTGACCAAGATGGAACGCGGCAAGTTGGCGTCAGGTTTTGAATTTGCAATGGTCTCCATTAAATAAAGCGCTGCTGATTTGGAGAGTTTTTCATTGCTTTCAAAACGTGCTAAGCGGCACAGTGCAAGCAGTGCGTCTTGACTATTGTTGCGCGCGAGCCGGTTCAGACGAGTATCCCGCTCGACCTCGTTCAACGTGTTGTAATCCATCAGCAAACGGCGAACTTCGGTTGAATCGGTGTCGAGCCACCAGACGACGTTTTGGCTTTGAACTAGATAACGCGCGGCGGTTGCAATCTGAATATTGGGGTGACTGATCGCTTCGCGCAACTGGGTGAAAGCAGGCAGACCGATCTTCCCGAGTTCCCAACGGGCTTTCGTGCGCGCATGGTAATCATCATCTCCTAACTGTTCGATCAACTCAGCAATCCGCGCTTCCAGTGCATCGCCACGCAGGATTTGGTTCTGTTGTTGCCACACGGGCTCGACGGCAAGTGCCGCCGAGCTTGTATGGTGCAGAACGTAGACGCAACTACTCGATGCGATCAATAAAGTGAGCCAACGTCTCATCGTAGGCTTTCCATGTCTGGTGGGAATGAAAAGAGCCAAAATAGCTATCGGAAATTTCCAAGCGTCGAACTTGTTGAACAATTATTTGGCACTTAGTTCTTTTTCGATGGCCGCCAGGAACTCTTTGTCGTCGGGAGCTGTTTGGGGGCTGAAACGCGCGACAACTTCACCTTTGCGTCCGATGATGAACTTCTCGAAATTCCAGGAAATTTTGCCGCTACCCTTGGGCTGTGCGTCCACTGAGGTCAGGTGCTTGTAAAAATCGCTCGCGCCTTCGCCATTTACTTCGATTTTCTCGAACAGCGGAAAAGTTACCTTGTAGTTCGTTTCGCAGAATTCTGCTATTTCGGCGGGTGTACCCGGTTCTTGCTTTCCAAACTGATTGCACGGAAAGCCGAGTACGGCGACTCCTTTTTCTTCGTATTTTTCATGCAGTTCTTGCAGCGCCTTGTATTGTGGCGTCAGCCCACATTTGCTGGCCACATTGACGACCACAACGACCTTTCCCTTAAACTTGTCAAGTTCGACTTCTTTGCCTTCGAGCGTCTTCACCTTATAGTTAAGTGCAGAACTGGTTTCCGGAGCTTTTTTGTCCTCCGCGTTGACCTCACTGCGTAGCTGGATCATGACTGCTCCGCAAACAACAAGCGCAACAAGCGTTTTCAACATTTTGTAAACCTTCCGTATAGAGAAATGCAGGGATTGACTTGATCGACTTTCGATCGGTTGATTATAGCGTCTGGAATAGTTGGTGTAGAGCCAAATGCTATTTGAGCGTCTTGTGACGGTCGCTTCCGGGCCGCTTCCTAGCTTAGTTGAGAGCTCAATCATGCAAAATCTCAATCCCGTCGACAATTACCTGCACGGCAGTTGGGAAGCGCTTGGTCAAGGCGCTCCACTGCTTGTCGCACTTGCGCAGCTTTGTAGCGATACGTGGGCCAAAGGTGCTGTTTCGCCAATGAATTCGCTGAGTCCAGCGGCCCAAGCCATCTTGTATTCCGCCAGAGGTCGGGGGATTATCGAGATTCGCGCTGTGAACTCCGCATTTGACGCAGCAGCACGGATATTAGCCGTGTACGTTGAAATTGATGAAGACCATACGCTCGTCTTTCGCGACCAACGCAATCCCGAAGTGACGTTGCAATTTTTGGAAGGCTTTCGTGAACTTTGTGCAAACGGATTGATCATTCACCATATCCATCGCGACTTTTCACTGTCTCCCGGCGCTTTTGAACTGGCACGAACCATCGACCGCTCGGTAGTTCAGGAGCTGATCGACCAAGCCACTGAATTTGGATTGCATGACTGATGCGCACTCGCCTTCCACTGTTCCTGATACTGACACTGCTTCTCATTTCTATTTCGTTAGCTGGATTACATTCTGGGCGTATCTACCAGCGTCTGAACGAAGCAAATGTGCCAGCGTCGATTGATGGGTTGGTCTCCTCGCGCAGACCAGTCGATGCGCAGGCCCCCACGGCCGCCAATTCGCAATTGTTGGCAGCTGGGGATGTTCATCCGCTTGAACCGTTGCTGGATTATGCGCATGAGATCAAGAACCACATTGAAACCAATGTGCAGGATTACACGGCCACCATGATCAAAAGGGAGCGGATTTGGGGCACGCTGGGCGACGAGACACGCATGGAATTGAAAGTTCGCAATCGCCAACTTACGACCGGAGTCGCGCTGGCGGCTTATATAAAGTTTTTGAAGCCGCGGGGGGCGCGAGATCGCGAAGTAATCTGGGTAGAGAATGCCAACGGAAACCGTCTGATTTCGCATGAGGGTGGTTTGCTAGGTTTCAAACGATTTAACTTGGAGCCCAAGGGGGAACTGGCCATGTTCGGCAATAAGTACCCAGTTACCGAGATTGGTATGTTGCGACTGGTCGAAAAGTTGATCGAAAAGGGAGAGCGGGATCGTGAACTAGGCGTGTGCAAAGTTGATGTGATCGAAGGGCAACGCATTGGTGACCGAGACTGCCGCTTATTCCAAGTTACGCATCCAGTGCGAAAAGATGGGCTCGATTTTCACATAGCTCAAATATTTGTTGACACCGAACGGAAAATTCCATTGCGTTATGCGGCCTTCTTGTGGCCCGTTGACGGCGGTGAGCCTCCCTTGGAGGAGGAATATACCTACATAGATGTTCAGCTCAACGTAGGCCTAAACGATCTCGATTTTTCGCCAGAGAATCCCAATTACAATTTTCCATAGCATCGCCCACTGCATTGCGATTGCGCCGAGCTAGTGATGCGCCGACATTCAGAACTAGTGCTGCGTCCAGATCAAGAATTAGGGTTGGAGGTAGTGGCTCTTGCCTGCTAAAGCTTCCTTCACTGCAGAACCTTTAGCATTAGTTAGCAAGGTCCACTACGCAAGATTTTTAGAGTTGAAGCAGCACTAGGTTAGTGGACGAAGTTACGAGTCCCGCGTGCCCTGGTTTTCCAAAGGGACGCTTAACTTCGTCGACAACGACGAACCCCATTATCTAATCTTGGCACAACGCTGTCTTAAATAACAGGTTCGCCCAAATCGTCTGTTTTACCAGCTTTCGAGCTTATCCAACACAATTGCCATCGGGGGCCTATGAAAGAGTCAAAGTTCTCGCCCTGGCGACCTCTAACGCCCCGGGGACACACACTTTCTTCGACCCCGGGGACACACACTTCCTTCGACTGCGCGCCGGGGACACACACTCTACAACGAGTCAACAGAGGGTGTGTCCCTAGTTGGTTTTCAATAGCTGCACGGGCGGGATGGCCGAGTGTCGTAATTTGGGTGGGGTAGATGGCGTTTGCGGGGATTCGTGCACTGGTAATGCGCTGTGCAGGCTTCAAAATGCCCTCTCGACCAAAAAGAGTGTCGAGCAGCGCGCAGCAGCGAACCATGTCAACCAGAATGGCCGAGAAATTTTGCGAAGTTGCCCCACCTAAATTAACAAGCAGATGCTGCCTGAACCATTCTGAGTGGTCCAATGCATTGCCCGCAATTAGATTGTGG
>JBGSUV010000054.1:0-1734 GCA_041753315.1 Pirellulaceae bacterium | reverse complement strand
TACTCTCCCGTCGCGTTAATGATCAATGGTGGCCAATCCGTGTTGAGCGGTGAGAACATCACTTGGTTCGAGCGGACTTGAGCGGCAACGTAGAAACGCAATTCACTGACTTTATCGCTTAGCACGCTCCATGCTCCACTGGTGGGTTCCCTTGATTGTTCCACACCGTGACTACGGCGCGCGGCGAGAGCAACCAACGGCGAGCCCGCCAGAACTGGACCATCGCAACCAGAACGTCGCAGGGACCAGCAGAAATCGGTTAGACTCCAAGCATCAATGGCAGGTTCCCCAGGGCGACAAAAAGGCCACGAACCATGACATGCACCTGAGTCGCCGAGCCGGTCCAACTTACTAAACAATCACCCTCGGCGACCGCGGTGATGTCGAACGTTCTGACACGCTTCGTTTAGCTTTGATTCGTGCTTGAACGCGATCGAGTTCTTTCGTTTGCAACGCGTGTACATGCTGCTCGCTACAAACACGTGCTGACGTTCATTAATTCTGACTCGTGCAGACGCATTCACTCAAAATCTGATGTTGATGTTTCGCACCAACTTCGCTCGCGTTCCTCACCGCTGAGCTTGTCTCGGCGGGAGGGTGACTGGTAGCTACCAACAACAGCGCACGATAGCAGCGGCGGACGAGCTGTGGTGATGGCGAGCAAATGGCGGCAAACCGAGTCCGCAACGGGAGTGACGCTAGCCAGCAGGGATGTGGTGGACTCGGACAACCTCAGCGGCTAGTTTGAGATAACTGCTCGTCCACTGCGCTGGTTGGCTGTGCCCAGGTAGCTACCAGTCATGCTCCCGCCGGGACAAGCCCGAAAACGGTGAGCGGCAGAGGGTGGAAGGTGGACGATCAATACTTGGCGTCAGGATAAACTTGCTAGGCGGACGCTAACCATGCTACACTACAACGGCGGCGGGTTCGTTGCGCCGCAAGCTCGATTGCCACCTTACGCGGTCAGAACCACGTGGTGAACCGAAGCCGCGGGGCCCGATCGGCTTTGCACAACCACTCAACCCCCGCGGCTGCAGTTACCGCCGTCGTTCTGTTGCCGGAGGATTGCTCTGACCCAAATGACAACTCCGAATCACTACGTCGAAGCTTACGCGGTAATCCGCGTTGACGGTGAAACCATAGACTCAGATGCGCGCGTAGCCGAATGGGAGATTGACGGCAAGATTCAGCCAGCGGCTGGCCCTGCAAACGTGACCGTAAAACAGATCGTGATGACCGCTCAGGAAGCGCGCGACGAAGTAATGCGACTAAACCAACTCAATGACTCCAAAGGCTGCAAATACTTTTGGCAGGCCACGCATCTGTTCCTGAATGGCGGATCTCACGGCAGTCGAGGTCGCACAATGGAATCATGACTTCAAGCATGCCTTCCGAATTTAATATCTGCTTGCTTGTGACACCGCGATATCCGACAATGAGTTGACTATGATGAAAACCTGCTGTGCTGGAAACGGGTCGCGATAATGATCTCGATTGGCACGCAAGGCAACAGAACAAAGCGATGCACACGAAGCCGCCGATCGCGCGGTTTGCCAATGGAGAGCGGGTCTCCGGCGGCTCGGTGATCGCCAGCGACTATGAAGTCCGAGGGATGCAAGTGGCAGTTAGCATTTTTTGCGAAATAGTTTGTCTTACATGTTGCAGTAGTTCCTGGTAAGTGCCTTCGTCGGAGCCGCTTGTCGATCGCTCACCCCGGCGCAGCGAGTACTCGAG
>JBGSUV010000053.1:0-43597 GCA_041753315.1 Pirellulaceae bacterium | reverse complement strand
ATATCCAACAAAGACTAAAGTCAGCGATACCGAGCTTGCAGCGTTGCGATTAAAACGTGATACATTCCACGGTGAGTGGAACTATACGATCAATCCACGTTAATAAAACTTGTAAAAGTTATTTTTGCGCGGGCCCTAAGCACGGTGGGGATAGGGACCGCATGGATCTCGAGATCAATTGCCCGGCCAGCCAAGAACAACCCGACCGTCTACTAGCCGTCGACGAAGCTTTGGAGGTTGGATAAAGAGCACGCGGATGTGGCGGCGCTGCTCAAGCTACGCTATTTCGCCGGTCTGCCGCTCAAAGACGCGGCGGAACTGCTGGGCATCTCTCCGGCCACTGCCAAACGCCGCTGGGCATTTGCCAGAGCTTTTTTGTACGGCGAACTGATGGGCTAGCATGCCGTCCCAAGCGGTTGTGTAAAATATCCGAATTGAATTTATGATGGGGGACG
Source organism: Pirellulaceae bacterium (assembly GCA_041753315.1). Taxonomy (GTDB): domain Bacteria; phylum Planctomycetota; class Planctomycetia; order Pirellulales; family Pirellulaceae; genus Aureliella. The sequence goes on along the minus strand of JBGSUV010000053.1, from coordinate 43,142 downwards.
TCGTTAGCTATGAAAAACGAAGATATTGGACTCCTGCTGTCTTTGGCCGGACTACTCTTGATCCCGTGCGCCATTGTAATCAGCATCGCCGCGATTCGCCGTGTACTGTTCAAGGCGACGTGGCCTGCCGGGTCGGAGATGTTGAAGACTTGCGGCATTTCCATAGGCATTACACTTGCCATTACTTTAGTGATCTGCTTTGTGTTCCAGTGGACGGGATTTTTTGATGCGCAGTTCTACCGGCCTTCCTCCCGCGATTATGGCCGTGCTGCAGAACTGGGTTTAGAACCTGAAGAGGTCAGCTTCGCCAGTTCCGATGGCACAAGTCTCCATGGCTGGGTTCTGCCGGTTGCCGATGCAGTTGGAACAGTGGTTGTCTTTCATGGCAGCGACAGAAACATTACCCACACGGTTGCGAACACTCACTGGCTCTTGCAACATGGGCTGAACGTGTTTGTTTTTGATTATCGCGGTTACGGCCGTTCTGCGGGCAGGCCAAGCCGCCAGGGGTTGGTTGAGGACTCCGTAGCGGCTATCGACTATGTCACCAGCCGCAACGATGTGGACAGTAGCCGAATCGTGCTGTACGGCCAGAGTATGGGTGGCCAGCTCGCCCTCAATGCCGCGTCGCTTAAGAAAGATTTGGGAATTCGACTGGTAGTTGCTGAGGCGACCTATGCCAAACACAGTTATCACATCGCCGACAAGCTTGGTCGGCTAGGCCCTCTCTGGTTGGTGAAATGGGGCGCTTGGTTACTCACAAGCGATGAGTATTGCGGCGAGGATGCGATCCACGAACTTGGAGTACCAGTCTTGCTCATCCATGGATCTGCGGATGCGGGAGTTTCACCCTATCACAGTGAGCGGTTACACAATGCGGCGTCCGACCCCAAAGAGATATGGCGCTACGACGGTCATGGCCACTTGCAGATCTTCAAGACGGAAGAAGACCAAGTACGGCTGGGAGACTATATCAAAGCCAAGCTTGGCTCCGAATAACCATCCGTAGTATCACTCGGCGAGCGAAAGCTAAGCTAAAGCGTAGAACAATTGTCCTCAATCGTTCAGAAGTGCCAGGCACCGCCGAACAATTGAGGACAATATTGAGGACAATTGTTCTACAATCCGTGCAATTTTCCGAACCGAAATCGTGAGAAGCTGCTCTGTCTTACTGCGATTCTCGAAGGTACTCTAGTCTTGGAGAAGGCGGTGGTACTCTGGCGCTTCGCCACTACTATTTGCGAATGACACGATACGAACGTCGGTGGACAAAAAGTGGAAAGCACGAGCAGCCGTGCAATGCGAGCGGGAAAACACCATGACGAATGTAACGCGGTTAATCCAACAGCTTGAAAAGGGAGACGCCTCGGCTCAAGAACAACTGTTGCTGGCCGTGTATGAAGAACTTCGCCGGCTGGCTGCTGCGAAACTCGCCAGTGAAAAACCGGGGCAAACGCTGCAAGCGACGGCACTGGTGCACGAAGCCTACATGCGGCTGGTCGATGTGACGCAACCGGTCCAGTGGAATGGTCGAGCTCACTTTTTTGGAGCGGCCGCCGAGGCGATGCGGCGCATCCTGGTCGAGAACGCTCGGCGAAAAGGCCGTCAGAAACGCAGCGGTGGCATGCAACGCCAAGATTTCGAGCCTGAGTGGTTTGTCTCTGAGGAAGTCGATATGGCGGAGCTGTTGGATGTACACGCAGCGCTGGATGAATTGGCAGCCAAGGCACCGCGCAAGGCAGAGTTGGTCAAACTGCGTTACTTTCTCGGCATGACCAACGCCGAAGCTGCCCAGTTGCTCGGCATCGCCCCCGCTACGGCCGAAGATGACTGGCGATTTTCCAAAGCCTGGCTGAAGCGGTTTCTAAGCCGACGTACAATGGAACCACCCTCCGACTCGTGATCCGGTCGCTACGGGATGTTCACCACAATCATCGCGATTCTACACTCCTCACTGCGCTATCTGTTTTCGTGGCTACCTCGGTAGGGGACCACATTAGGTTGGAGCGGAAAGTAAGTGTCGCCTTTCGCTCCGCGAAAGTACACCAAATATTAAAATCGTCATCACTTGTTAGCCAGCCAACATTACAACGCCGATTGCAGTCTTTTTTCGTGTGTGTCGTGACTTTCGTGGTTAACCTCCAGCATTTATAGACTTCAATTTGTTGGTGATTAGCAAGAAGTGCAAATTTTTCAAAAGTATCTCCCAGGGTTCCACCCGGAAATGGCGCACTGAGTGGTGAGGCATTACGATCAAAGCCAATAACTCGGGAGTCAATCGATGAATGAAAGTGAAATCTTCAAGGCAGCGTCGGCGGTACCACCAGAAAAGCGAGCGGAATTTTTGCAGGAGGCTTGCGGTGATGATGCACAATTGCGGAACGACGTTGAATCGCTGCTGAGAGTCGACGGCACGGCTGCCAGCTTCCTGGAAAAGCCAGTTATTCCCGACGTTTCGTCAGAGCCTACTGCAGCTTTTCGACCGATTTCTGAGGGGCCAGGATCGGTGGTGGGCCCTTATCGGCTGATGGAGCAAGTTGGCGAGGGAGGCTTTGGGCTCGTCTTCGTAGCCGAGCAACAGCGGCCGGTGAGGCGCAAAGTCGCCTTGAAGATTATCAAACCCGGCATGGATACGCGCGAAGTCATCGCGCGTTTCGAGGCCGAACGCCAGGCGCTAGCGCTGATGGACCACCCCAACATTGCGAAAGTACTCGATGCCGGCACTACCGACTCTGGGCGACCGTTCTTTGTGATGGAGTTGATCCGCGGCGTACCCATCGTCGACTACTGCGACTCGCAGGGGCTTTCGACGACGGAACGACTGAAGTTGTTTGTTGATGTCTGTCGGGCGGTACAACACGCGCACGCCAAGGGCGTCATCCATCGGGACTTAAAACCCAACAACATCCTGGTGTCACCACACGATGGTATCCCAGTAGTAAAGGTGATCGACTTCGGAATCGCCAAGGCCATGGGTCAGCAGTTGACTGACAAGACGATTTACACGCGGCTGAATCAGATGGTGGGGACCCCGCTCTACATGAGTCCCGAACAAGCCGAGATCAATGCCTTGGATGTTGACATTCGCAGCGACGTATACAGCCTGGGCGTGTTGCTTTACGAATTGCTGACTGGCACCACCCCCTTTGACCGCGAGCGATTTTCCCAGGCCGCCTACGACGAGATCAAGCGTATCATCCGCGAGGAGGAACCACCGACACCCAGCAAACGCCTGAGCACATTGGGGGATACGATCGCCACGGTTTCCAAGCAACGCAATACCGAACCCAGCCGGCTGTCTGCGTCGCTGAAAGGCGAACTCGATTGGATTGTCATGTGCTGCCTTGAAAAAGATCGTGCTAGGCGGTATCAAACCGTCGCCGATTTGTCGGCAGATGTCACGAGGCACCTTCGACATGAACCAGTAAATGTCGTCCCTCCGAGTTCGATCTACAAACTGAAAAAGACATTCCGTAAGTATCGCGTGCCAATTGGAATTGTTGCCGGATATGTAGTGCTATCGCTAATAGGAATCGGCGCGTTTTACATTCAACTGCAACAAGCAACCACGTTGGCAATTCAGGCCCAAGAGGCTGAGCAGCGGTCTCAGCTAAGTCTGGAGTCGTTACAATCCCTGGCGCTACAGCAAGCGATTTCCGAGACACTTTCGGGCAACCCGGATCGAGCACAAGCTGCTATCGCGACGGCAAGACGAGCCGGAGTGCGAGCCGACTGGATTGGCCTGTTGGAAGGCCACATTCTTTCGCACCAGGGTGAATATGCAGATTCCGTTCGCCGCCTTCAGAAAACTTTGGATGAAAGTACGGACGATGCAGTGCGGTTGTGCATTTTGTCTGCATTGGCGTGCTCGCATGTAAATGATGGCAACGACTCAGCGTATATTCGATGCTTGGAACAAATCCGCAAGGAAACCCCGAAAACTATCGAAGAGCGCATTTTCGTTGCCATGGCGGAATCGATCGCGTCGCCTTCTCTTGCAGTTCAGTTATTGGAAAACGACGCCGAAAGAATGAAGTATCCAATTGCTCTGGGGATTTTGGCCACCGCGCAGAGCTGGCAATCGCTAGACAATAGGGACGAATCTTTGTTGGATGAGGCGCTCACCAATTTTGATATTGCGCTGCGAATATCTGGCGAAACGCAGCACATGCTGTTCATAAAGCAGCTCTTACTACGGACAGCATCTGAGTTGTTCAGAATAAACGGTAACACGGTAAGGTGCGAGGAGATTAATAATGCCTTGAAAGAGTCTTCCAAGCTCGATTTGGACATTCTAGTGAATCAAAGCGTGACGATCAACACATTGAGTCAACTAGGTGCCATGGAACAGTTGGATGAACTCGCCTTAAGGATGGAGTTTGCAGATACTGTCATTATTGAATACGCTGCAGCCCCAATTTTCGGCTTCACCTCCGACGCTCGTGAGGCGATGAACAAATTCGATCAGCTAAAAGTAGATTCCGAGAGCCCTAATGCCATAATATCTAAGGCGCATTTCCTAGCCCAACTGCATAGAGCTCCAAATGGTGTTCTTGAGCTTCATGAGCAGCTCAAAACCGCTTATCGCGGCAATGCACTGGCTCGCGAACGTGGACTCCTGATGCTCGCTTTATGTGGTCGGAAAGATCTGATGCAGCAGGAGGCCGAGGAGATCCTAGCCTTAGGAGACAAGACTTTTCTCGACGTTTGGGGCATGCGGGAGTGTATGCAAGCCGTGACGGGCAATTTAACAGAAGAAGCCATTGCAGAGATTGAAAGTGTCTTCGTCCGCTGTACTGCTCTGCATTACTTGGGGCTGGTCGCCATGGCCGACGGCAAGAAGGCCGAATCCGCGCGACTCTTTAAAGCGTGTTGCGACACTGGAGTGCACACGTTCCTGGATTATCATTGGTCAAGAGCCTATTTGGCGCGCATGCAGTCCAATCCAAACTGGCCGGAATGGATTGAGCCGACAGAAGACATTGATTTCAACGCGAAGAGCAACACAGAAAATCGCTGATGCAACGAATTTCTCCTTGCCCACAGCCGAGTTCATGTGCTCTCTGGCTTCGCCTGAACAATTGTTCTTGATGCGAATGCCAACTAGTCGGAGTTGCCTAGGATTGAGTGGTCAATGATGGTCGCCTTTCGCTCCGCGAAAGTGTAAGTTGGGCGTGCTTTCGCGGAGCGATGTCTGGTGAGGCGAACCCCTGAAATACAGGACCGTTTTCGGCGATCACCACCAGATTGAAGCTCGCAACTACTGGAGGTTCACCACGAAGTGCACGAAACACACGAAAAGTAAATACAACCGGCGAAGTGATGTTGGCCGGCTCCCAGTATGGACTTTAGTGGTGGGGGGACTTTGCTGACTGGGCTCGCTTGCAGAAGTCTAAAAACAGGCCGACGCGTTTGACCAACTGTCAATTCGGGGGCGATTGGCAAGAAGTGTCCATTCTTCGTGTATTTCCCGTATTTTGGGGTTGATTCCCAGATAATCCGGAATTCCACTTGGTTGCTGTCCATAACAATGTGTCGATTTTTTCTGAATTTGAATTGGGGTGTGCCCGCAGCCACGTTAATCATGTGCCTGCCCAACCGACTGCGCGGCTGGCGCTACTCGTGGAAGTGAACATGACATGACCGATGTAACACGCATCCTGTCGCAAATCGAACATGATCCGCAAGCCGCTGGCCAACTATTGCCGCTGGTTTACGAGGAACTACGCAAACTAGCGGCGGCGCGGTTGGCCAATGAGCGGCCCGGGCAGACGCTGCAAGCGACCGCGCTGGTACATGAGGCTTTTCTGCGGCTGGTCGATCAGACGGTCGCTCCGCAGTGGGACGGTCGGGGACATTTCTTCGCAGCAGCAGCCGAGGCCATGCGGCGGATTTTGGTGGAGCGCGCTCGGCAGCGCAAAGCAGAGAAGTTCGGCGGCAAGCTGGTGCGCGTCGAACTGTCCGCTGCGGACTTGCGAATCCATCAGGATCCCGCTGAGATTTTGGCGCTCGACGATGCTTTGGATCAGCTGGCCCGCGATGAGCCCGAAGCGGCTGAGTTGGTCAAGCTGCGAATTTTCGCTGACTTTTCAGTCGAGGAGGCCGGGCAACTGCTTGGCTTGTCGCGTGCAACCGCCTATCGGCATTGGACTTACGCCCGCGCCCGGCTCAAAGTCGCGATGGCCGATCGCGGGGAACCAGAGTCAACGAGAAATAGATCTTAGCATCGTGCGGAAAATAACTGTCGTAGCTGACGAGGCTAGTCCCAGTCGTGGGGCTCTTCCACTACCGATTGCGACACTTTTGGTCCGCATGATGTTATGCCTATTGAAAAAGTTAAAATGAGAAGTGCAAAATGCAAAATGATTTGGAATGGATGTTGTTAGGAAGGTTACTTGGGCGTTGGCAGCTTGGGTTTTGCGTAGTTGGCCTTCGCGGTAACGATTGACTTCCCAACGATATTGCACAATTGAATTGCTTCGTCCAGCAATTCGAATACTCGAGATTCGGGCAACAGATCGGCTTTCAGGACCAGCCTGATCCAACATCTCGATTCGCGAAGCTCTTTCAATGCGATACCCAATTTGTGAATAAAATCTCGTTTGCTCTCTGCAGCGCATGCTTCCGCGTAATTCGGCGCAGGCGACGTGCCACTGCGTACCAGTTGGCTCGCGATATGGCGTCCCAGACGCGTGTCCGGTAATGCATCTACCAACTTCCCGACGCGAGCGGCGAATTCCAGCAATCGATCTTCTAAATCCTCACCGCGTCTCATCGCCTTTCCATCATTTTGCGTTTTGCACTTCTCATTTTAACTTTTTCAACCTCCCACAAAGTTGACGCTCCTCGCTCTCCCAGACAAGCACGATTGACTCCGACGTCCACTACCGATTGCTGCTCCTTATTGTCCGCACAATGCTTAATTTATAATTTATCGAGATAACTCGCTGAGCGGCTGTGGCTGAGTACGAAAACGAAAATACAGTCATTTCAGGCTTTGCCTGTAAACGGGCGGTGGTGTTCGCCGAGAAATGTCAAAATTTCTGAGACAAAAATCCCCTCGATTTCGCATTGCTCACCAGAATTCCCTTACTCCAAGGAAACGCACATGAGCACCCTGCCCGAAACTGCCAAGCAAATCTTCCAGGAAGCGGTCGAAAAAATTGCTCCGTCCGATTGGCCCGCCTTTCTCGATGGTGCCTGTCGGACGAATCCGGAACTGCGCGTCCAGGTGGAAGATCTGCTCAAGGCGCATCAGCAGCCAGACAGTCTGTTCGACGTCCCTCCAACCGAGGATGCTCGACGAATCAGTGTCCCCCTGGGCGAGAGCATCGGCAAATACAAATTGCTGCAAAAAATTGGCGAAGGCGGTTTTGGTGTAGTCTACATGGCTGAGCAAACTTGGCCGGTCCGCCGCAATGTCGCGCTGAAGATCATCAAACCTGGCATGGATAGCAAAGAGGTCATCGCTCGCTTCGAAGCCGAGCGACAAGCGTTGGCCATGATGGACCATCCCAATATTGCCAAAGTGCTCGACGGCGGCGAGACCGAAAGCGGGCATCCCTACTTCGTGATGGAATTGGTCAAAGGAATTCCGCTTACCAAGTTTTGCGACGAAAACAAGCTTGACACGCGCAGCCGCTTGAGCCTGTTCAAGGATGTATGCAACGCGATTCAACACGCCCATCAGAAAGGTGTCATTCATCGCGACATCAAGCCCTCCAATGTCATGGTGACGCTGCACGATGGAAAACCTGTCCCTAAGGTGATCGACTTTGGTGTGTCGAAAGCCATTTCACAGCAGTTGACCACCAAGACGCTATTTACGCAGTACGGTCAGATGGTGGGTACGCCACAGTACATGAGTCCCGAGCAAGCCGAGATGAGCGGTCTGGACATCGATACTCGCAGCGACATCTATTCGCTCGGAGTGCTGTTGTATGAGTTGCTCACCGGAACCACACCGCTCGATCCCGAGCGACTGCGTCAAACCGCTTACGCCGAATTGCACAAGATGATTCGCGAGGATGAACCACCGCGTCCGTCCCGCCGCCTGAGTACGCTGGGTGAGCAAACCGCCAAGATCGCTGCCAACCGTAGTGCGAGTCTCAAGGCATTAAGTTCCACGCTGCAAGGCGAGCTCGACTGGATTGTCATGAAAGCGCTCGACAAGGATCGCAATCGTCGTTATGACACAGCCAAGGGATTTGCCTTGGATATCGAACATTACCTAGCGAACGAACCCGTCGGTGCCTGCCCGCCATCGACGGCTTACATGTTGAGCAAAGCGATTCGTCGGCATCGACAATCCTTGGCGGTTTCGTCTGGTCTGTTGTTAGCGCTGTTGCTGGGGTTGGCCGTCGCCCTATGGCAATGGAACGAGGCAGTTGCACAAAGAAAATCTGCGGACGAACAGCGAGTAATTGCAATCGCCGCTGAAAAAACCGCTTCCCGAGAACGCGACATTGCCATCCAGAGCCAACACGACCTTGAGATCCGCACGCAGAAACAAACTCTCTCGATGGCCTTCGATGCGATCAACAGCGGTAACACTTCATTATGCCTTGAGCTGCTTTCGCGCTGTGCGGACCTGAAGGAAGACGCCGCGACAAATCCCGCTTGGCGGTTTCTTAACGAGCGCTGCAGAGAACAGCTTGGCAGTGTGACGCCTCTGGAAAGTCCAATGGCCTGTGCAACCTCTGACCCGAAAGGCGACCACTACTTCATTGCGCTAAAGACTGGCGACATCGCAGTGTACGATGCTGGTTCGAACAAACGCTTGCCCTGGAAAGTGAACACCGACTCGCTCGATGCCTCAGCGGTTTTCTGGGATTTAGTCGTTTCCGAAGACGGCCAGTGGCTGGCAGCTGCCACTGGCATCGGTGATGACGGTGGGCGAGTACTAGTGTGGGAACTAGATCGGAGCGGCGGTGCTTTGGCAGGGGTTCCCGCCGCAACGCTAAAACACGAATTTCCAGTTCGTTGTGTAGACTTCCAGAGTGGAGGGAATCGGTTATGTAGCATCGACTCCAATGGCCATCTAAAGCTCTGGGACTTGCCGAGTTTCCAGGAGCTCCAGCATCAACAGACTCCTTTCCGAACGCGATGTGTTGCGAAATTTTCGCCAGGTAATACGGACCACATATTTGCCCACGGTTGGGAGGAAAGATCCGTCAAAGTGTACTCCTCCGAAACCCTTGAGGAGCTGAGCAACTTCGATTACGACGGGCGATTGCAACACTCGACATTCGCTCCGAATGGAAGCTCTATTGCAATCACGGGATACGCTGGCACACAGATTTGGGACATGTCGAATGGATTACAGAACCTGACAAAAGAACTTAGTTGGAGGCGTGGGACCCATTGCGAATTCTCCGAAAATGGCGCGCTTCTTGCGGTGTGCGACACAGATCATAAGTCAATCTGGGTTTTCGAGTGCGGTTCAGGTCGAATCCTCGAACGCTTTCATCTCGGCGACCTTGAAGATGTTCCAATGAAAGTCCATTTCCAGCAACATGGACTGATTTGGATTGGCGGCAGTTCAATTCGCAGATTCGAGTTTTCGGTCCGTCCCATGGAGTCCGCTAAGTTTTGGTATGCACCATTCGCGGTCGATCAGTCTTCTCCCGTCGTTGCGTTTCCCACGCCCGCCAATGAGGTTGCCTTGTGGAACGTGCTGAGTGGTGAAGTACGAGAGCTGACGACAGGCCAACAGGAAGCAGGCATTCAGTCCATTGCTTTGTCGGGAAGTGGTAAACGCGCGGCGGTGTCACGAATGAAGGCCTCAGAAAGCTCTCAGGTTTCAGTCGAGATTTGGGATACCCTCACTGGTCGAGTTAGGGAAACAGTCATCATGGGATCAGATGAACTATGGGCACTGGCGTTCTCTCCGGTTGACGAAGACCTGCTGCTATCAACTGGCGAACAGGGAATGGTGCAAGTTTCTAATTTGACATCAGGCTCAACTGCAACTCTTCAGAATGCACGGTCAGAAAACAGAGGTATTATCGCTGCCCAGTTTTCTCCTGATGGAAAACACTTGGTTGTAGGAGGTGGGGCATGGGGGAAGAATGCTAAGAATGCTAAAGCACCATTCGCTTACGCTCAATGTTGGCGCGTAGACTCGTTAGGCACGGCAACATTTTCGCACACCATTGAATCGCAGAGAAATTACAGCAGCGTATTTTCTTCCAACGGCAGAAGAATCGCGTTTATAGACTTAAGAAAGGATAGACTCGAAATTTACGATTTTAGTACTCAAGAGATGCGGGTCAGCACGCCTTTGAGCGCATCGCGTATTATGTCGTGCGACTTCTCACCAGACGATCAGTCCCTCGTAGTTACCAGCCCCTCAGGAGCACTCGTTTTCGTCGATAGTTCCAACTTAGAACCCATTGGGACCTACCGAATTGATCGCCCATTGAGACATGTCAAGTTTTTGGACGGCTACGACCGAATCATCGCGTCTACGATGGAAGGGACTATCCTGAACTGGAAATACTAAGCGAAGTCATGACGTGACCGGGCCATGTTAACATACTCTCTCTCGAAATGCTGTGAGGTTGTTGTTTCTCCTGGTAATAGATCGAGTCGCTAGGCGCTCCGTAGTTTCGTGAAATAGTCCGCTCAGCTTCTGGAACAATGGATTCATTTGCTTATTTTGGATGCCTACCGATCGACAAGCTACAGTGACCGTGGCCAGTCTTTAAAAACTTGGGGCTCTTCACCAGTTCGAAATCCCCGACCACATCAAATACTTCGATTCGATTTTCCACCAACGAACCCACAAACAGCTTGTCGCCCTCGGGAGTGAATTCTATTCCCTGCGCGACCCCACCAACGTCTAGGTGATAAAGTATCGATGGCTTTTCGCTTGAAATGTCCAATACGGCAATGTCGTTGTTCTGCATACCCAAGCAGGTCACAACTGCCAGCTTGCCGTTGGGATGAAATGCGAAACTCTCGACTCCATCTCCGACTTGCTCGATCACATGGGATATCACCGGAGGATTGACGGTCAGATCCACGACCAACACGCCACACAAATCACCGTTTCCCCCAACAGCTCGCTGACAGACAAGTGCCATGCGACCATCGGGGCTTATCCTGGGAATTGCCGTCGTGTCCAACAGTTCCACATCGAGACCGGGGCGTGGATTGACTTTAGCAACGAACTCTATTCCAAACGTATCGTCGATCTTATACCAGTTGATGGCAGATGGTTTCGTAACATCCAGAACATCCCCTTGGGTGGCGATTAGACCTTTGCAGTCGGGATGAATCCACAAGCAAGTCAGGCCGCGATAGTGAGGGGTTGCCCTCACCTCGACTAGCTTTCCCTCATCAATGCGATAGACGTAGAATTTTTGCGAACCTGCGACGATGAAATGCTTTCCATCCGGCGTTGGTAAGACATGTGTCGGATGATCATCAAACAACACTCGATCCGCAACACGCAATTCTTCCGACTTGAGATCGATTAAGGACAGCATGTTCGAGAGAGGGGGTGCAAGGTCCTGAGAGTTCAAGTCGACACCCTGGATATCAGCATTTTCCAGCAGTGTGCCAGTCGGGTAGTCTGCCCTCATTCCAGGCAAGATTAGTCCATGGTTCGTAACCAAGCCCCAGCGTCCTTCATGAGAAATCGCCATTGTCGGCGTACCGATTACGTTGCACGGGACTGTACCGTAAACGGTCTTGGTTTCCGGCGGCCTGTCAGGATAAAGCCGTATCACCGTAAAAGAATCTTGAGTCTTCACCTCGTAATCCACTAGGCCTTCGGGAGTCTTGCGCCAAACCACATCAGAGGCGCCATCGTTGGCACTGAGTAGTGTCATGGGGCTGCTTGTCGTCAGGTATGGCTTACCTTCCTGGCACGAAGCCAAGTCCCGAAAAATACAGAGCGTGCAAACTGCGACAGCTAGGTAACCGATTGGTCGGCGTGTCATGCTCGCGAAATTCCTAGATGAAGATTGGTGCGACTTGGCCCTTCAGAATATCAAACTGTCAGCATGCAGCCAATGAATCTGCTGAGACCCTATTGTTAATTGTCCAGCGAGTCAGAACGTACTGCACTTAGGAAAATACACTACTCCTGAAGTGAAGAGAACTTAGCTTAGGGACCGTCCCGAAATAAGCTACCGGGTCAGCCGGAACCGCTAGCTTCCCGTTCTCGCAAAAACCGTGTGCTAGCGCACTTCGGCTGATTCTCAATTCGGTAATTTATTTACGGACGGTCCCATAGTTGATGTTTTTGCAGGATATTTTGCACGGCATCATGAGGAAGTGCATGGGCAGTTCGATTGCCGGCACCCGTTAGAGTTTCTGCCGCGATCAGAGCGTTAAGAATAGCCTCTTCCGTGGCTTGGACAGTCGCGTCGAAAAGTGGATCCAGCAGCTCGTTTGGCAACATGTCAAGTTTCACAATCGAACCTTCATTGCTCAAGTTGTTGTTGGCGGTTGAGAAGGCGATGTACATATCCCCAGAGCCATCACCTGAAGTGGAACCCGTACGTGCTAGCCCCATGGTGGCTCGCCGTGCAAGCCGTTTCAACTGATGCGGTAAAATTGGGGCATCGGTGGCAATCACAATGATGATCGATCCTTGCTCATTTTCCATCTTCCAAATTAGCTTGGAGGTCTCGGGATCGTCAGACAACGTCTTCCCGACGGGAGCGCCAGCAACCATCAGTTGGCGATGTGTACCATGGTTCGCTTGGACGAGCACGCCAACTGTGAAGCCACCTTGTTTCGCTGACAGCACTCTGGAGGAAGTACCTGTTCCACCCTTCCAACCATAGCATATCATTCCGGTACCACCCCCGACGTTTCCCTCGGCGATCGCACCTGACGTTGCCGACTCGATTGCCGAATCCACGTGCCTGGGTTGGACGTGAAAACCAGTGATGTCATTCAATAATCCGTCCCAGGTTTCTGCGACAACCGGTAGAGACCACCAACCACCGAAATCCGGAGGAGCTCCTCGTTTGACTCGCCAGGCAATCACCGCTTGATGAACCGTTCCGACGCTATGGGTGTTCGTGATCATAATCGGCCCTCGCAACACACCGCGTTCATCGATGGTAGCTGTGCCTGTCATTTCACCATGGCCGTTATGCGAATGCCAGGCAGCAAATACGGGTTGAGAAACTGTGCCGTTCTTGCCGCGAGGCAGAATGGCTGTCACGCCAGTCCTCACAGGTCGGCTATCATCACCGAGCGCCTAAGTGTCGTCAATAATCGTTGCGTAACCAACTTCAACGCCTTCCACGTCCGTAATCGCGTTGAACTGCCCAGGCGTACCCTCTAGAGGAATGCCTAAACCTCGCGCTCGCATTTTGTCCTGGCAGTGCGCAGTCTCCGCTAACACGACAATCCACGCGAAACAGAATATCAATCCTGAAGCGATTCTCATCAAACTGCCTTTTGTTCGATAGTTAGGAGCTCGTGCCCAATTACTGCACGAGCCTGGCAGACGGTTGCGGGTCGATCAAGTCCCCGATTGGATGGCGGTCGGCTCTTGGCCTCGCAATCGAGATCTTTTTGCCATTGAGCAACCAACCGACCCAAGTGGGTCGAACCAGATAATGATAACTCGGTAAAAGCACAGCAGTTGTTCCGACCACATAGACCAGGAATTTGAGCGTCCAGTGCCAAGGTTCATCGCCAACCCATAACAAGATTTGAAATTGGATCGGAAGATGTGCCAGGTAGAACCAGTACGATGCGTCGGAAAAGTAGCGCCACCAGCGACTCTCTGCATGAAAGTAGCTTTGCGAAAAGCCAATACAGCCGAAGATCAGCAGCCACGTGATCAGCGAATAAATATAGCTATAGCCCGCCCGCATCGCATAGTAGTAGGGCTCATAAACGTCCTCGCGCAGGATTGTGCCCGTAAAGCCTGCCTCCAGGATCTGCCGGTTCAACACAGCATTATCCTCAGAAGTTCGTTCGCTAACCGGTTGGCTCAGCGTTCGCTTGGCTACGTCCGAAAGCGTTAGCGATGAGGTATCGATCTGCTGGGATAGTTCCGCTCCGGGAAGGATCGTGCGATTGATCGTCATCAGCAGTCCGTTCAGCTGATTTTCGGTGGCAGTGGAATGTACCCGCAGAAAGTCCTGATGTTCTGGCGGTAGCAAGTTCCTAACAGCGTGAGCGATCGAGCCATCTTCACTTTCCAGCAGTTGCCGACGGAGACTTGCAAAATCTCGCTCGCCTTTTTCATAATCGAATTGAATATCTTCGACTACCAGGTTCGGATAATCCCACGTTGTGTACCCGTTCTTCGTCGCATAATGGCCGTAGAAATAGTACGAGATGGTCAGCAGCAGCCCCGCTGCCAATCGCCAACGCCAGCCGCGGATCATGGCCGGCAACTGGTGGATATTGCGATACATCAGCCACCCGACCGCGAAGAACACGAGATAGCTGAACAGCCCCAGCCATTTGGGAGTCAAAGAAACCAAGTTGACTTCGATGCCCCAACTGGTCTTCATCGGAAACAGCAAAAGAGCGGAGATCGCGGCCAATGCAAAAGCGTTCCAGCGACTGGCGATCACTTTGCCCAGTGTGTCTGAGCAGCGTTGCCGTACGGCGCCACTGCGGTCGAGCGTCACCAGTGCTGCTCGAGCCCCAATGGCAACAGCGTAGACGATTAGCAGATAGTAGATAAACCACAGATGCAGCAACATGACGCTGTCCGGCGTCAGGTTCGCAAAGTATTCCCAGGTCAATTCCCAAGCTGAGCTGGAGCCCAGGATGGCTCCCGATTGAATTCCGGCCACATTGTATTGATAGACCATGATGGGACAGAGGACCAGCCAAGCCAGCACTAGCGGTACACCGATCCTCAAGCAACGATTCCAAGCAAACTTCCACATGCCCCGTTTGCGAACGAGCAGGCAAGCGAACAGGCCAGCCAGCACAAAGAACAGTTGCATGCGGAAGGTGTGAATCGACAGACAGAGATAGTCGGTCCAGTTGGACGCTGAAGCATCCGTCTTGGGTGCCCCCGCTTCGCCTGGAACCATAATCCAGGCTGCATGCAGCACGATGCCCATCGACATCGCCCAGGCCCTGAGTGCATCCAGTCCATGGTATCGCGTCTTCGCTGCCTCTCCTGCATTAGCCAATCCTGTATCCCCAGCCATCTTCGCACCGCGTTTGATAAGTAGTCCGGCTTGATTCCCCACTACAAATCAGTGCGAATTTTGTGCTTGGTTTACCTCAGGCTCCCAGGAGTATTCACGGAAAAAACGCGACAAGTATCACTGGAATCTGGAAATGTAGGCTTGTCCAGGAATTCTTTACAACCACGAAAGACACGAAAGACACGAAAAAAAATGTTGATGAGCGATTGTGAAAATAGCTGCATGCAGAGGGAGATCCACCGCAGGTCGTGAAATTGCTTTCATGTATTTCGCCTCTTTCGTGGTGGCAGACCAAAACCAATCGTGCCAACATGCCATATTCAAAACGAACTTCGGGCTACATTCACAATTTTGCTATTCAGGTAGCGATTGGATGGGTGCGGCTTGGAGATAGCCAACCTCGCCATCCATACTCGACCAATACAGTCTGTTTCCGTCGGGCCCGAAATGGATGCGTCGCAAACCTTTCTCCATTTGCAAGCTCCCAGCAGCTTCGCCTGAGGGCATCCGCCAGAACTTTATTTCCCCCACGGGGCTGGCGGCAGCCAGAATACTTCCGTCAGCTGAAAATTTGGCTGAAGTCAACCAGTTTCCGTTGCCCTTCAGATTATCAACAAGCTTCTCTGTTTCGAGATCGTAGATCTTAACGCGATCATTCAAACCCGAGATCGCGATCAACTTATTGTCGGGGCTGATCGAAATCGACTGCGGCCCCCATCCTTTGTAATTGAAGAGTTTGAATTCTCCCGTCTTTCGCTCCCATACCTTGACGAACTCTGAACCCCGTCCCCCAATTGCAATCTTAGAAGAGTCGTTTGAGAACTCGAACACACTGTCTTCGTACGCCCTGTCTGCCAACTGCGTGGTTCTTCCGCTCAGTCGGTTGTTCACAAGTTTGACTAGCACACATGAGTATTCGTCTCCTATCAAGAGCTCTCGATCGTCCGGTGAAAAGGTAACATGGGATCCCAAGTGAGTTAGTGAAATCTCCTTACCAGTGCTTGTGTCCCATAAGAAAGCGCGTTCTTTGGTACCTACCGCCAATAAAGCTCCGTCGGACGAAAGTGCGATTGTTCGAATTCTGAATTGGCTTTCATCGTCATCCGGTAGCTGGAATGATTGCAAATCCTCGCTACCAGTCTGCGTTACATGAACGCAATGTGGCTCAGCTTGATAGGCGATGCACTTGCCATCTCCACTCAGCGAAAATGGCGCGAACCAAGCCGCATAACCTTGCCCAAGCACTCTTCGAAAACGCGGTACTTCCCAGACTTTGATCGTTCCATCTTCACTGCCCGATACCAGCCGCTGTCCATCCTCAGAATTGTGCAGTTTAACGACGCGATCCTTATGCAAGAGGCGCGCAACCTGCAAACCGGTTTCCAAGTCAATAATGCGGATGGCGTTGTCATCGGAACCGGCACAGGCCAGCCACGATGTGCCAGCGATGCTCTCGAGATTCGTGCAACGACGCCAACCGATGCGTTCCGGTTTTTCACTTAGTTCGCCGTCTACCTTTCGAAGCGTCCAGATGCCTGAAGAGTCGGTTACGAATAACTGTGCAAGGTCAGATGAAACTTCTGTTCCTCCTGGCTGTGTGCCAGACTCAATGAACTTTATCGTCTCACCAGACGTCAAATTACTTATCCAGACGCCTTGCAAAGTGTGGGACAAATTCGAGCTCGTTGTTACGAGTTGGTCGCCCCAGATTCGAGAATCACCACCCATAACCTGGAAATCTTGGTCGAAGGTCTCTGAAATGAGGTTCAGGCGACGCGTATGAATCATCCCTCCTGAGGTTCTAAGTGAGACTATTGCGGATTCGGCACTTTCTATTAAAACCGAATCAATGGGATGAGTTATCGGGATTTCGTTCTTGATTTGAAGCCTATTCAAGTCGTTAACAACCTCTACAACTATTACTATTCCGCTGCTATCGGATTCTGGCGACTCAGCTGATCCACCAACCACGAATGTTCGGTCATCAATGAAATCGATCATTTGGTTGCGCTGATTCCTTGTTCGCTGCTCAAGCGGTGTCGAAATAGATTTGGGCTGACTATTGCCATCAGCGAGTGATTTTAGAATCAACTCTCCATTAAAAAGCAAAGCAACGATGAAGTCAGATTTGGGCGAGAACCGAACGTCCACCACCTCCGCACCACATTCAATCGTTAGTTCAGGAAACTGATCCTCGTACTGTTGCTTTAAGAGTCGCCATTCAAATCCCTGCTGATGTGTTGCTTCTGTTTCTCCTAAGAACTCTTCCAGACGATTGAGGTTGCCTTTCTCTAAAGAACGGAAGGCAGACTCTACTTTCAGAGCGTAGTTCGTTGTGCTGAGTGTTGCGTTAGTCGTGGCCAGATCCATTCTCGCAATCGCGGCTTCCTGGAGAGCAGCTACCTCACTCTCGAGAGCCCGTGCGGCACTGTTTTCGCTTTCTCGCAAGTCACGTTCGCGAAAATAGAGGTAACCGAGCCCCACCAGGATTGCAAGCAGACTTGTCAGCGCGACGCCCCCAGTAATCACTGCACTTTTGTGCTTGCGGGCCGTTTTTCTGAGGAGATACAGCGTCGATGGAGGCCGCGCGAAGACGGCTTCGTCGTTCAAGTAACGTTCGACGTCGACGGCAAACCCTTTGGCGGTGTCGTACCTTCGTTGACGATCTTTTTCGAGGGCTTTCATGACGATCCAGTCGAGATCGCCTTGCAGCTCCTTGTGCAAGCGATCGGCCGAAACGCTGCGGTGCTTGGCGATGACGGTGAGTTCATCACCTGAATTCGACAATCGTGTACTGGGCTTGGGCGGTTCGCTCTCAACGATGCAGCGTTGGATCTGCAAGACGCCTGCGGCTTTCAACTCTTTGGCAGTGAGTGGTGTCGTCCCCGTCAATAGCTCGTACAACAAGACTCCCAGGGAATAAATATCACTACGAGTGTCAATATCAAGGCCGCTCCGCTCGGCTTGTTCAGGACTCATATACAGCGGCGTGCCGATCATATCGCCGAGTACGGTGTATAGCGTTTTGTCGGTCAACTGCTGGTTGATCGCCTTGGCCACACCAAAGTCGATAATTTTTACGACCGGCACACCGTCATGTAGCGTCACCAAGATGTTCGATGGTTTGAGGTCGCGATGAATAACTCCCTTTTGATGAGCGTGTTGCACGGCCAGGCAGACCGAGACGAACAGCTTCAGTCGCTCCCGCGTTAACAAATTGTTTTTGTCGCAATACTCAGTGATCGGCACTCCGTTGACTAATTCCATCACGAAGAACGGACGTTCGACGGCGCCGAGC
Organism: Pirellulaceae bacterium; assembly: GCA_041753315.1. GTDB lineage: Bacteria > Planctomycetota > Planctomycetia > Pirellulales > Pirellulaceae > Aureliella. The sequence goes on along the minus strand of JBGSUV010000053.1, from coordinate 24,695 downwards.
ACTTCGTCTAAGAGACTGCTGCCAGCCGGAATGGAGCCGCCGTCAAACACGGTCGCGATATTCGGATGATCCATCATCGCTAGCGCTTGCCGCTCCGCTTCGAAGCGAGCCACTGTTGCCGTGGCGTCCCCCATCCGCTCGGCTTTGACAATTTTCAAGGCCACCTTGCGGCGCACGGGTTGCATCTGTTCGGCCATGTACACCACGCCAAAACCGCCTTCGCCCAGCTTGTGCAGCAGTTTGTAGTTGCCTACTACCGGATGTCTGCCTGCCGCCACCGCATCGGTCGTACTGTCCAGCGTCGCAGCCACTTCCAACAAGCTATCGGGCGCGTCATGCGCCTTCAGTAGTTGCTCGACCCGCTTTCGCAATTCAGCATCGCCAGCGCATGACCGCTGTACAAAAGCCTCGCGCTGCTCGACCGGCAACTGCATCGCCTCAGCAAAAATCTGTTCTTCAGTCATTGGTTGGATTCTCGATCGGTTGTTTCGTTTTCGACAAGGTGACGATGTGATCTTCAATGGGTGTCTGTATGATGGCCTTGTATCCAAGCAGGCCAGTTGTCACCTTCTTGCAATCGTGACAAGAATGCATCTGCCCAGACGTGAGACCACCAGTCAAATTTTCCAGCTTGCAAACAACGTTGAAAGTACGACTTGGCCAATTCGCGATCATCAAGGGAGCCACGTGTCATTACGACTAGACCCGCGACGTAATAGGCATACGAGCATTCTTCATTGAACGGCTCTGCGTACCGCAAGTAATCCCTCAAGTCATCTTCGGACAATTCGGTCTGAAATAGTTCCAGAGTACGTTGATACATGTGCCATTCAAACGATGGCGGCTTATTTTTGCTCAAACGATTGGCATTCTCGCGCAAGGCTTGCCGATTGCCAGCCAACAGAAATACTTCTAGCGCTAACACGTCATTGCCGTATGCATGATCATGCGAGTCGAAGACCTTTGTGAACGCTTTATTGGCGGCTTGCTGTCTCGATGCTGTATCAGTTGCCGTCTCGATCGTTGCAAAAGCGTGGTATACGTTTGTGGCCCAAGCATATTCGTGTTCTTCGAGAAATCGATGCAACCTGTCGTACTCCCTCAACTTGAACAATTCAGCAGCACGGGACTGCCGCGAGGCGGTTGCACCCTCAGATCCACTTAGCGTGATCTGTCGAAACTTTGCGTTTTGACCCACGGTGGAATAGAAAGTTGCTCGGTCGACACGCGTGAATGGTTCGCTTTTCATTTCCTGTTCCAAACGCAAAGCGATTTGGTTCCCTTGCACGCTGAGTTTTGTGAAGCGTTGGTTAGATTCACTTTCCATGTCTTGCTGTTGCTTGAGCAGCTGGATTCGATTGGAAAGCGTGTTGAGGTAATGTGTCTGCAGGAATCGATTTGAGGGCATTAAGGGGGCAACGCTCTCAAACTCTAGGAGAGACTCATCAAGTGCGGTTCTCCTTGAATCGCTACTAGTTCTAACCTTGGCTGCCTCGCGCAGCGCGATCGCACGCAGAATCCGCAGCACAACTGAATTGGGTTGTCCGATCTTGATTTGATCGAGCTCGGCTAGTGGCAGATTGCCGCCTACGACCACCTGAATCGCAAAGTCCCCTTCCAACGACTGAACCACCCTGGGCGAATTCATCAGCCCACTGTTTTCTGAATCAAGCAAGCGTGGGCCGCTACCGAATTGAAGCTGTAGAGACTTGTCGTCAAGTTGGACTTGGCAGCCTCCGTCGGGATCCACCAACTGTCCCCAACCATCGATGGACTCTGCCCCCTTTTTCACTTTGTCCTCTTGGGCTGCACTGCTAGAACAGATGAGCAAACCGAATAGACAGAAGATTGCTCTGGTCATCTGTGATTACTCCTGGCATAACTTTTGGCTTGGATCTACGGGGCTTGGCTATCTAATGATTGGTCAGCTTCGCTAGACGCAGCAGCAAAGGGAATCAGCTCTCTAAATGACAGTGCGGAATCGAGAACCGAATTGCCTCATCGATTCGTAGGATTTCCCCGAAAAGCCACGAAACGAGATTGCAATGTGCAAGGATACGCAATCCGCAACGTTGATGGGCCACAGCAATTTACGAGAACCATTAATTTCGTGTTTTTTGCGCCTTTCGTGGTTGGAACATGCAACACTCGCGCGTACCTCTCCAGCGGGCCGCGTTAAAATTCGCTACCATGCATGCCATGGACGACGTGACGCACATATTGAATGAAATTGCGAAGGGCAATGCTGCGGCTAGCGAAAAACTGCTGCCACTGCTTTACGATGAATTGCGTCGGCAGGCGGCTCGGCAGCTGGCTCATGAAAAACCAGGGCAAACCTTGCAGGCTACCGCGCTGGTGCATGAAGCTTACTTGCGCCTAGTGGGCCCTGCCCACGACGCAGACGATGGTGGTCAGTGGAATAGCCGAGGTCACTTTTTCTCGGCGGCTGCTGAAGCCATGCGCCGCATTCTGGTCGAACAAGCTCGCCGAAAACTAGCTCAAAAACGCGGCGGTGATTTCCAACGCGTCGAGATCGAAGTCGAGCGACTGGCTGGCAAAGAACACGACGCAAAACTACTCGATCTGGACCTCGCCCTGGCGAAACTCGAACAAGCAGATGAACTGAAAGCCCAAGTCGTGAAGCTGCGGTTTTTCGCAGGGATGACCATCGAACAAACCGCTTGTGCCCTGGGAATCTCCACGTCGTCGGTCGATCGCTACTGGACCTACGCCCGCGCCTGGTTGCAACGCGAGATGCAGGAATGAGCGTGGTTGTAATCAGGCAACTAAATAAATTTTGGACACTTCTCGCTAATCGCCACCTCGAACGTGATACTACACCCTCCCACGCAGAAGATCTGGCGCATCAAGAGTGCACTGTTTCGTGGGAGCGGGGAGGGCGAACGAGTTTCCCCTCCCCGGAAAGCTCGCATTACTTGCTTTTCGACCCTCCCGCGAATGAGCGGTTTTTGCTACGAAAACTCTAGCGCGGGAGGGTGAGTAACAAAATTCATGGTGGCGTTCAGCGAGAAGTGTCGCATTTTCCATTTTTTTTCAGAAGCTTGAGGTAATCCTGCCGCCGACTACGCACGTTAGGTTGTAGGCGGCTGTGGAGTCCATTGGGGCAATTCTGCGAGGGTGCGGCACATGAGCAATGACAGAAACGATGAATCGATCTTTTCTGAAGCCCTTCGCAAAGGGAGCTCCCAGGAGCGGGCTGAATTCCTGGACGCGGCCTGTGGCAGCGATGCCGAGCGACGGCGGCGAATTGAGGAGCTGCTGGCGAGTCACGCACAGTCCAACAGCCTGCTCGACCGCGATCTAACCGGTGGCTTCGACGGCCAAGGCCTGGTGGGCTCGACCATCGATGCCAAAGGCGTGTTGGGTTCCAAAGAAAACCAAGTCGTTGGTCGCTACCGTTTATTGCACTTGCTGGGCGAAGGTGGTATGGGCTCGGTCTACATGGCTGAACAACAGCAGCCCGTCAAACGCCGCGTGGCCGTCAAGATCATCAAACAAGGCATGAACACGGAGCAATTTATCGCCCGCTTCGAAGCCGAGCGGCAAGCCCTGGCGATGATGGATCATCCTAACATTGCCAAAGTGCTCGACGCTGGCTGCACCGATAGCACCCCAACCGTGGCGGTTGGAAAAGCCACTGCGGTCCGCCCCTTCTTCGTCATGGAACTGGTGAAAGGCGTTCCCATCACGGAGTTCTGCGATCAGAACAAACTCAAGACCGAAGAACGATTGGAGTTATTCGTTCAAGTCTGCAATGCCGTTCAGCATGCACACCAAAAGGGCATCATTCATCGCGACCTCAAGCCTTCCAATGTGATGGTCGCCATGTACGACGACAAGCCGGTCCCCAAGGTCATCGACTTTGGCGTGGCCAAGGCGACGCATCAACCGTTGACCGAACAAACACTTTACACGGTTCCCGGCCAAATCGTCGGGACTTGGGAATACATGAGTCCCGAGCAGGCTATTTTGAATCAGTTGGACGTCGACACTCGGACCGACATCTATTCCCTGGGCGTGATCCTCTACGAGCTACTTACTGGCGAGACGCCGCTGGATCTCAACTCCCTGCGTCCCGAAGCCCTCGAAGAACGCCTGCGTCGCATCCGTGAGCAGGAGCCCTCTCGGCCAAGTCTGAAAGTCAGCAGTCTGGGCGAGCGAGCCGGCTCGCTCGCCGCATATCGCAGTACCCAAGCCAATACTCTGACGCAGTCGCTGCGTGGCGACCTCGATTGGATCGTGATGAAAGCCATTGAAAAGGACCGTTCCAGGCGTTACGAAACCGCCAACGGCTTCGCCGCTGAAATCCGGCGATTTCTGAATGATGAACCTATTAGCTTCAGACCGCCATCGAGCTGGGAACAGCTTGCAAGGTTGCATCGTAGGCATCGAGTTGTTGCCAATGCTGTGATCTGCTGCGTCTTGGCGTTGTCGGTCGGACTGGTATTGGCGTTGCTTTCTCTCAATGAGGCTAACCGACAGCGAGAACAAGCGGAGCAGTCTGCTGAAGACTTGAAAGCAGAGCAGTCCGCTAAAGATCAGCTTTTAAACCGGTTGGCGTTAGAGTTAATAGAGAAGGCGTTAATACACGCGCAGAATGCGGACTTCGTTAACATGCAAAGCTCCTTAGCAGCTGCTCTGGAAGCTGGCGCACCACGCGAATCGGAGAACATCCTCCTGGGACAATACTACCTTTACGGAGAAGATACCGGCGAGGCGATACGCTACTTGGAGAGCGCAGTGGAACAGAATCCGAAAAACGTTGCCGCAAATGGAATGCTCGCCACAGCGTATATGTTTCACGGCTACTACGAAAAGTTCGTGGAGCAAATTGACCTGCTCAAGACTCTGCCTCATGAGAACGAATTTGATCAGCTCTTCGCAGGAGCTGGTCTCACGATGCAGGAAGATCCGTCCGCACTTGGGTTAGTCCAAGGAGCACTTTCTAAGCGGTTGATGCCATTAGGATTAGCGATTGAAGCCCAAACTTTGGGGCACGTGGCGTTAGACGATGGAAAGCCTGAGTTGGCCGCCAAGGCGATCCAACGCATTCGAGCGGCCCGCGAGTTTCTCCCCGACAACAAATTCGTGCGGATGATTGAAGTCTCGCTTCACCACACGGCTTTCAATTTGGGTGTTGAGAATATCGACCAGGAGGCCGTTCGAAAGGTTATTGATGAAGCCGGTGACATGGGGAGCTACTCAATTGGCCACTTTGTCAATGCGATGTCATACTCGGACCTTGGCGATCGCTCCGAGGCGGAAGCTGCTTATCTGGCGGCATCTGAAATGGGGCATTGGTGGGGAATCCCCGTGTGGGAGCTGATATCTTATGAGCGATTCGAAGAAGCCCAGGCATTTCTTGAACGTATGCGCCGTAAGACTGAAATTGGCAAATCTACCAAAGACACCGCCACTCTTTGGCTTCAGATCGTTTCTGGACAGTCAATTGATCGCGTACAACTCGTCGATTTGGCAAAACGCTTTCATCACGAAACCTCCGTTCATCCTGAAAGCGGATTGTCGCGGAATTCGAATTCTCGTGGGCTAGAGCTCTTGCTGCTTGCCGGGTTCCTGGATGAGGCAAGGGATATCTATCGCGATACCGAAGTAGTATTCGACTTCGACCAAGAGGCCGTACCATACTGTCTGAATGTCGACTATCAGGATGTCCGAATTCAGCAGCTGATTAAGAGTTCCAACGCCGCTTCGGCCCAACTGCACTACACCTATGGCCTGATCGAACTCGCCAAGGGCAATCGAGAGAGGGCAGAATCTTTCTTCGACATGTCAATTCAATCTAAGTTTTTCTTCTACGAGTACTACCACAAGGCCCGTGCGTTGGCACGCCTGCTCAAGAACGGGCGACGTTTGGCCAGCTAGTCGACGGTCATAATGGAGTTGGGAAAAATGACTAATCAAATTGACAGCCGCTACCACGACCTCGACGCGTTGCGCGCGTTTGCCATGATCATGGGCATCTTCTTCCATGCCGCATGGCTATTTATGCCCCAGTTTTTCTACTTTCCTTACCCCGATGCGGCTGCTACGCCTTGGCTCTCGTACTTCTTCTACGCCAGCCATACCTACCGCATGCAATTGTTCTTTCTGGTCGCTGGGTTCTTTGCATGTTTGATGGTCCATAAGCGTGGGGTCCTGAAGTTCGCTGCCAATCGACTGCGGCGCATCGCGATTCCATTTGTGATCTTTTCCGTAGTGCTCGTTCCGTTGGTTTCGTACCAATACAACCTCGGGGCGCTCAAAAGTGGAAAAATTCGCTCTGCCGATTCGGCCTTATCGCTCACAGTGAATGAACTGGCAAACACATCACCCAGCACAGTTCTTATTCTGCACTTGTGGTTTCTCTACTACTTGTTGTTACTGTATGGCGTGACTCTGTTAGTTCGCAGCGTACTGCGCCTCGCGCCAAAAGGGCTGAATGTAGTTCAACGTCTACTCGATGTTTTCGAGGCAACTTGCCGCTGTCGTGGGTTTTTCCCGCTGTTTATCGTCGTTTCTACTGTACCGATGCTCTTTAGCCGACATTGGTTTGGCATTGATAGTCCAGTTGTTGGGGTAGTGCCCCACTGGCAGACCGTATTGGAATATTGGTTATTTTTTGGCTTCGGCTGGGCTATGTATCATCGAGCGCATGTGATCGATGTGCTAACGCCAGGCTATTGGTGGAGGCTACCGCTGGGGATTGTGCTCACTGTACCGCTCTACTTTTCGTGGCTTGCATTCAACGAACACGGCTACACGACTTGGGGGTATCCTCTGGTTGGCTATGAGCAATTCGCCGACTATCCGGCACTGGTCAAGCAGATAGCGCAGCCGGAGTCCGAGGCGTTGCAACTAGTTCGCGACCGATTCTCCGAGGAGCAGTTGTCGTATCTCGACACACTCCCCACTCTCAACGAGCATCAGAAGGCGGGCCTAGCTGACACCATCAATGCCTCAGTGATTCTGTCCGGTTTCTATTTCGCACAAGGCGCAAAACTTGGTAGATTTGGAGACATTCCTGATAGTTCTTAGGCTCTCGCGATAGTACCGCCGCGAGCGCCAGCTGTTCCATGGTATTGTCGCCCTGCAAATATTTGCGGGCCGACGCGATATCATTGTCGATGTACAGAATGGCTGCAGCTTGATAGGCTAGCCATCCGTAGCTGCGTTTCTTGAGCACATCCATCCAAGCGGCACGCGCCTGGTCAGGTGTTCCAAGGACATCGTGGTACCAAGCTCGAACGTAGCGAGCTTGGGGGGACTCAGGCATCTCCGCGAGTCTTGACGCCAGCTCCTCGCCAGTCTCACTCCATTCATCGGTTAGCCGCCCGTCGAAGAGCTGTGATGATGGGTGATTGGTCACATTCGCATTGCGCAGTATAAGCTGGCCTGCGATGTTAAGGTGACAGCGAAGGGCAACCTGCTCGGTCGTTTCTGGCACAACTTCCCGGACGCGATCAAGATCCTCCAATCCAGTAAGAATAATCCGGACGTCGTTCGAATTGATCGCCTGCATCGCGGCGGCCTTGGCTCGAATGAATCTCGCTAGGATCGAGTCACGCTCACCGAGAGCCTCATTTGCAAGCTCCCAGCACTGTTCAGGATCGGACACGAAAGCATTACCGAAGAAGAACTTCTCGGTGGTCGTACGCTATCGTGCTCGGTGACCAGGACATTCGTCGGCTTGATGTCGCGGTGAATGATGCCCTTCTGGTGGGCATGCTGAATCGCCTGGCAAACTTTGACGAACAGTTGTATTCGTTGCCGTACGGTAAGTTGCTGCTGGTCGCAGTAGTCGGTTAGCGGAATTCCGCGAACCAACTCCATCACAAAGTAGGGTCGCCCAGCATCCGTGCTGCCAGCATCAAGAACCCTCGCGATATTGGGATGATCCATCAAGGCCAAAGCTTGTCGCTCGGCCTCGAAGCGAGCAACGACACTTTTGGTGTCCATCCCAGCCTTGATGATCTTCAAAGCCACCTTGCGACGAACCGGCTTTTCTTGCTCGGCGACGTATACCGTCCCCATTCCTCCTTCGCCGATCTGTTCGCGCAGTTTGTACGGACCGATGATCGTCGCATCTGTCGATTCAAGACTGGCCGCAGTTGATTCCAGCCCCTCCACCGACATCAAGCTTTCTCCATCAGAGTGCGCGAACAGCAGTCGCCTAAGCCGATCCGCTAACTCAGAGTCATTCAGATCCGCCAAATAGGCTTCACGCTCGTGAGCGGAAAGAGTGACTAATCTTTGAAAATGCTCTTCTTCACTCATGGACTTCTCGCGTTTTAGGGCACGCTGGCACGCGCTCGATGTTGGTCATCGGAATTCTTTCCAACGGACAGGCAACGTCGGGAGCCGAAGCAACAGGCGTGTTTGTGATTCTAATGTCTTTCTCGACCTGACGTGGGTGATCGCGTCGCCAAACACTCTCCATGCGACCATTAAGCATCCAGCCGATCCACGATGGTCGAACCGGAACCATGATCCAGGCCGCATGCAGCACCAGCCCGAGCGACATTGCCCAGTCTCGCAGGGCATCCAGCCCGTGGTAACGGATTTTCGTGGGATCACTTGTAGATTGACTGGTCATCTCAGACTCCTGCTACTGTTGAGAAATCGTGATGCGTTTAAGACTGACGCTTCACAAGGCAGTGCGTAAGTCCGCGTCGGATTCCCTCATAGCAAGAGAGGGTTTTTCGCTCACACTTTCCCCGGGGTGAATTGCCCGAGTCGAAATCTAGGTAAAGTGCAACTCGCACAAACGCTCGAGCACCCGCGAGCACTCAGTGATGTGGCCGGTATCGAAGCCCATTCGATCGAAAGGTTTGGAGAACGCGTCGCTGCACAGTACATCGACAAGCTTGAAGCAGGCATCCGTCGCATTTCCGGTAATCCAGAGCTACTTCGAGAAGAGCCTAGCTTCCATGAGTCGCTCAAGTTCTACCGCGTTGAGCAAAATTTGCTCGCTTGTGAAACGGGATTTGATGGCAAGGTTAACATTCTGACGCTCCTGCATGCTTCGATGGATGTTCCATCGCGGTTGGCTGAATTAGAGCCCAAATTGAGTCTGGAACTCGAAATTGTATTGAAACATCTCAAACGATAATTGGAAACCTGAACCAAGTGATGGGCCCGAGAGGATGGGCCCGAGAGGATGGGCCCGAGAGAGTGTCCCGTGGCAACGTGGCGGAGCCCAAGCGTCGCATTCCGATCACATTCGTCTACTTTCGCGGAGCGAAAGGCGACCGTCATCGCAAGCGGATGTCGAACAGGTGATCCAGTCGAGTAAGCTGAAGGACTTCGACCAGCTCGGGCGAAAGATTGCACAGGACTGGGGAGCATCGCTGACTCTGATGCAGCAGAATCAGTTGGTTCAGGCATTCGCTTCCCAAGAAGTAAACATTCGAAAGGTCGAGTAACAGGGTGGCACGAGTATCGCTGGTTCGCCACTTGGTCAGCTCGGAGGCAATGCTTTGCGCCGAAGTTTTCGCCATCCGGACCATGACTTCTCCACCTGCATCCAGCCGCAGTTTGCATTGGCAACGAGAGCACTGGCAGTAATGGAACTCGCCTCCCGCTTCCGTACCAACACACGCTACGAGGCTGCCCGTTTCTGGGATCGGGATCGCGTAGTCGCAGATCGGGCAGCGCGGTGGATCAGAGTCGGAAATTGTAGGTTTCACCTTGGTATGTGGCTCGAGACTTGGCATACTAGCAACAGCTCATTTTTCTACTTGGTCGCAGCGTTCGATCGCCAATTTGCCTTAATCGCTGGTGAAGGAGTAGCTGCTTCCAATCGCACCTACATCGATTTTGCCCAGTAGTGGTCGCCTTGGAGGAATATTCAGCGCCAAGGTCTGTCGCTCCGCTTCGAAGCGGGCCACGACTTGCTTGCTGTCCAACCCAGCCTTCACGACTTTCAATGCCACGACGCGCCGCACCGGTTGCAGTTGTTCCGCCATATAGACCGAACCCATGCCACCTTCCCCGATCCTTTGCAGCAATTTGTAGTTGCCGATCTGAGTTTCTGCCGGCAAAGCTTGCGCAGTTAACCGCGATGACTCGGCTTCGGTGCTTGGCAGGTCGTCAGCAGGACAATTTAGCAGACTATCGGGAAATGCGTGGGCGGCCAGCAGGGCCTCGATGCGGTTGCGCAAGTCGGCGTCCAGCCCGCAGGCTTTGTCCAAAAAATCGCTGCGGCATTGCTCGTCCAACTGGCGAGCGGCATTAAAGATCCGTTGTTCGTTCATGGGATTCTTCTTTCGTGTTCCTGCGGTAGCGCTCCGCGGCTGCTTTGCACAGCAGCACGCCGGTTGAAGCTACCACAAGGGTCGCCGCAAATAGGGTAACCGAGTTGGGATGTCGGATCAGCCAGCGAACAGTGGCCTGGAACTTGCGCGCTCGTTTTCCGCCACCGACTTCGAAGTCCAGCAAGGGGCTGAGCCAATCGATCCCAAACCAAACCACCGCGGCACCAAGAACGGCTAGTATTACAAGCAAGAGCGCTGAAATTTCGTTTAGAAAAAATCGACGCAAATGAGTCCAAGTAATGGGCGCGCCCAGCGATTCCAACCAATCGTCATAGACAAGCCCCGCAAACCAGCGATGCGCTATACTTGTCGTCCAAAACTGGAGCTGCCAGGCGAGCACGATGGCGGCACCTAAGAACGCAAGTCGTGCCCAAGCATCGGACCAGGCGTCACCATCGCGAAGATTAATGGCTGTGGCAAAAAATGCGAACGTGTAGACGCCACCCACCAGAAGCAAACAGGTCACGAAAAGGAAGTTTGCAAAACCTCGTCGAGACGGAAAGAATGACCTTGGTAATCTGCCTGACGCAGCCGCATCGCGGTGCTCGCAAACAATCGCTAGCCCTAGCAACGGGGCGACCAGCACAGACGCAGTTACGAAGCTCGGTAAGAAAGTCCAGGCGCGCCAGACGAATGTGTACGTCAGTGTGAACAGCCAGATCGGAAGCGATGCAAATGTTAGCAGTTCGGCGAATGCGCGAAACATTTCGATCACTCCGTGACGCTAAGCTGAACGGCCTGGGTGAAAATCTCGGAATCAGTCATTCTGCTATCCAATTCGAATTCACAATCACCGTCGAACTCTCTATTTCATGGTGCGAGAAGTCGTCGGGAAAGCCCTCACGAAGCGGTCAAAAAAAGTTGAAACAAGGACATTTTTCGCTGATCGCCGCCACTTATCATCGCAAGGACGTAGGCAATTTACGTAGTCGAGTCCTCCGAGACTCAAAGGAACAAATGCTTCGCTGGTGTCAGCCTCGGCGAGGCTGACCTACGTGGCGTCATCGGTTGCCTCGTCTTCAGCGATCATCTCGGCCTTAAGCCAAGCCCGCGCGTAGACCCAATGACGTTCCGCCGTCGCTACTGAAATTCCAAGGGCCTCGGCAGCTTGGCGGTTGGTCAACCCAGCGAAGAATCGCAGCTTCACCAGTTCTGCTTTGCTCGGATCGTGCTCTTCCAATTTCGACAGGGCATCATTGATTTCCAATAGCCGCTCGGGCTTCCTGGCGGCAGGGTGTTCTAGCTCTTAGAACTCGACTCGCTGCAAGTGACCGCCACGCTTCAACGTTGCTTTCAGTCGAGCGCGATCGATCAGAATCCGTCGCATCGCTTCGGCTGCGGCTCCGAAAAAGTGCCCGGCGCAGTTCCACTTGAGTTCGTTGCCCCGGTCACCGACGACCCGGCGATAGGCTTCGTGGACCAGATCGGTCGCCTGCAGGGACTGCCCGGCGCGATCCCCCGCTAAGCGAACTTTGGCCAATTGCCTCAGTTCCTGATAGACGACCGGCAAAAGCTCTTCGGCGGCCTGCTGGTTTCCTGATTTAATGGCTTCAAGTAGTTGATTCAGATCGGACATTGGCGCCCAGCAAGAATACCGCACAACAAACCGGCTGTGAAATTTGGCTGTCCGGCTTGAAGGTGTTCAAGCGGCCGACATCCATCCCAGCCTACATCATACCAATATGCTGGCTGACTTACGGTGTAATGAATCATCGCGAAATTCTGACAATTCTCTCAACCCCATGATAATTTGCGGAAGGCATCTCGCATTAGTGATTAGACACCCATGTTTCCAGGAGAAATTCGATGCCAGATCAATCACGTGCCAAGGAAATCTTCGTTACCGCCATCGAGAAGTATCAGCCAGCTCAATGGCCAGTCTTCTTGGACGGGGCTTGCGGCGAAGACGGAGAACTGCGAATTCGAGTCGAAGAATTGCTGGCGGCCCATCGTCAGAATGACAGCTTCTTGGACCACCAAGCCGCAACGATTGACAGCGGCGTGGAAGAAACCAGCGGCTCCATCATTGGTCCGTTCAAACTGCTGCAAAAGATTGGCGAAGGTGGCTTTGGCGTGGTCTACATGGCGGAGCAGACCAAGCCAGTCCGCCGCAAAGTCGCGCTCAAGATCATCAAGCCTGGTATGGACTCCAAAGAAGTGATCGCTCGCTTCGAGGCCGAGCGACAAGCTTTGGCCATGATGGATCACCCAAACATCGCCAAAGTGCTGGACGCGGGGGCGACGGATTCCGGGCGTCCCTACTTCGCCATGGAGTTGGTTAAGGGCGTTACGATCACCGAATACGCAGACAACAACCATCTATCGACCAAGGACCGCTTGACACTATTTGCTTCCATCTGCCGAGCGGTTCATCATGCCCATCAGAAAGGAGTCATTCATCGCGATCTGAAACCGAGCAACGTGATGGTCACTTTGCATGACGGCAAGCCGGTGGCCAAGGTAATCGATTTTGGAGTCTCCAAAGCCGTGAGCCAGCCACTGACGGAGCAGACCTTGTTCACGCGTTACGGACAGGTGATTGGAACGCCGCAGTACATGAGTCCGGAGCAGGCAGAGATGAGTGGGCTGGACGTGGATACGCGCAGCGATATCTACTCGCTGGGGGTTATTCTGTATGAACTCCTAACCGGTCGAACGCCCTTCTCCTCAGAGCAGATTCGGGCTGCTGGTTTTGATGAGATGCGGCGATTGATCAAGGAGCAAGAGCCGCTGCGGCCATCCAACGCCCTGCAGACGCTGGACGCCGATACCGCAACATCGGTGGCTGCCAACCGTGCCTGCCGCCCAGATGCCCTGCACAAGCTAGTCCGCGGCGAACTGGACTGGATCGTCATGCGTTCGCTGGAAAAGGATCGCAATCGCCGCTACGATTCCGCCAATAGCTTGGCCGAAGATATCGATCGGCATCTGAACGATGAACCGGTTGAGGCCAGCCCACCATCCTTGGCCTATCGCGCCTGGAAGTCCTATCGCCGCAATCGTTGGGCGTGTATTGCAAGTGCCACGATAGCTGCATCGCTGCTGATCGGACTTGGACTGGCGATTTACGGTATGCAGACGAGTCGACGTTCAGAGGGGCAAGCAATCGCTGCCAGAGTCGAAACCGAAAAGCAACGATTGCGGGCTGAAGAATTCGCAAAAAAGGCTACATTGGAGGCAGAGTCCTCCAAAGACACACTCGACCTTTTGCTGGGCCTACTTGCGAAGGCGAATATAAATCCAGATACGGGCAATGAATACACTGTACGCGAAGCGTTGGCTGGCCTCACCGTCGAGAACGCATCGAGACCCTCGCCAGATACAGGAGGGGGAACATCGACGCGCCGCCAAAAAACACAGAAGCTACCGCCTCAAGTGGCTGTCAACCTCCATCTCGCGCTGGGCAAAGCGTATTTGCGATCCAAGAACGATGGAATTGCCGCAGAGCATTTTGCGGCAGCGGCTTCCGCCAGCCGAAACGTGTTCGGCGAACAGAGTCTGGAAACGGCAGTGTGTCTGCGCAAGCTTGGCGAAGCACGAGGCTCCAAGGAAACGCTGGAGCAGGCGATAGCGATCGAGCGAGCATTGGAGGCGCACGAAAACTTGGCCGTCAGCCTCACCGTCCTCGGAAGATGGCTTGTTGCGCAGCGACTCGACGAAGAAGCCATTCAACGATTGGTCGAAGCCGAGAGGTATTTTGTACCACGGCCCGGAGTATCTTTGGACGAGATCCCACAAATGCACTTGGCGAGAGTCTACCGACGCCGGGGCGATGCACCGTCGGAAGCCAAACATTTGACACTAGCGATCAAAGCTGCAAGAAATTCGTTGGATGTTGACCGGAACGGCTGGTTAGCACTAGGTAAGTCGCTACGGGGGCAACAACGCTTTGATGAATCGGAGCTGGCGCTGCTCTTAGCTGATTCTTTGTCCAGCGACTCAGAAGCCGATTCGCCTGCATTCTACCTGGGGCTCAACTACATGGACACAGGCAATCTAGCTCAAGCAGAAGTATGTTTTCGCAAGAGTATACAGCAGGCCAAGTTGAGGAAGGACAGCAGTCGCATTGACAACAGCGAATGGTTGCTTGCTGAGGTCCTGGTAGCAAATGGAAACTCTGCGGAGGCAGTCCAACACTTCAAAGCGGCGCTGGGAAGTGACCACCTAAACTCTCAACAATCGCTGGCAAAGTTGATGGTCCTTGGCCTGGATTTTCAAGAGATAGCCGACCTACTTAAACACTATCGTAGGCAACTTGAGAACGAAGTGAGCGAAGAATCAGCAACACCCAGCAAATCCAAATCCGCGGGGCTACTCGCCAGATTCGAATTTGTCGACGGTAATATGAAGCGTTGTTTTGAATTACTCGATCTTGCGAATCTGCGGACTCTCGGAACGGATACGCAGTGGAAACTTTTGATTTCTCGCGGACACCTTGCGGAATCGGCGAGCTTCACGCAAAACGCTTCTTTATTGTATAGCAGTCGCCAACCCGGAAAATCGGCCCTGTGGAAGCAGACGACGCATGCTCGAGCGTTGTATCACCTCCATGACTTCGAGCGCGGCGAAGCCGTTTTGCGAGACGTCGTCGAGAAATCCCGAGAACTGAATCCTCGCGATGACTATCTACACTATTGGGTCACCTACGAACTCGCAACGTTGTTGCATTGGAACGGACAACAAGATGAGGCTCGCAAGTTGTTCCAAGAAGTCGCTTCGAAGCTGGAGGAATATCGAGAGGGCCGTGCCGTCCTTTGGGGCGATAGCTTTAACGACCGCATTAGCCAATGGGAATGTGAAATCCTGTCGAAATCTGTCAGCGAACCCGAAACGATGCTCGCCAGGCTCGAAGCACATCTTGCCCGTGCCAGCGACATTAGTGGGAAGAGCGCAGTTCAGGCACTGTTTGGCGAGCTATACGATTCCTTAGGTGAATACGCGGCCGCCATTTCGGCGTACGAGCAAAACTCCCTGATGTTGCCACTCGACTTTCAAGTCTTACCTTGCCACCAAATTGACGAACGACTGGTCGAGCTGTACCAGCAAACCGACCAACTCGAACGCGGAAAGCAACATTTCCAGGCACTGATCAAGCGTCGTGACGACGGATTGCCAGCCATTCACCCTCGACGAGCATTTGCCCGAGTTCACTTGGCAAAGATTTTACTGCAGATGAATGGACAGAACTCAGAGACTAGGAACCTCCTGGAGGAAGCACAAGAAATCTTGTCGCACCATAAGACTGTGCCAGCACACGTGACGGATGAGATCGCTGAGCTGTTAGATGCGGCGACAAAAACTAGCTGAGTCATCGCTAGTTAGCCGACATCAGTTCCGTGGAGAGGGCGATGAACGATATAACCCAGGTACTGGAGCAAATCCAAGCAGGAGATCCCTCGCTGGCAAGCGAATTGCTGCCGTTGGTGTATGCGGAGCTGCAACAATTGGCACGCATGAAGTTAAGCCGGGAGATTCCTGGGCAAACACTTCAAGCCACGGACCTCGTTCACGAAGCCTATCTACGGCTGGTACAACACATGGAAACGTCGTGGGACACACGCGGTCACTTCTTCGCAGCGGCAGCCGAAGCCATGCGTCGCATCCTAATCGAGCGAGCCCGCCGCCGCAAAACAGAAAAGCACGGTGGCAATCTAAATCGCATTTCGTTGGCCGAAGACGCTTTCGCAGTTGAGGTTTCCCCAGACCGGATGTTGGCGCTGGACGAGGCCCTGGATCGATTGGCAGACGAGGATTCAGTCGCTGCCGAAACCGTCAAACTCCGGGCTTTCGCCGGTTTGAGTATGGAAGAAACCGCAAAGGCGCTTAGCGTGGCACCCGCCACTGCCTATCGCCACTGGTCCTTCGGCCGCGCTTGGCTGATTGCAGAAATGACACAACAGCAATGAGGAGCCTACTCCTAAATTTCATTGGACCGTGAACAGATATCGCCCGAAACGTGGCGTAGCGACAGAAAATCGAATAGGATACTGCGAGATACACCGTAATCCACTCGCGTTCCAAGCTTATGAGCACTGATCTGAAACTAACAGCGGCTGACTATGAGCGGATGGTTGCCAAGGGTGCCTTCAACGAACTGCCCCAAAAAATTGAGCTCATCAACAGCTTTATCGTATCCATGAACCCCGCTGGCCCAATTCACGACGACCTCATTCGTGCGATTCACTTTATAGCAGCGACTCCTCGGGGACACAGCGTGCCGGGGACGGTGTCGCAGTCCCTCCTTGAAGTCATGTGTCACTCGCGCGTCATTTCTAACCAGGAAGGAGGGCCCTTACGAATCAACCTTTCGCGCGCAATAGCAGAATGCCTCCCGTGGTTAATCCCCAGGTGGCAAACGCGAACGCCAAGAGACTTGGCCAAATCGATTGAAACACCTTTCCCCACGAGGCAATTCTCAGCGTGCAGCGCGATGGATCTCGTGCATGATGATAAACTGTGACAGGATTTCCTAGAGGATATTGTCGTTTGAGGTACGTGGCTAATTGACGATTGGGATAGGTTGCCTGTTTTCCAAGACTTATTCTGCTGCCGGAATATACGGTTCCTGCTACTTGGAACGTGTAGCTAATTTCAGCGATGCCCCAGGTATAGAAAATGACTGGCACGTGTTCTGCTTCTAGGCCTTCGCCGCTTACCAAGCAGCGATTGGGAAGACGATAATTTTGAAGATTGATAACGATTTGTGTGCCATCGTGGTAGAGCCCTAAGCTCTCAATTTCTTTGTCTTCCACTGAGTGTCACCTTCCGCAAGTCAGAACTTCTTTTGCTCCGCGAGAGCGAAATTGTCGCTACACCTGGTGTCCAATGTGGCTTGACGGTCCGAAGGCGGCATCCATTTGTGTCACACTGCCGTGATGCTGGCCAACAACCGTCATATCCTTCCCGTCACAAGCTTTCCCTCACCATTCCAAACTTTGGTATTGGTCGCATCTCGCCGAAGCATATAAGTGCCCTTACCTGTTTCGCGGTCTGTAAACCTTGCTGCATGTTGGCTGGATATTTCTCCGTGACCTGATTCTTTAACAATCTCCATCATACGCTTAACATCTGCCTGCATAGTACCTCGAACGAAGCGGTGATACAACACACTGAAAGCTACACTCCGCTCTTGTCGTCAACTTCGCTCATCAATTGCATTGCATTCGTACTTCACTGTCTAGATTGGAGTGGGTGTAGGTTTAAACAGATTTCATTCGCTTGCTCCCATTCCTTTGCCATCTCCCCACACAGTGGTATACTGGCCTACTTGTCGTCAACGTAAGCTTATTTTTTTCGATTGAGTTCGATGCCAGATCCACAAGAATCTTCCGAGTCGCATCCACCGCAAGTCCAGAATGCGACGTCGGCTGAAATCGCGCGTTTTGTAACGACGATCAAAAACGCAGAGCAGCAAATTGGTGAACATGTCGTGGCCGCTTTGCAACATGCCGACACCGTCGCGGTGCTAACGACCGTGGTTGTCGGTATTGATGGACAACGACATATCGTTTCTGCAGCTTTAAATCCATCAAAAATGGCTGAGATCAATCAGCTTCTCCAGTCTGCTGCTGAAGAACGCCAGGACGAAGAACTGTGTTTCGGCTTTCATTGTCTGCTCAAGCCCAAAACTGAAACTTGATGTCAGCTGAATTGTGGTACGTTGGGCCCACGCGCATTTAAAATTCGGTCGACAATTCAGTTCGACGAACGAGGCAGTGCTCGATTTAAAAACTTAGTTTAAAGGTCGATTTTGGATCGCAAGAAATACAACGCTCTGGTAGATACGTTTTTTCGCTGGGACCAAGCCGCAATTGTCTCGATCGTGGAGGAACTGCTGAGCGCTGCCGCCGCTGAAGATGCCTACCAGCCCCTTAAAGCGATGAGTCAGAATTACGAGACGGCTCAAGCAAACCCAGAAATCCATGTCTTGCCAGGTAACCTCAAAGATGCGCGCGACAGCATCTTTCCCTATTTTTGGGGAACCGATAGCTGGAACAGTTCGTTGCACCTGGAAAATGTTCGAGGACCAGCCAATCACGCTTCACTCATCGGCGCCATTGCCTGTCTGCTGAAGAACCCTAATCTGTGCACCGATCGTTATAGCCAACGTTCGAATGAGCTGGAGGTCAAGGCGGTGACTGCACTTGCCAACTTGATCTATTACCATACCCAGGACCCGTGGGGAGTTTTCACGATTGGCGGCACGCTTTCCAATTTCTACGGAGCAAAAATTGGACTGGAAAAAGTCTTGCCTGGCGCCATGCAAAAAGGGCTGGGGAGCACGCGGGTTGTGGGCATCTGTTCGGAAGCAAGTCATTATTCGAACCTGACCATTGCGGGTTGGTTGGGAATAGGGACCAATCAACTCATTAAAGTTCAGACCGATGCTAACCTGGCGATGCGTTTGGATTTGTTCGAACAACAGCTCGAGCAACTCTATATGGACGGCGTCAAAGTCGCATTCGTCGTAGCCACCTTTGGAACCACGGACGGTTTTGGAATCGACGATGTCGCTGGGATACGGGCCATCATTGACAAATTGTCGAGCAAGCACGCCCAGACGCCGCCGCAGCTGCACGTCGATGCCGCTGTCGGATGGGCGCTTACCTTTTTGACTGAATATGCATCCGATACAAACCCGTTGGAGTTTTCTGACGAGTTATTGTCAATCGTTCAAAAGGTGCAATCGCACTGTATTGGATTGCGGGTCGCTGATAGTGTGACCATCGATTTTCACAAGATGGGTCGAGGTCATTATCCTTCGAGTGCCTTTATCGTGAACCGGCGAGAAGACCTTCTCTATTTGGCACGTGATGTAGCTGACACGCCCTATTTTTCTGATGCACAGTGGCGGCGCGATCCAGCTCTTTTTACCCTCGAGTGCTCGCGCCCGGCGATTGGTCCCTACAGCGTGATGGCTTCACTCAATGGCATTGGACTCACCGGCTGGCGAATGCTGGTCGCGCGGAGCCTCGAGTTGGCTGAACGGCTGAAGCAGGGACTCGATCAGCTGGAACATTGCAAAGTGCTCAACCGTCACACGCCCGGTGCCAGTGTCAATTGGTGGGTTTTGCCCAAGGGACGTAACGCCGAAAAGATATTTCAACAGGTTGTGAGCGGTGAGCTCACGCCCGAGCAACGGCAACGCTATTTTTCAGAAATTCGTCGCTTGTACGAAAAACGTGAGCAAGGCCTCGACCCAACGCAAGATGCTAAACTGGGATTCACGAGCAGCTTCGGATACACTCCGCATGACATCGACATCCCCGCATGGAAAGCTGTCTTCTTTAATCCACTTACCACCGATGAAATCGTTGATCAAGTCGTGCTGAGTGTCGAAGAGTTGCTGTAGCGTCGCATGGAATAGCTCTCGCGACTTTTCCAGTCGTTGCGACGGAGCTATTTTTTGCCTGCGGGAAGCTCGGCACTTTCCGCTTTCGCCAACAATTTGAGCACGGTAGACCAATTGCGCGTCGTAATAGATGCTGTGGCCTTGGCAAGCAGTACGTTGGCCACATGGCTCTCGAGTATTCCATTGGCACAATAGAGATACGCCACATTGCCTGTAACGACCAGTTGCTCGGGAGGTTTTGCGAGCGCGGCGACTTGCGACACTGACTTCATGGTGGCAGCGGATTGTGCAAAGGCTACAAGGTACTTGGAATGCTCAGAAGGCGGAACGTCCAGTGGATTGGCGTCGACAATAGCTCGCAGCTGGGTACTGCCGATGACGATGACCGGCACTGGGAAACCGAATTTTTCTTGCAGTGCTTGTGAAATCTTGGCGGCAACTTTCGCGGCGCTTCGCACACTTTCAGCCGCTGAAAATATCGCATTTCCGCTGTTCAAGAGGGTGGTTACGCCGGTGTATCCTAAGTTCTCCAGTAGCGTACGCAACTCGACCATCGGTACTCGTTTGGCTGTCCCAACGTTGATTCCACGCAAAAGCGCTATGAAGACTGCCATGGTAAAATCCAATGCGATAAGATTTGTGTGAATTGGCGGTGAGCCTCAATCAGCCGTCAGATAAAAATCCTGAAAGTTAGATCCTGGACTGAGGTGGATCATCAGAGTCGAGTTGACGTTGTACTTGGCGGGGATTGTCTCAATCTTGTCATCGGCAATGTCGCGAGGCGCGTTGATTTCCGCGATGTATTTGCCGGAATCAAAGATATCGGGGAAAGCGTACATGCCGTTGGTGATAGGTTGGCTTTGACGTACTACTTGGGACTCACCGATGGTTACGATCGTAATGCTTCCGCTTTCCAGTGGGAGGTTGTTCACCAATACTTTGCCTTGGAATGACGTTGGACTATGTTCGATCGATCGCTTGTATATGTGTGCCGACGTCCCAAGGGCTACCATCACTCCAAGAGTTTGCAACAACATGGGCTTTCTTCTTGCGGTGTGTGCATCTTCGGACATAGTTTTGCAAGTGCTGAATGCGATGACAGGCTCTGGTGAAAGGGGGGCTCTCATTGTAGCAATTTGCGAATGAAATCGTTCTGGGCGGTCCAAAATTGAAAATTGGCTGGAAAAATTGTTCGAGCATTTGCTGGCAAGGACTGCCCTGTGCGGCGGAATGGGAAAACAGGTAGAATTTGGATGTGTATCCTATCACGCTCATACTCTTGGACGATAAAACACTGAATGACTTTGGACTATACACAGCAGCAATCATTGGGCGGTTTGGCGAAAGCTGAACAGCTGAGCCTGCAGGCAACGGTGCCGCCAGCTGATGTGCCGGGATTGCGAATTGAACGATTGCTGGGCCAAGGGGCATTTGGTCAGGTTTGGTTGGCGACGGACCTTAATACACGACGTCCGGTCGCAATCAAGTTCTATCTCAATCGTGGCAGTATGAATGTGAATTTAATGAGCCGCGAGGTGAGCCATCTGGTCAACATGTCCACGGGGCGCCACATCGTTCAAGTGTTGGCGGTCGGATGGGATGCTGAGCCCCCGTATTACGTAATGGAGTATTTGGAAAACGGTTCGCTCGAAGATTTGGTGCGAGCTCGCGGACCGTTGGCGACTTCCGAAGCCGTCTCCATGTTGCGGGAGATTGCGGAAGGTCTTTCGTATGCCCACGGACGAGGAGTGTTGCATTGCGATCTCAAACCTGCAAATGTCGTCCTCGATCACGCTTGGCGGCCGCGTCTCGCCGATTTCGGTCAGGGGCGAATGACGAATGAGCAGACACCGTCGCTGGGTACTTTATTTTTTATGGCACCCGAGCAAGCGGATCTCAACGCCGCACCGGATGTCGCCTGGGATGTCTATGCGTTAGGCGCCATTGCCTACACGATGTTAGTTGGGAGTCCGCCGTTTCGAACTCCCGAAGTGATTGAATCGCTCGACACGGCACACACACTTCCCGACCGACTGGAACGCTATCGGCAAACCATCGAGCGCGCTCCGCGTCCGAGATTGCACTACCGTCGACGTGGCATCGACAAGTCGTTGTGTGCAATCGTCGATCGTTGTTTGGCGGTTGAGCCCCAACGGCGTTATGGCAACGTTCAACAGGTTATCGAAGCGATCGATGCGCGGCATTACGCACGCGCACGGCGTCCTCTTTATCTGTTGGGGATCGTCGGACCTATATTGTTGCTACTGCTCATGATGCTGTTTTCTATTCGAAGCATTTCGTATGCAACACAAGAGTCGCTGGGAAGCGTCAATCAACGTTCGTTGGAAAGCAATAGCTTTGCGGCACGTTACGTTGCTCAGACACTCGAAAGCGAAATTGAGTCGCTTTTTCGCGTAGTGGAGGCCGAGGCACGGCGCAGTGAACTGCGCGAACTCTTAGCTGAAAATAACCGCGTCAACGCAGACTTACTGAACACGATCGCTGATGGCCAGAAACATCCCGAAGTGGCAAGGCAGTTGATTGCCAGCCCAGAACGCAATCGCTTGGAGAGATATGCTGAGCAGCGACTGTTGACGATGGCCGACAAAGAAGACAGCGGGAACGCTGGTGCTGTGTTCAATACGTTGATCATCAACGAACCCCGAGGCGCAATTGTCGCGATCGCTTTTTCCTCCGAGGAGGAGATGGCAGCCACCAGTCCCGTCGCAGGCAATTATGCTTATCGCAGCTACTTCAATGGCAATCGCGCAGATGGCGATCCGCTGCAACCGCCGAGTACATACCGAGCAACGCGGACAACGCACTTGTCAGCTTCATTTCGATCAACCGCTACCGGAGCGTGGAAGGTTGGGATCAGTACACCGGTTTGGTCGGAAACGGATTTTGAAAGCGACGGCGAAACTCCACGCGCGGGCGCACAGCCAATCGGCGTGTTTGTCTTGACCATCAATTTAGGTGACTTTGAACTTCTGTCTCGCGCTTCAGATCAAGAATCCACGGTGCCGGATGAAGATCCATTCACGCGATTTGCTGCCTTGGTGGATGGTCGAACCGGCAATCAAAAAGGCACGCTCTTGCATCATCCTTTTATTAGTGATATGGATCGCAGAACGATGGAGTCGGTATTGATGCCGCAAATCGAACTTCCACTCCTCGACCGCCTACAAGTAGCCGAAGATGGTGTGTTCGATTACAGGGATCCCGCAGCCAAATTTGAGGGCGGAGAGGATTTTGAGGGAACGTGGCTGGCATCGATCGAGCAAGTTACCTTGCCACGCATACGTGGAGCTGATGAAGGTCGTACCAAAAGTGACCTCTGGATTTTGGTGCAGGAACGCAGTAAGTCGGTCGCTGCGCCAATTGATCGACTCGGAAGTCAACTGCAGCGAGAGAGCTTTATCGAACTCGGGACGCTTCTGCTGGTGGTCATCGTGTTGTGGTACTTCGTTTTTCGACTGGGACAAGCAACGTTGGCCCAGAAGGCGATCGTGAGTGGGGAGCATGCAACCAGCGATCAATTGCAATCGACCATCGAGAGCAACCTGTGATGACCGACCATCTATTTAAGCGAGTGGCCATCGGTTGGATGCTTGTCCCTAGTTTGATTCTACTGAGCGCAGGGCTGCTGACGATTGGAGAGAATCGTCAAGTCGTCGTTCCGTGGCTCAATGTCACCCTGCCTGAAACGTGTACGCTCTACGCT
This sequence comes from Pirellulaceae bacterium, assembly GCA_041753315.1. Lineage (GTDB taxonomy): Bacteria > Planctomycetota > Planctomycetia > Pirellulales > Pirellulaceae > Aureliella. Next base: position 1,285 of record JBGSUV010000053.1, on the reverse strand, counting down.
CGGTTTGGAATCGATTGTCCCGGCTGCGGTCTGACTCGCAGCTTTATTGAAATTGCGCATGCCAATCCAATCGCTGCGTTTCGCTTGCATCCGCTTAGCTGGATTCTGTTTGCTTATGTCGCAGCGCAGATACCACTTGCACTCTATCATGCACGCGGAGTTGATTCGGAGCGGCTCGGGCGTCTGACTCGCCTCAACGAATGGGGCCTGGTGTCTCTTGCAATTGCATTGCTCGTCGTATGGCTCGGCAAGTTGTTCGTACTTTATTTCTTTTGAGAGTTGCCCAAATGATTCATACGATTTCCTTAATTGCCCCGCGTGGAAATGTTTTATCGATCAAAGCGGCGGGGAGTGGCCCGGCTTTGTTGCTATTGCACGGTTTTCCGCTTGACCATTCCATGTGGCTCAATCAACTCAACGGGCTGGCGGAGCAATATCATGTAATTGCACCCGAGTTTCGAGGCTTTGGTCAATCGACGCTGGACGATCCGACGTTCTCGTTAAAAGATCTGGCAGATGATGTTGAATTCGTTCGCAGCCATTTGGCAGGAGATCAGCCCATCCGGTTGTGCGGTTTGTCGATGGGAGGCTATGTCGCATTCGAATATTGGAAACACTACCGTCAACACTTGGAACTATTGATCTTGGCAAACACGAAACCCACGGCGGACGACGAGGCCGCGCGAGCTGGCAGAGTTAAAATGGCGGAACAAGCCCTCCGCGAGGGTAGTTGGCCTGCGCTGGCTGGCATGATGACAAAAATGCTGTCAACAACCACCATTCAGCAGCAGCCTGAAGTTCAATCTTTCGTTGAAGAAATGATGCGCAGAGCGTCCCCGGAAGGAGTGGCCGCAGCTCTCCATGCGATGGCCAGTCGCCACGATTTCACGAAGTTGTTACCAACGATTGAAACACGAACGATGGTTATCACTGGTGCTGACGATCCCATTGCCCCTCCTGCCGCTACAGAGCAATGGGCGAAACTGATTCCAGGGGCCAAGTACACTTGCATCGCCAACGCAGCCCACTTAACCCCGCTCGAGCAACCCGCGCGATTTAACGACTTGTTGCTGGGTAGTAACGGACAGGAGTGAGGGGCAAAGGGCAAAAAATGCGAATGTATTATCCAGCACCCGGGAGATTCTGTTCCAGAGATCCGATAGGGTTTTTGGATGGAATGTCCTTGTACTCAATAGGACAATCTTTGCACCTCCAGGATCCGTTAGGGCTTTGGAGAGTCGTTGGTGTTCTACCACCTCCGCCCGTACCTCCATACTTAATTTGG
>JBGSUV010000052.1:0-44188 GCA_041753315.1 Pirellulaceae bacterium | reverse complement strand
AATACTTATCGGATCGCCTAAAAACTTCCGGTGGGATCGCGAAGCTCAAACGTCTGCTCGCTAACGCTTTACCAACAGAATACCGAGTCGTCGCTTGAAAATACTCAAAATAGCGCAACTTCAAAACTAACGCTTCGGGTTGCGATTAACCAAGAAATGGACGATGCGCACGGCGTGCCCCTGGCTGCGTGCATCGGCCGATTCGGCGACGCGCAGCTCCAATAGGTGTTCGCCAGCGATCAGCTCCGAAGCGAGCATCTTTGCCCACGGCAAGTGAAGACCGGCGCTCCACTGAGTGAACAACTCACACTCCTCCCACTGGCCGTTGTCAACGCGATACTCAAGTGTTCCGGTGTCGGGTCCCGATGCGACAAAAACTCCAACTCCCACTCCATTAAAATGGAAGCTAAGAGTTGCACCAGGGCTCTCGGCAACTAAAGCAGGTACGTCGACAAATCCCGGTCGCGTCCCCGCTTGATCGCTCGGTCGCCAATCTTCGTCGAGTATCCAGCCCTGTCCCAGAGCGACGGCTTTTGTTTGGACGGCAGGCATTGGATTGATTAAGACTCCTCCAAAATAGCTGAATGGATCGAGCGGCTGAGGGAGTTCGCGTCGGTTGCTTGCCTTGCTTTCCGGCGACTCGTTTGTGGCGACGCTAGTGCGTTGACTTTCGCCTCGCGAGTCCCATGCCGCACTCAGCAAGCGATCAATCGACTTGGCGTAGAGTGCATGTCCAAATGGTGATGGATGAAGATCGCGAAAATCCGCTTCCCAACTGAATTCACCGGCATCAATCCGTTCAGTAACCTCCTTGGCCAAGTTAATCGATGGCACTCCATAATGTTCGGCAACCCGCTCATGATTTTCGATAACCGCAGGCGTCTTGCCGGCACGTAATTCGGTCATTTTCCCTGGGTCGACGAAATGCAAGAGAACGATATCGATTGACGGGTTCGATAAGTATGCCTGCCGTACGATGCCTTCCATCCCGCGCAATTGTTCAACATCGGAAAAACCGTTGGTGTCATCGTTGACCGCGGCCTCGGCAAACAGTAGATCAACAGGACCATTTGCCAACACGTCTCGTTCAAATCGATAGGCGCCGGGTGTCGAACCCAGCGACGGGATACCAGCGTTGATGAAGTCGAATTGAGTATTGGGGAAACGCCGCGTAAGTTCCTCGCAGACCAAGTCTCGCCAACCTGGACCCGCCGTGATGGATCCACCAAGAAATGCCACTCGCCCCACTTTCTTTTGTGTGAAACTGTCGTGGCAGTTATCCAAACCACTGCGCAGTGCAAAGTAGTCATAACCGAACGGAGTCAGCGGCGGCGTGGTGCGGTCTTGAAAACCAGTGTGAGTTAGCACAAAGTTGACAATTCGAGTTGGATCGCGCAGGCTGTGCGGATGATGTTTGCAATGTGGTTTGGCGATCAAGACAAAAGGTCCTCCCAAGTCCACATACTTTTGTTGGACCAACAGCGAGTTTTCCTCCATCGGTACCACTTCATCCGCGGCGCCACAAACGTGCAGCAAGGGGATCATCGCAGCGGCCAACGGCTTGAGATTGTTGATTGGGTTCAGCGGAGAAGTCAACGCTTCTTCCTCGGTCAGTCCGTAAGCGTCCAAACAACGTAGCCAGTCCGCTGGTGATCCTGGACCTTTGCCCTTGCCACCTGGCCAACTACTGATGTCGCACACGGGGGCATCGTTGACAATACAAGCCACTTTGTCAGGATTGTTTGCGCCCCAATTCAATGAATAGAGGCCACCACGGCTAAAGCCTTCGAGCACTGTCTTCTTGGACAGGTCAAATTCAGCCGTTACGTGCGCGTACATCGCATCCATCGCTGCCATCGCCCGCGGCGCACCGTACAAATTCTGAATATCGACATACGCAACATGAAATCCATGTTTCAGCAGCGACAAGTCGGCTTGTGGCTCGTGACCAAAAAACTCCGTGCGCCAAATCCACGGCTTTCCTGCTGCAACTTCATGGGGAACGATCAAGAACGCGGCACGTCCAGCAATTTCAAATTCGACTTTGCGATAGCCTTCCCAAGATTCGGCGTTCACCACCGCTGACAAAGAAACGACAAAAAGGATTACGAGAGCAAGCCAAGTAGCTTGTAGGCGGGATGGCTGGTAAGGCATCAAAGCACCTTGGTTTCACGGGGATATGAGCGGGTTGGACGTCGGTAGAACAATCGTCCTCAATTGTTCCGTGCCTATGTAGTATGTAGAACAATTGTCCTCAATTGTTCCGTTCCTCTGTAGAACAATTGTCCTCAATTGTTCCGTGCCTTGCGATGATTGCCTAAAGCTGGGGACAAAACAATTGGGGATATGTTTTTCACTGAAACAATTGGGGACAATTGTTCTACGCTAAAACCCCAAAAACAATTGGGGGCAATTGTTCTACGCTAAAACTTAAAACAATTGAGGACAATTGTTCTACTCTACACTGCTGCCGTGAAGGGTTACGTTCATTTTAGCATCATCTGAGCGTGTGGTTGTTGGAGAGCGACAAAACAATTACGTCCAGCTATAATCCGGGCCATGCTTGGTACGGCCTGAAATTGTAAACAGCGGAAGTGGAACGGTTTTATGCAAATCAACAACTTTGGAAAAAACATTTGCTTCGAACCGGAACATTTTTATGCACCTCAAACAGAATCCGAAGTGCTCGAACTCTTGGCAAAGCATCGTGGCAAGAAGATTCGCGTCGTGGGGCGGCTGCATTCATGGAGCGAAGTAACCGTCGGGGATGAAGTTGTGCTCGACTTGCGAAAAATGAATGAAGTGCGAGTTGAGGAGCGAGAGGGTGTCCCCTGGGCGATCATTGCGGGCGGTGCACAAATAAAACATATCATCGCTGAACTTGAAAACAAGTTTGGACTTGCTTTACCCTCGCTAGGCCTGATCACCGAGCAAACCATTGCTGGAGTTGCTGCGACAGGTACTCATGGCTCCGGCAAACACAGCTTTTCGCACTACGTTGACGAAATGCGAGTGGCGAACTATGACCCGCTCAATGGTGAACCTACGATCCGCTGCATAAGTGACGGCGAAGAACTGCGCGCGGCGCGTTGTTCGCTTGGGTGCCTGGGTGTAGTGCTTTCCGTGGCGATCCGGGTTCGCCCTCAGTATAGGCTCGAGCAGCATTTTCGATTGACCCAACAACTGACACAAGTATTTGACGGAGAGAATGAGTTTCCGCTGCAACAATTTTATCTGAATCCATTTCGCTGGGATTATCTCATTCAGCATCGCAAGGAGACATCAAAATCGCCTACTTGGTTGACATGGTTGCATCGCGCCTATTGGTATCTCATCGTGGACGTGGCATTGCATATCTTGTTGATCGCCCTACGACGTTGGCTCCGAAGCAGATTGCTCATTCACATGTTCTATAAATACGCCGTAGTGTTCGCGTTGATTCGCAACTGGAAGGTCACTGACAAATCTCAGAACTTGCTCACGATGGAGCACGAACTATTTCGCCATATCGAAGTTGAGATCTTCGTGCTGCGACAGCAGTTGCCAGCCGCACTTGACTACGTAACGCAGTTACTCCGCTTCTTGGATGACAAAAGCAAGTCGATGGAAACGTCGATGTGGGAACAACTAGCAACCTATGGGCTAGACGAAGAAGTTCGGAATTGCATCCCTTACACGCACCACTATCCGATCTGCATAAGAAAGGTCCTCGCCGACGATACCTTGATCTCGATGGCGAGTAGCCCACAGGAAGCCTACTACGCCATTAGCTTCATTAGTTACGATCGGCCGAGCGAACGCACCTCTTTCTTTGCGTTTGCAAATCTACTAGTCAAAACCACATCGCTACTGTTTGAAGCGCGACCCCATTGGGGCAAGTACTGCCCCCTTGATGCGGCTGCCGCAGAACGACTCTACCCGAAGCTCGGCGAGTTTCGGGCAATCTGCGAGCAGATCGATAACACACAAGCTTTTAGGAATAAGTGGGCGGACAAGGTTTTGTGGAACTGCAAAAGAGTGTAGGTAACGACCTGCTTAGCCGCTGGTGTAGCCTGCCAGCTCGGTCGCTCGTCGCACTCGGTTAATCGCCAGAGCAAAGGCTGCGGTGCGTAGGTCAGTGTCACGCGCGATCGCTTCTTGCCACACCTGTTCGAAGGCATCGCTCAGTGTTCGGTCGAGCTCTTGGCGGACGCGATCGAGGCTCCAACTATAATGTTGTCGGTTTTGCACCCACTCGAAATAACTCACCGTTACACCGCCAGCGTTTGCCAAAATGTCTGGGAGTACGGTGATTCCATTTTCAGCCAAAATCTGATCGGCGTTTGGCAACGTTGGGCCATTCGCACCTTCAATGATAAATTTTGCTTTGATCTTATGGACGTTTCCTTCGTGGATAACGCCACCCAAAGCGGCTGGGATGAGCAGATCGGTATCGAGTGTCAGCAAGTCATCTGCTGGAAGTACTTCCGCTTCCTTGTAACCAGCCAAAGATTTTTTCTCGAGCATGTGGCGAAGAACATTGGGAATATCAAGTCCTTTGGGATTGTAGTAACAGCCTGAGATATCACTGACGGCGATGATGGGAAACTGGGCTTCGCAAAGAAATTTTGCGGCATGTGAACCAACGTTGCCAAATCCCTGAATGGCTACTCGGCAACTTTCCGCCTTCATTCCCAAACGTTTCATCGACTTGACGGCTAAAATGCCGACGCCACGTCCCGTTGCTTCCTCGCGTCCTTTTGCTCCATACTCTTCGACCGGCTTACCCGTAATCACAGCTGGGTTAAATCCATGGTACTTTTCCCACTGATTGCGAATCCACGCCATCACTTCGTACGTGGTCCCCATATCGGGAGCAGGTATGTCCGTGTCGGGGCCGATGATGTCATGGATTCCATCGACAAAAGCTCGTGTCAGTCGTTCCAACTCCTTGCGAGAAAGCGTCTTGGGGTCAACCGCCACACCTCCCTTGGCTCCACCGTAAGGAATATTGACAACGGCGGTTTTCCATGTCATCAAACTAGCCAGCGATCGGACTTCGTCCAGGTCGACGTCGGGATGATAACGTAAGCCGCCTTTCATCGGTCCGCGGGCTGCATCATGTTGCACTCGATATCCCAAATAGGTTTCAATCCGACCGTCGTCCATCTCGCAGGCGATCTGCACGGTCACTTCACGTTTGGGCGTAAGAAGCAACTTTCGCAACCAATCGGGGAGATTCAACTGGTCGGCCGCTTTGGTAAAAAAGTAGGACGTTGCTTCGTTGGCCTTCACTGTCAAACTCCACTGTGGTTGTACATTTTAAGAACAGGGGAACAGTCAAGCACCCTGCACAATCCTTGAACATTATAAGAACCGCGTTTTACGCCAAATCCCACCAACTATGGTGACATCTCGTGCATGGTAGCTGTTGCAAAACGAGCCGCATTATCAATCATTTCTAGGAGATTGGTAAGAGGCTTGTGGTAGTAACATACCGGCTAGCTCGTCATCTGTCGTTTTTCATGTAAAATAAGGTTGTCTTGGCAGTGGCGAGCCCCATGATCGCGTGACGTTTAACGCGGATCAGCCGAATGGCAATGCTCATTTGACTGAAACGCCAATTCCATTACCCTGATCTCCCCATTTGTTCAAATTGAGCCGACGCGTTCATGGTCCTATCAAGTATTGATGTTTGGCAACGCATCGCCAACGAAGGCCTTGCCTCGCCAATGCAATGCCGCAGTTGGGCCGCAGAACTGGCCAAATCAATGCCAGTAGCCGATTCAACCGACGGACTGAAGGTGCTGCAAGGGTTGATCGGACTCGGCAAGTTGACCAACTACCAAGCCAAGATCTTGGCCGGCCAGTCCGACCGTCCATTGCGTCGCGGAGCTTGGACCATTTTGCAGAAGGTGAAGGACCCGCTATGGCCCCACTGGTCGGAAGTGACTCAAATCGATCTGACCAAGGGAGAACCGCAGCCTGCGTCTTGGGTTCGCTGGATAAACACGACGGAACTGGCAGATTTACGCAGCTCCGCCCCTTTGCTTCCGCGTGGATTGCAGTTCGCTAGCGTCCGTCATCCCGCTCTGCAAGCGGTCGCAGTTCCCAGCCTCAATGATGGCGAACTCCAATTGCAAGTTGCACCGATTCACGGTCGATTGGTGTCGGAACTGTTCGCAAGTGAACGCCCCGCTACCGAAGTGGTGACTCGCATCCTACTGCAAGTAGCAGAGGCGCTTGCGGCACTTCACGCGGCTAACATCGTGCACGGTCGAGTCCTGCCCGACCGAATCTACCTGGCAGGCGAGCAGGTGACTTTGGCTTGTGACCCCATTTCAGCGTTTACCGCCACACTCGACCCTTGCGCCAACGGATTGCTCGGCGAACGCCTCGGTAACCTGAGATGCGAACAGTTTCTTGCACCCGAGTTTATCACTCCCGGACAGACTCCTACCTGCGCAACGGATGTTTATGCACTGGGTTGCACTTGGTACTGGCTGCTTACGGGCGAACCAGTAGCTAGCGGTACAGACTGGCAACAGATTCTCGCCAAGCAGACGGAAGCTAGTCCCAAGCTGGCAACCAGTCTCAACTATCCCGAACCGTTAACACGATGTTTGTACCATTGCTTAGGAAAAAACTTGGGCGCTCGCTTTGCAACGGCTAGTGACCTCCACGCCGCGTTTGCCAAAGCTCTAGAGACGATGGCAAGTGGTAAAAAACGAGTTACTGAAGTTCAGCCCACTCCCGTCCCAGCGACTACAGTCGCTCCTGTGCCAGTCGAAATCGTACAACCCGAAATCAAGATTTCTGCCGACGAAAAACAGGCGGAAAAACCGATCAGCGTGGCGGAACCCATTGCGAAAGAAAAACGCCCCGCTCGCGCGGCGGAAATCTCAACTACACCGTCTCCAAACCTGCCAGCTTCAGGACCCTCAGCTTCAGAATCACGAACTGCAGGTAAACCTGCTCCTGTACCAATTCAATCTGTACCAGTTCAGCCTACCCCCGTTCAACTAGTAGCTGAGCAACCAGTTCAAATTCCAACGGTGCCTGAACCAATCGTAGCTGGTGAAAACGCGGCTAGTGACACTGCACCGACCGGCTTGTCGCCCAGCCAACTGGTTCCGCCTATCGACCGTCCCACTCAGCGACAGAAAAGGCGAGGGCCGCGAACTGCCAACAAATGGTTGTTGCCCGTTGCGGGTGGATGCATTTTTGTCATGATCCTCTTGTTGGTGTTGAAGTTGAGCGGTGCACTGGAACCGCGCCAGACTGTGGCGGACAAGGGGCCAAAACCCGCCTACACACCACCAAATGGCGAAGCACCTAAACTGGTCGAACGCGATCCACGTCTGGATGCTTTTCAACTCGTTGCACCCAATGCAGAGCGACTTTGGGCACCACCTGAATTGCCTCAACCGATACCGCTGGACATGCTGCCACCCGGCGGGCAATTCTTTATTTCGTTTCGTCCCAACGACGTGCTGAACCGCCCCCAACGCAAGCAGTTGCTCGCCGCGATGGATGAACAGCTAACACCTTTACTCAAATGGACGGCGGGCCGAGCGGGACAACCCGTCGAGGCGATTGAGCAAGCAACCGTTGCCTTTTATAGTGCGACGACGTCGGGAGATGTTCCGCAAGCGGCTATTCGAATTAAATTGGCCACTGCCAAGTCGCTCGGTGAACTGAAGGAGCTTTGGCAGAACCCAACGCCATCCAAGATTGGGGAACATGAGCTGTTGGTAGCCGATGCGACTGCTTATTATGTTGCAGCCCAGCCACTCACCAATGCCCAAAGCGTGGTTGAGTTCAGTTGTGGGCCAGTTGAGTTGATGAAGGAAGTCGCCGAGCTTCAGGGGGCGGCTGGGCCTCTGATCGCGCCCATGGAAAAACTATGGCAACGTTCCGATCATCGCTCAGATTTATCACTGCTGGTTTCTCCGCGATATCTTTTTTCGGAAGGAAGAGGGGTTTTTGCAGCCGCACCAACTCGACTAACCGAACAACTCAAGGCACTCTTAAGCACCCAGACGGTGGCTGCTCTCCTGCAATCCCGCTTAGAACCTCGTTGGTACATTGAAACGCAGATCATCGGCAATGCCGATCGTGACGCGTCTCAGCTGGCGACGCAACTCCAATCAGAAATTGCCAACTCGCCAGCGCGAATCGAAGAGTGGTTTGTCAGCCAATCGCCACATCCCTACTGGCGAGGTTTGGCGATCCGCTTTCCACAAATGTTGCGCATGGCAAGTCAATACACGCGAGTGGGAGTGGAAGATGGAGTCGCAATTGCAAATGCGTACCTTCCCGTCGAAGCGGCACCCAATCTGATGCTTGCCAGTTGGATCGCTCTGCAAGACGGCGCAACGCTAGCAGGTGAGGTGTCGTCAATGGCTACTGACACAAACGCGATGCCCCCTCTGACACTCGACGACTATTTAGGGAGATCGATTCGTTTGAGTTTTGACCAAGAGCCCATCGAAGTTGCATTGCGGCTGATTGGTGAAGAAGCCAATGCGGACTTGCCTCCTGGCACTGCCTCCCTACGTTTCGTGCTCGACGGAAGCGCTTTTGAATTAGCAGGAATTACGCGCAACCAGCAAGTGCGAGATTTCAACATGAACGGCAAAAGTGTGCGTGAGTCGCTGACTGAACTCTCCAAGCGAGGCAATCCGGTAACCACCGTACAGGACACAAAAGAGGAGGATCAGCGGTTAATATGGGTGATTACCGATGACCCAGAATCTCCGGGAAAACAAATTGTATCCCTGACAACTCGCGAGGCAGCCAACGCAGCTGGCATTGCGTTGCCTGTAGAATTCGCTCCTTGACTCTTGTGAGCTGTTGCGAGTTAGCGGCAAGCTGTGCTTCCTAGCTCGCTCACTACTGTTTGAGCTTATCGCCGTGGTCGTTGTCAAACGCGCTACCTCGCAAACGTGCGCGTGCCGTACGCCACCAGTCGTAAACGAAAAACGAACCACTTTTCCCACCAATCAGAATTTCAAAAGCCTGCGAATTGCGAGCGATCGAAGCGCTGGCCAGTTCCGCTTGCGCGCTGCGGAGGCGGTCGGTAAGCAGTTGGTTCCATCCAACTTTGTCGCGAGCGTCGGGCAGTTCTGGATTGCGCGGCTGGCCATGTGGTTCCACGACACACACGGGCTTACCAAACCAACACAACAATTCGGGTTTTCGTTCTTCCCAGAACACGTATTCCACACCGCCTGGGACGAACCAGGTGCGACGTGGAGAGGGATGGTTATTTTGGCGAGCATGCTCGGCAGTAGTGGCGAGTTTCGATGCCAAGTGTGCGAGTCCTCCGGCCAGCGGCGCGGAAGAATCTCGCGGGTCAACAAATCGTCCTTCGGGAGTCAACCAAATCGACGCGCGCGGCTGGGCCAAGATCGCCATGCTCTGCCGCAAAAAGTTGGAGGCGCCGCGCAGGCTCGATTGATCAATTCCGAAAAAGCCCATTTTGGAAAACATGGGATACTTGGCGAGGGCGACGGCATCGATGGGGGCATAGACACGATGTTCCGGGAATGTCGCGTCGGCCAGGATCAATGCGGAAATAGGATCCCACCAAGAGGGATGATTGGCGTAGACAACCAACGCATCGTCTGGCGTCAATTTCATATCATTTAAGTGATCGCGATTGACCGCAAATGCATGAAAATGCTTGCGAACGTACCTTCTGGAAAACCACAGAAATCCGCCGATCATCGGTCTACTGATCGTAGGAATCTGGGCGGCGTGGGCGGCGGGCACTTATCCACCCACCATCGCAAGGGAATCGCGGTCGAGAGCATCGGCGGCGATCCAGCCACTCATCATGACCATCGGCATACCTGGCCCAGGGTGCGCGGCACCTCCCGCCAAATAGAGTCCGCGAAGTTCTTTGCTGCGGTTAGCCGGCTTAAATGCGCCTAAATACTTGCCGTGGCTGGCCACACCATAGATTGCCCCATTGAGCACTCGATAGCGCTTGTGAATGCCCTCAGGTGTAAGTGATTGCTCAACCACGATCCGATCGCGGATGCCGTGCATGCCGCCAGTTCTTTCGAGCTTATCAAGGATCACGTCACGGTACTCAGGCAACATCAACGTCCAGTCGTGATTTGGTCGGAGATAAGGAGTGTGGACGAGCACATAGAGGGCTTCTCCACCCGCTGGTGCCACCGCCGGTTCGGTACTTGCCGGCGCGCAAACATAACAAGTCGGATCGGGTGCTGGCATGCCTCGCTTGTATATCCACTCAAATTCGTCGTGCGGGTCTTTCGAGAATACAAAATTATGATGCAGCACATGCTCGTACCGTTCACGTAACCCCAGATAAAGTACAACTCCTGAGCAAGCAGGCTCGATATCGTTCTTGCGTCCCAGCTTCATCGGAGACGCATGGTTTTGTAACAGTTCGCGGTGCGTTCTCACGGCGTCGCAGTTGGAGACTACAGCATCCAGTCCAATGGATTCGCCGCTAGTCAAAGTGATTCCTACCACCGCGCTGCCCACGGTGTCGATGGAACGAATGTCGCAACTTGTCCTGAACTCGACGCCTAGCTCAGTCGCCAACTTAACGAGGGCTAGTGGTACCGCGCGGGTTCCACCGATCGGGTACCAGACGCCTTCTCGGGTCTGCATGTGAGCAATGCCACATAAGACGGCTGGTGACGCTTCGGGCGACGAACCAACGTACTGCGTGAAGTGGTCAATCATTTGTGCTGCGCGTGCATCGGGCACATGCTGCCGGACAACCGAAGCAACCGACTTGCCCATCCGCAACGAGAGTACATCTTTGAGTACTGCCAGATTGAACATGCCGCTCGATTCGAACGTGTCGCTAATACCTCCAACGCTTTTCCAAAAGAAAAATCGGTCGGAGACGTCGTGCAGCTTTTTGGACATTTCGATAAATCGCGCGTAGCCCTCCGCTGCGGCATTATCATTGGTTAGCGCTCGCAAGTTTTCTTGCATCTTGGCAGTATCCGAAACCAAATCCAAGACGGAACCATCTTCGAAAAAGCAACGCCACTGTGGATCGAGAGGCACCAGGTCGAGGTAGTCTTCAAGTCGTTTATCTGCCTCCTCGAACACCCGTTTGAGCACTTCTGGGAGAGTTAGGATGGTCGGCCCCATATCGAAACGAAAGCCCTCCGCCTCGTAAACAGCCGCTTTTCCACCGAGCCAATCGTTTTTTTCAAAGACGGTAACGCTATGTCCACGCGCGGCTAAAACGCAGGCGGCAGACAGGCCAGCCAAGCCACTGCCCACCACTCCAACATCCTGTTTCTTTGCTCGATCGATCATTCTCGACTACCACTCTCCGTAAGGAATTTCGCAACCCTTTTGGACAAGTCGCCCCGGAAAAAATCCGAAAGATGACTTGTGCACCCCAGCCTAAAGCGTTCAGAAGTGCCTAAAGCTCATTGTAGCAAACTGCCTAGGTTCTGTTTGACATTATCGAACGTCTTCATTTTGAAGTGGTATTGCCAACATGTCTTCGTGTGGTGCAATATCGGCTCGATGCCCATCCATTAAAGCCAATAGGCGGTCGACGATTTTAGGATGCTTGTCGGCAATGTCGTAGGCCTCTGCTAGATCGCGCTCCACATGATACAAAACGGGTTTCTGCAACGCGACGGGTTTTCCGTAATTGATCGGTTCTCGCATCTTCGTATGCAATTTCCAAGGTCCACTTCTTACGGCATGCAATTCTGCTTCTGTCCAGTAAAACATTTCATTTCGTGGACTGGGGCCGGAGCCCAGCATCGCTGGTGAGAGATCATAAGAGTCGAGTTTTCGATCACCGGGTAGATCTGCTCCAGTCAGAGCGGCCAGTGTCGCCATCATATCCAGTGTGGCCCCCAGCTCATGAACCACTCCAGGTGCAATCGACTCCGGCCACCAACAAATCATCGGAACTCTTTGCCCGCCCTCAAACGTCGTGCCTTTACCTGCGCGCAGTGGTCCTGCGGAACCCCCGTGGGTTTCAAAACTGAGCCAGGGTCCGTTATCCGATGTGAAAATCACCAGCGTCTTCTTTGCCAGTCCTAGTTCTTTGAGCGTATCGAGTACCTGTCCTACGCTCCAGTCGATTTCTTCGATCACATCGCCATACAAGCCTCGGGCTGATTTTCCGCGAAAAGAGTCAGAAGCAAACAGCGGTATATGCGGCATGGAGTGCGGCAGGTAAACAAAAAAGGGACGTTCCTTGTTGTGGTGGATGAACTGCACCGCCTCTTCGGTGTAACGCTTAGTTATAGTGCTCTGGTCTGCGGGACGCTCGATAATCTCCTTGTCGCGCATTAAAGGGACGTTGTAGTGCGCCGAGTCGGGGTAAAAATCTGCGTCCTTATTTACTTCGACGCGATAGTTGGGGCCAGCGATTTTGTCCATGTCATTGGAATACGGAATGCCAAAGTATGTATCAAACCCCTGCTCCGTTGGTAAATACTGCGGTAGGTGCCCCAAATGCCATTTACCAAAAATGCCGGTTGCGTACTCCTGCTGCTTTAGAAGTTCAGCTAACGTGAATTCACTAGTGGGCAGTCCGCCGCCAGAATTTGGAAACAGTACCGCGCGCTGATTACTCGTCATTCCATTGCGAATCGGATATCGACCGGTGAGCAACGCAGCGCGGCTGGGCGTGCAGACGGGTGCAGCGACATAAAACTGAGTCCATTTCTGGCCTTCGCTGGCCATGCGATCCAAGTGCGGAGTTCGAATTGTGGGATTGCCATAACAGCCGAGGTCTCCCCATCCCAAGTCATCGCAAAAGATAATCACAACGTTGGGTCGGTCAGCGGCACGCGTCTGCAATCCGACAAGGAAAACCGCAAGCAGGACGAGTATGAACTTCACTTGAACTCTCCAAAACATAGTGGAACCAGCTCTATTCCGGCGTGCTGGAGTTACGCAGGCCGGTTCGAAGTCGAAAGCATGGAGTTGGCTGAAACTGGCCGTTTGCATCTTAACATACCTGGTCGACGCGGTGCTCTGGGAAGCGACCTGCTCGGTGCAGTTCCGCTCACGGGTCAGATTTTTTTGACACCAGGATTTGCATTTGGTAGGTTGGGCATACAGTTTCGTTGACGGAATTATGAACAAGCGTGTCGAGTGTGCGAGGGATGCGTGGATCGCCGCTACTACCACAAGGCTGGTCACGATGCATTTGTTAGCCAATTTGTTCATGCGAGCCAAAACCGCACTTTCAAATCCGCTGATGGGTAACGGCGTGGTTTCACACCAAACCCAATCCTCCAAATCAATCTTCTTTTTGACTTGTCGCATTCTCGTCGCCGAGGGTGAGGAGCAGCATAAGTACCGCGCGACTTATCTGGTTCGTCGGCCGCGTTATGTCGAAGCAGAGGAGATTGCCGAGCAGCATCTTCAAGAATTTTTGAGTCAACATCCGAGTGAGTTTGGAAAAACCCGTGAAATTCGTTGGCTCAAAGGTAGATTGATTAGCAACCATCCAAGACAGGATGAGACCGACACGACTCGACGCCTGCTGTCCGAGTTGCGTAAAGGGAGTCACGAATTTGTGTCAGCGATCGAGCGAGTGGATTCGGCTAACGGTACGATATCTAGCGTTTCAGCGCAGGCCTTTGATCAACACTGAACCGTTCGTCACGATTTAGCGGCGATAGTGTCATGTTTTAGTGGAGCCGACCGCCGCGCCCCTAATGGGGCTTCCCCTCCTCGCAGGTACTCATGCGTTTCGCCTTTCGGATACCCTACTTTTGAAATTAGTTATGAAAAACGCCTTGTTGCCGTGTACGTCTGTCTTGACTCTAGCCATGGCTCTCACTTTATTAGCGGCGCCACTGGATGGACAGGAACATAAACGCCCCAACATCTTGTTCATCCTGGCGGACGACCAATCCCCGTTTGATCTAAAGTGTTATAACCCCAATTCGCAACTCGACTCGCCCAACATCGATCGGCTGGTTCGTGAAGGCATGGTCTTCGATGGCGCCTACCATATGGGAGCCAACTTGGGTGCCGTCTGCACGCCTTCTCGACACATGATCATGTCGGGCAGGACCGTCTGGCATCTACCTACCGCACCGCAGGCAGTCGAGAAAGGCCGTTGTCCGGCTGACCTCGCCGAGTATACGCTGCCCGCCGTTTTCAATCGCGCCGGCTATTCGACCATGCGCACCTGCAAGCAAGGAAACAGCTACGAGGCAGCCAATCGCCTTTTTACTATCAGGCACGATGAAACCAAACGCGGTGGAACAGCTGAGACCGGTAGCCAGTGGCATGCGGATCGGGTCATCGACTTTTTGCAACAACGCTCGGCCGAACAAGCGACCAAGCCTTTCTTGATTTACTTCGGATTTTCACACCCTCATGACGAACGCGATGGCACTCCGGAGCTACTTGCCAAATACGGCGCAACCAACCACACCGAGCGTGCGATGGCACCACCCTCGCATCCCAATCAACCGCCGCTTCCCATCAACTACCTTCCGGCTCATCCGTTTCATCATGGGCATCCCGATTTACGTGACGAAGTCGCCGTTAGCGGTGTTTGGGAACGGCGCGACGAGCAGACCATTCGCAATGAAACGGGCCGACAATTTGCGTGCAGTGAGAATATCGATATTCAGATTGGTCGAGTCCTCGCTCAACTGGAAACGATGGGCGAGCTGGACAACACCTACGTTATCTATACCGCTGACCATGGCATGGCGATTGGCAGGCATGGATTGCAAGGCAAACAGAATCTCTACCAACACACTTGGCGAGTGCCATTCATCGTCAAAGGTCCAGGAATTCGGCCTGGCAGTCGTGCGGAAGGGAACATCTACTTACTCGACCTGCTGGCCACCATGTGCGATCTGGCAGACATTGAACCACCGCAGAGCAACGAAGGCATCAGTTTCAAACCGGTGCTCGATGGAAAAAAGGAAGTCGTTCGCGATCTCCTGTATGGTGTCTACAACGGCGGTACCAAACCGGGCATGCGAGCGGTCAAGCAGGGGGATTGGAAGTTGATCAAGTACGATGTGTTGGATGGCAAAGTTCAAGAGACACAGTTGTTCAACCTCCGCGACAATCCCGACGAATTTTTGATCGAGCATCATGATGCGCCTGTCTCGGAATTGAGTGGCGCGAAACCGCAACCACACCAAGTTAATTTGGCGAACGATCCTCGCTACGCAGAGAAGCTTGCCGAAATGGAAGCGTTGTTGTTAAGCGAGATGCAACGACTGGACGATCCGTGGCGATTGTGGAATCAGCCCGCAACTAATTAAAATCGCTCTCGATCTATGCGGGTAACTCTCGGACGCTTGGAAACAAGTGGGTATGGCGATACCATATAAATCAAAAACAACTAACTGAACTTGAGTTTTCACCGGCTAAATCCTTTGAATTGACGCACTTGGCTCTTGGTCTAAAGATGAACCCCAACGCGGAAGGGGTTCGTTTTCACTCCGTATTCAAATGCCTCATTGACTTCATCCAGTGTAAAGTGATCGTGAATCAGGTCGCAGATAGGAAGCTCAGCATGGTAGCGTTCTATAAATGCTACCGCCGTTCGAAAATGGTCGATATTGTAGTTGTGCAATCCACGGATGGAGAGCAAGTTGCGTACAACGTTTTCGGCGTCAATTTCAATTCGACGAGCCGGGTAGGTAGCTCCGATCAGAACGGCAGTGCCCCCAATCGCCAATTTTCCTATAGTTTTTTCGATGGCTAACGGCACGCCACTCATTTCAATGACAATGTCGATTGGGTCGATATCCCCCCACTCAATCGCCTGCGAAGATTCAATGCCGCGCGGTGCTTGTACGGTAAAATCAGCTCCAAACTTTCGCGCAATCTCAAGCCGACTGGGTTCAATATCCATCGCCCCGACGCGGGCTGCCCCGGATCGATGTGCCATCGCGCAGGCCAATACGCCCAGCATCCCTGCACCTGAAACGAGCACTGTTCGCCCGGAAAGTTCGCCGGCGGTTCTCAATGCACCTGCCACCGTTGCCACCGCGCAGTTGATCGTGGCCGCCACTTGCAGCGGCACACTCTCTAGAATTTTTATGATAGGCGTGTGGGGACGGAGGATCGTATATTGACTCAGCCCACCGTGCAAAGAACTTTCGTCGGTCAATTGTTGATGTCCGTACTTGAATCGGTCCGGTGACTTCTGAGGCATGCCGCGCACCGCCATGGCACTTGCGGGATCGCTCGCAAAGATGGCCCAGGTGACTCGATCGCCGGTCTGCAGTCGCTCGCCGCGTAGATCTAGCCTTGTGGTTTCCGGTCCGAAGGCTGCAATCCTGCCGATGATCTCATGTCCCAGGATCGTTGGCGTCGGTTCAAATCGTTTGCCACTGTAAGTCGTCAAGTCGCTGCGGCAAAGCGTGGTCAATTCATTGCGAACCAGAATTTCGTTTGGATGCAATGCGGGAATGACAATCTCAACAAGTTCTAACGGCGAGCCATGTTGATGAAACACCGCGGTTTTTGAAGTCGTCATTTCTCCAATTATCCCCACCGTTGCAAGATCGATTCGCCAAAGAATTGCAAAGGTACAATCCACGAACGCGTCTGGCTATAGGTGGCGACCAGAGAAGGCTCCGCAGGAGCGTCGCCCTACCAAACTTAAACTCAAACAATTTTATAGCACGGATGGCAAAGCCGGTGCACGGATGTTCCAGACAATAGGCACCTGTGGCGGGTTCTGTTCGTTGAAATCAAAGTATGGGCTATCTAACGGGAGAGCGAGGCTCCTGCCGAGCTTTTTCGGGCAGCCGCCTAACGTCCACAAGCCAACCGAGTACAGGCCAGCTGCGTACAAGCCCCTTGCTTGTGAACGGCAGCTGGCGGCCGGCGAAGGCTCCGCAGGAGCGTCGCCCTACCGAACTTAAACTCGAACAATTTTATAGCACCGACTGCAAAGCCGGTGCACGGATGTTCCAGCTGGCAGGCACCTGCGGCGAGTTCTGTTTATTACGCACAATATTTAGGCGATCAACAGGTTGCAGACTTCAGTGCGACGCCAGGGCAACGATGAAAACTCCGGTGATGATGCCAAAAACACAGACGGCCTTTGCACGCCAGTTCTTTTCGCCCATGTACGCCACTCCCGCGATAAACGCAATGATAATAGCAGTACGACGCACAGGCGAAATGACTGAGATCAACGCACCAGGCTCACCGATGGCCGTAAAGTACAGAAAGTCGGCAACAAGTAGACTGATTGCAATCAGTGGTATGGACCACCGCCACTGCAGCGGCTTTGACGAACGTTCGTACAGATACCAGCGGATGCATAGAGGAGTCATCACGGGGACAAGATAAATCGAGAACCAAGCCTGTACGGCGGCGGCGGACAAATTGGCGGTCTGCAACAAATACTTGTCATAGATCGCACTTAACGATCCCAACAACGTGGCTACCACCATCAGTCCCACCCATGCATCGCGATGGAAATGAATACCCTCTGCCTTACCAACGCGCGAAAAGAGTAGAAAAGCAAACAGAATGACCGATATCCCAGTCCATTGCAGCGGCACAGGACGTTCACCCAAAAATAGAACGGCGATCAATACCGTCCACACGGGGCTGGTGGCGCGAATGGGCGAAGCAATGGAAAGTGGTAAGTGCTTTAACGCAAATAGCGCGCATGTCCAACTACAACCAACCAACACCGACTTGAGACCTAACAAACCATGTTCTCGGAGACTCAACACCTCCACTCGCAACCATTCGAAAGGTAACCAGTTGGGCTGAAGCTGAGAAACGACAATGCAGGGAAGCCAGATCGAAGCGGCCGTCATGACGCTCAAGAATAGGACCGGCGCCACGGCGTTCTCACGAACCGCCCGCTTCTTGAAAATGTCGTAGAGCCCAAGGAAGCCAGCCGACAGAAGGCTCAGCGTGATCCAGGTCATTGTGTCATAGACCTGTCGCTTAGAGATTTAACACGAAGTGAATGCATCAGCGAGGCCTAGTGAAGCCCCAACTAGCAGCCAGCGCGTCGGCAGCTTCTTCGATATCGGTGATTTCACCCCAGCCTCCGTTTCGCAAATAGGCATGCGCAAATTCGTGGGCGATTATGTAGAGAGCAAAAAGCGAGTCGGCGTGTTCCAAACGGCCGCGCAACACCACACATCGCGTAACTCTCTGCTCTGGGCTGGGGCAAGCCATGAACATCCGCCAACCCAACTGAGGCGTATAATCTTCCAGCGTGACCCGAAAAGTGGCATCGCTCAAGAAGTCGTCTTGAACTTCTCTGGGCAATGCGTGCAGCACTTGGGCAACGTGCTGCCGCAACTGGCTGTGTTCAGCAAAGGGGGCAAGTAGATCGCAAAACATAGTTGTCGACAGATGAAAGTTTTTTTAGTTTTGAAGCGCGAACAGGACAACGTTGATCCCAATCTTGGCTGCATCTGGACGTATATAGCCGCGGCATTGCAGGGAGTGACGACTTTCCAGTGCACAGCTTAGGTCGAGTGGCGAGAAAACAACAGCCACTTGATTGTTAACACTGGCGAATTCCAGCATTGGTGGCCCCTTTCGTTGAACGCTGATGATATTTTCACCCGAAGTATCGGGATCGATCACTTCAACTTGTCGCACGTCGTAGCCGTAAAATTTGCGACTGTACATCGGGTGCGTATCGGGAACCCGCTCCAGTTCGTCGCCGAGGATGATGCCCATTTCGCGACGGAAACTGGTAACAAACTGTTCATCGGCGCAGATCGCATCCGCAAACAAAAAGCCACCGTCGTGTAAATATTTCCGGAGCGTTTCACGTTGGGCTTCGCTCAGCCGCAACTCTCCCCGCCCGTGCATAAAGACGACTCTGTATTCCCTTAGTTCGGAGGTGACGATATCGATCAGCCGCTTCTCGCTACTCATTTGAAACGGGTTTTCTTTGTCCATCCATTCGATCAAATTGGGAATGGCGCGCGGCGCCTCGTCGGCGCCTGCGTTGTGTCGTAATACCGGCAGAACAAACAATCCGCGATCGGTCGATGTTTCTTGTACCACGTCTTCGAGGATCGTGACCGTATCGAGCTTTTCTTTTAGTTCTTTACCCGTGGCGTAGGCGAGTACATTGATGCCAATCTTGGTGGCGGTGTCGAGCTCCGATTGAATTCCGTCGGCGAAAGTCGGTTTAATTCCGTAGGGCAGATTCAACTCCCAGCGGCACGTCAGGCTATTGGGAAAGTAGACCACTCCGAGTCGACAACAGGTTTGTACACCATAGAGCCAAGCGCCATCCTTGAGGTCGTTTGGGTTCACGCGACTCTCCGCAAACCAAATCGGATGATCGGGTGTAATTTTCTCAAGCGGTTGTTCGAAGAGCTCCACGACTAACTTGCTAAAGTAGGTTTCAAACTCTCGGCCATTGCAACCATTTCCATGGTTGGCTTCAGCGAAGATAAATCCGCCCTGCTCGACATATTCTCTCAACCGCTCCTTTTCTGCAGCAGAAAAGTTTGGTGCGCGGCTGCCACTGATGAACAGCACCGGCGTCTCCAGTAGGTCGGCTACGGAAGCTTGAGTCAGATCGATGGTCTGCCAGGCCAGTTCACGCTTCCAGGCTTGTTCTGTGTGGGAGGTCAAGTTCTGAATCGCCGTGGCGTGGTGCTCCCAGTCGTTGTCGTTGCCGTATTTAAGTCGGCTGACGACAATTTGGCGTTTTCCTTTGGCTAGGAAAAGCAGGCCAAAGGCAGTTTCTGAGTGTGTAGTGCCCTGCATGTTGCCTGAGGTCAGTATACTGCCTTGAACCGGGTCGAATATCACACGCACGATCTGCTCGACGCCTTCTCGATACCAGTCATGTTTTCCGATAAAGCGATTGCCGGTCATCCGGCCTGCTCGCTCCAATGCGTAGAGATAGTAGAGGTGAAACGCGTTGGCGCCTGGATTGGACTTCACCGAAAAATTGTCTCCCATCCACTTTAGCGCGCGACGAATGCGATCTTCATTCTCAATTTGTCCTCCGCAACAGGCGATTTCATTGCCGGAGGATGCTTCAAGCTGATCGAACTGCGAACCAACAATAATCAGTGAAGCGATGCCCGCACAAGTCATGCTTCCAAGCCCCGTAGATTGTCCGTTATACGAGAAGCTGCCATCTTGGTTCTGAAGCGTTTCCCAGTAGGTGCGGGCCTTGTCGAAGATCTGTTTCCATTCAGCCGGAGAGAGACGAGTTCCCGTTCGCTGCGCTTCATGCAGTGCGAGCAGAGCAAACTGGCTGTTCGACGGATCACCTCCGCCGCGATGATTACCGTAGCCCCAACCGCCGTGCGCTTCCTGTTGTTCAGCCAGCCACTTCGCATTGCGCTCGATATGGGCTGCGTATCTGGTCGGGTTAGCCGCACAAAACGCCATGGTTTGCAGGGAAACCGTATAAACCATGTCCAATTCACGCTCCGCCAGGTGACGCAAGGCGCGGCTCATACTGGGTGATTCCGGATCGACTCCGCTTTGCAGCAAGGCAAGAGTTACCAAGGCGGAGACACCACTCGGATAACCGGTAAACTCGGGCCACCCTCCATCTGGTAGCTGTCCAGCCAGTAGGAAGCGAATTGACTCCTTGATCGTCTTGTCGACCTCGGCAACTGTCACTTGTTGAGCGCGCGCCGGGGCAGCTAGCGTTAAAACAGCTAGAATCGTTACATAACAAGTAAATTCAGTGAATGGGCGAATCATGGTGGGCCCCGTGCGGTCATGGGTGGGCGACAATACACTAGTAGTATAGCTGAGCCCCAGAACCTTGGGGCAGGACTCATCGAACTCGTTCACTCATCAGGTAGTAAGTCTGTGTCGAATAAGCCCAAGAATGTCGGTGACTTGTTGCGTGAGTTCCGCGAGCATCGAGACGCCATGCGACTAGAACTGGCCAAAGTGGTTATTGGTCAGGATGCGGTGATCGAGCAATTGCTAGCAGCCATATTCACCCGCGGCCATTGTCTGCTCGAAGGTGTCCCCGGACTCGCCAAGACGCTGATGGTCAGCTCCCTGGCGCGTATCGTCGATGTCAGCTTCAATCGTATCCAGTTCACTCCGGACCTGATGCCGTCGGACATCACGGGCACCAACGTGCTCAATGAAGACGAATCGGGACGCCGTCAATTTGACTTCGTCGAAGGTCCGATCTTTACCAACATCCTGCTCGCGGACGAAATCAACCGCACACCACCCAAGACGCAAGCCGCCTTGCTGCAAGCCATGCAAGAACGCGAAGTATCGGTGGGACGCACCACCTATCAACTGCCAGAGCCGTTTTTTACCATCGCAACACAGAATCCGATCGAGCAAGAAGGAACCTACCCACTTCCCGAAGCACAACTTGACCGCTTCATGTTCAACATTCAAGTTGGTTACCCCACGGCCGACGAGGAGGAGCGCATCCTGCTCGCAACGACTCGCAATGAAAAACCTGAAATCGTCAAAATCCTTTCCGCCCGCGCCATCGTCAACATTCAGAAACTCGTCCAAAGCGTGGCGGTGAGCCCCTTTGTCGTCAAGTACGTGGCGCATCTGGTCCGCGCCACACGTCCGGGCGACGAACGTGCGCCCAAGTTCGTGAGGGAGTTGGTCGACTGGGGAGCCGGTCCACGCGCAGGCCAATTCTTGATCAACGGCGGAAAAGCAATCGCCGCCATGGATGGTCGTTTTAGTATTGCCATCGAGGACATTCGACGCGTTGCCATCCCCGTGTTACGCCATCGCATCAGCACCAACTTTCAAGCCCAAGCGGAAGGCATGACGAGCGAACACATCGTTGAACGACTTTTGAAAGAAATTCCGGAACCCGACGTACCAAAATTTAGCGGTGCTGAACCACCACCCATTGTCGCCGCGAAAAAAGTAAACTGATATGGTTGCCGTTGAACAATACCTTAAGCCTGAGTTGGCTGCGCAAATCAAACGATTGGACCTGCGCGCCAAAATGGTTGTTCGCGGGTTCCTGCAAGGGTTGCACGCCAGTCCCTTCCACGGCTTCAGCGTTGAATTCAGCGAACACCGTCGCTACTCGCCCGGCGACGATCCGAAAGATATCGACTGGGTCGCCTATGCCAAGACGGGCAAGTACTACGTTAAGAAATTCGAGTCGGAAACCAACCTAACCGGCTACTTGGCCATCGACCTTAGTCAGTCGATGAATTACACCTATCGCCAGCAGCTAACCAAACTCGATTACGCCATATGCCTATCCGCTGCACTGGCCTACTTGATGATCCAGCAACAAGATCCGGTGGGGCTTGTTACGTTTGATACCAAGCTGGGAGCCAGCGTGCCGCCGCGCAGTCGTCGTAGCCAACTCCCCACCATCCTGAGTCATTTGACCAAGTTAAAAGTCGCGGGAAAAACGGATCTGGCAGCGTCGTTGGTGCAACTATCAGCCATGTTACGGCACCGCAGTTTGATTATGCTCTTCAGCGATCTACTGTCGGAGGAAGAGCCGATGCTCAGGGCCCTGCGCAACCTTCGACACTCGGGGCACGACATCATCATTTTCCATATACTCGATGAAGCGGAAGTTACCTTCCCGTTCCAAGGTATGCTGCAAATGCGCGATCCGGAAACGGGACAGACCGAACCGGTTCGAGCGGCAGATGCGGCAGAGGAATATCGGAAATCGATCAAGAACTTTCGCGATAAACTGGACAAATCATTGAGCGAGAGTCGCATCGACTACGTTCCGTTGGATACCAGCATGCCCTATGACAAAGCACTCATGGAATATCTGCTGCGCCGCCGCAACCGTTTTTGAGACGGGAGTAGCAAGGCTAAAGGTTTCTAACTTCTAACTTCTCACTTCTCACTCCCTCATGTCATTTTTGCACCTTTCATTGATAGCTGGATTGGCCGTAATCACGGTACCCATCATGCTTCATATGTTTGGGCAAAAGCAGCCGCAGTTGATCGACTTTCCGGCGCTTCGCTTTGTTCGCGAGACGCGGCAGGAGCAGAGTAGTAGTTGGCAACTTCGCCACTTCTTGCTGCTACTGCTGAGGATCTTGTTGTTGGCGGCGCTGGCGTTCGCTTTGGCGCGGCCGCGCGTTCACAGTGCGATGTTGGGTAGCATTTTAGGCATTACCACCGTCGGCGGCTTCGCAGCCTTGGCGAGTCTCATTGCGGCAGTTGCCTTGGTGACCAAGCGCCCCGCTTCAATTTGGATGACCTGTGCCGTGATTGCTCTGGCTCTTTGGGCGGCAACTGCGCTATGGGCGGTACAGTCTTTGAGTACGGGGCCAAGTGTGCCGAGCTCCGATAGTTCTGCACCGATCGCAGCGGTGCTGGTGGTCGACAATGGACCAACGATGGCCTACAAGTCAGGGAATGAGCTGCGTCTGGAATCAGCCAAAACGATGGCCAATTGGATTCTCGAACAGCTGCCGCTTGACAGTCGAGTAGCCATCTTAAGCGACGCACCCGTTGGCGTTTTGGCGCTCGATCCGTCGACAGCCAAGACACAAGTGCAGATCATAGAAACGCGGGGCGCGCGAGTCGACTTGCTGCAACGCATCCGTACCGGCATGGATTTGGTGATCGCCAACGAACTTGAGCGAAAAGAAGTTTATGTCATAACCGACTTGATGAGCTCTTCGTGGAATGATGCGTCAACGGAACTCAAAGAGATGTTGGCGGAATATCGAGAAGAGGTGTTGGTGCAGATCATCGACGTCGGTGGGGAGGCGACATTAAATTACCAGTTGGGAGATATCCAAAGCGATTTTAATACGATCCCAGCCGGGGGCGATGTGACCCTGACGGTGCCCATCCGTCGCATTGAGACGGCCAGCAGCTCGAAGAATTCGTTGAGCGTTGAGTTGTGGCAAGAAGCTATCGATCCACGTTTGCCGGTTGTGGTCAATGGTGAGCTCCAGACAGCTCCCGCTAAAGTCGTTGATCGCAAGGTCGTCGACCTCAACTCGAGCGCTACCGCCAGCATCGAACTGGCGGCACGAGGCCTGGCGGCTGGCACCCATCATTTTACGGTGCGAATCGATCAAGCCGATCCGTTGATGATTGACAATGAACGGTTCACTTCGATCGTCGCTCGTGAGCCCCAGCCGACCTTGATTGTGGCCGATGATCCCGGATTGGGTGAGATGTTGCGGTTGATCGTCGACCCCACCGGATCGCGCGGGGCAGCCGACAATCTGCCGATGGTTGAAGACGTGCGTTTTGCTCAATTGCCGCAAGTCGCGCTCGAAAAGTACGAGGTCATCTGTTTGTTCGATCCTCCGCCCTTGTCCTCTAAAGTCGCTCAATCGCTGAAAGAGCATGTTTTGGGCGGTGGTGGGCTGATGACGATCCTCGGTAGCGGGCTAGGAACTGCAGATCAAGTTCAAGGAAACGCCATCGCCGATCTATTGCCAGGAAAATTGGCCAATGTCACTCGCCGCGAACGGAGTGACCGCAAC
Source organism: Pirellulaceae bacterium (assembly GCA_041753315.1). Taxonomy (GTDB): domain Bacteria; phylum Planctomycetota; class Planctomycetia; order Pirellulales; family Pirellulaceae; genus Aureliella. Next base: position 19,799 of record JBGSUV010000052.1, on the reverse strand, counting down.
ATTTTCTTGGACCCGGTGGCGATAACACATCCTGCCTTCGGAGAGCTGGCGACGGTTAGCGAAGACGTACCATGGAACATTTTCCCGGTGTTTGCAAATTGGACGTTCAGTTCGTTGGTCGACAATGCTGTCGTCTTGATGAACTTGAGCGATGGCTCCACTCCAGTAATGATTGCTCACAGCCTCGGTCGCGGTCAGATCATTACGTTGGCAACTCCTATTCCAGAGGTCGAAGTCCGCGGTCGCGCGTTGTGGAACGAGTTGTGGGTGGGAGGCGATCCCTGGCCGGCATATGCTTTATTGCTGGGAACGTTTCGCACTCTCAGCGGTGCGGACCAGGCCAAAGCAAATTTTCAGGCCGAGGAGTTGGTGAGCTTGAGCAATGATCCGTTCACTTGGCCAAGTCGCTACGAGTTGTTCACTCCCAACGCTCAGACGCGGCGGGTTGATGCCGCGGAGGGTGTGCTCAGTCTAGGAAAATTCCCACAGCCCGGAACTTACCATCTGCGTGGACAAAGGGAGACGGCGGTGAGTCGCGGCTTTAGCGTTAACGTTCCAGCCGATGATACTCAACTCATCCGATTGACCCAAACAGAGTTGGATGAGCGACTCGGAGAAGGCCATTATCGCTTAGCTCAAAACAAAGACGAAGTGGAAAGCTCGGTCGGCCAAGCTCGCTTCGGACGCGAACTCTATCCATTGATGATGGTATTTGTTGCAGGCTTATTCCTGGCTGAACAAGCGATGTCCAATCGTTTCTACAAAATCAAATTTAGTAGAGCGCAAGGGACCTAGATCGTATGCACGAGCACTTTACGACAACCGCTTGGCTTGCCCAACTCAGCCTTGAACCCGTATTTGGTTGGTGGGCCGTCGCGCCACTGGCGCTAATCATGTTTGCCAGTCTCTGGTTGACGCTGAGCTCTCATGGAATCTCGTTGCGCGGCCGACTGGTGCTGATGAGCTTGCGATTGTGTGCCGCTGTGGTACTGTTGTTGGGTTGGTTACGCCCTGGCCTGATCACGACAATGGAACGCGAAACGGCAGGCGCGATCGCGGTGCTCATGGATCGTTCGCAGAGCATGACGTTACCCAGCGATAGTAGCGGGCTAAATCGCTGGGATGTACAGCGCGATGTCTGGCAAGCGATCGAGTCTGCCACAGCTCTTAAGCTCGGCGAAACACGCCTCATTCCCTATTTCTACGATCGCACGCTCAAGCCAGCCGATGCAGAGGATCTGCCAGAGCTTTCAAAGACATTTGAGACTTCACCCGACGGACGCTTGACCGACCTGGGCCGCGCGCTGGCGGATATCAGTAAGCAGCAAATCGACCCGCCCTTACGCGGCGTCATTCTGATGGGTGACGCAGCGCAGACACTGTTGCCCGCCGAAACAGATGCAACAGCCGTCGCGCGACAGATGGCGCAGTTGGATCAACCCATCGCCCTAATTGGCATTGGCCCCCGCGGAGAGCAGAGCTCGCTCAAGGACATCGCCATCGAAGGAATGCCGGAGTATTTCACCGCCTTTGTGGCAAAAGAAGTGGGCGTACCGTTGGTGATCCGGGCAGAGGGAATGCAGAATCAGCCCATCAATGTCAAACTGACGTTAAGAGCCAGTGGAAAACCGGACCGTGAGGTCGATTCGCGCCGCGTTACGGCCTCGCGTCCAAGCGAACAACTTGCCATAGAATCCAAATTTGTGGTGCCTGAAAAAGGGGAATACTTGCTGGTGGCAACCGCTACATCGGAGGCCCGCGAACAAATCGAAAGCAATAACACCGCTTTGGCCTTTGTTTCGGTGCGCGAAGGAGGAATCAAAATCCTCTATTTGGAAGGACAGCCGCGCGTTGAGCAAACGTTCCTGCGGCGATCGCTCCAAGAGTCCTTCGACTTCGATGTCGATTACCTCTGGTTTGGCGAAAAGGCCCAGCGTGGTGCACCCCAGGAAATCTCCGGACGTGTGCAATTGGATAGTTACGACGCATTTATCATCGGTGATCTGGACGCCAGCGCTTTGACGCAGCCAACCATGCAAGCAATTGTGCGACGCGTCCAACTTGGCGCCGGTTTGTTATTGATGGGTGGCTATCACAGCTATGATGCGGGCGGCTACGGACGGACCGCTTTGAATTCATTGATTCCGGTGGAGATGCGAAAACCGGCTCAACGCTGGGATTCCAAAATTGACGAAACATTGCACGTGAGTGGTAAGATCGTGTTGGAACCAACGCGTCCCCATCCTGTCACCAATCTGGGACTGCCCGAACCCGATAATACCAAACTGTGGAAAAGCCTCAGGCCGCTCAAAGGCATGAATCGCTTTGGCCCGCTGAGTCGATCGCCTGGAACTCAAACGCTCCTTAAAAGTCAAGATGGAGATCCCGTGTTGGTCGCAGGCGAAACAGGCGGAGGAAGAGTTTTGGCCTTTGCCGGGGATACGACTTACCAATGGTTCATGGCCGGAGAGGCCTCAGGGCAAAAGCGTGTCCACCAACAATTCTGGCGCCAAGCCTTGCTGTGGCTCATACGCCGTGATAGCGTCAGCGAAGGTTTTCGACTCGGCATCGATCGCCGTCGTATGGAAATTGACGCTACGCCCAAGTTGTCGATCGAGTGGTTTGGTGGTTCGGATAACAAGCCAATGCCGGAGCAAATCAAGCTCGAGTTGTCGCGCGAGGGTGCCTGGCTGCGAAACATCGAGTCGACGGTGATCGATGGCAGTACTCGGGAGACTCGCATTGCCGGTCTGGATAGCCCTGGCCTGCATCGCGTTGCCTTGTCAGCTACGAGCGATGGCGAAACGTTTACGACCGACATCGCCTTTGTCGTCCTGGACGAGTCGCGCGAGATCACGCAACTGGCAGCAGACTGGCAAATGATGAATAATATCGTCTCATCGAATCAGGCCGCCGGTGGGCAACTGTTTTTGCCAGAAGATGCAGGGAAAGCGATCGACTGGTTTCGCAATCGACAGGATGCATCTAAGGTAACGACTATCGAAAAACGAAGGCTCGGCGATGCGGCGTGGGATGCCTGGCTCACACTGGCCGTATTCTGCATCGTGATGAGCATCGAATGGGGACTTCGCAAGAGCTGGCAACTGCCGTAGATCAACGAGGTGAGCCGACAGCGCTAGCTGCGGGCCTGAATCGGCGCCCGAGGCTAGCGCCAACGGCTGACTGGGAAAAAAAGAAAAGGAAAACCATGATCCAACTTGGATTTGCAACGGCTATTTTGCCCGATTTGTCGTTTGAGGAAGTCATTAACTTTGCGTCGGACGTCGGCTACGACTGCATCGAAGTCATGTGTTGGCCGATTAGCAAAGCCGAGCGTCGCTACGCGGGAGTGACGCATATCGACGTCACTACGCTGGACGCCGGTGAAGTCAGTGAAATAGATGCACTTGTCGAGCGCTCTGGCGTTCGCATCAGTTCGCTCGGCTACTATCCCAATTGCCTCTCGCCCAATGGGGCGGAAGCAGAGCAAGCCGTTGCGCATTTAAAGGCGGTGATGCGGGCCGCAAAGCAACTTGGGATTCCACGCGTGACCACTTTCATTGGCCGGGATTACACGCAAAGTGTCGATGCGAATTGGCCGCGACTGTTGGAAACATGGAAGCCACTGGTCGACGAAGCGGAAGCACTTGATCTGTACATTGGCATTGAGAACTGCCCGATGTTGTTTTCGGCTGACGAATGGCCTGGAGGAAAGAACATTGCCGTTTCGCCTGCAATCTGGCGGCGAATGTTTGATGACTTGGGCAGTGCGAGGCTGGGACTCAATTACGATCCATCGCATATGGTCTGGCAGCAGATGGATTATTTGAAGCCGATTCGCGATTTTGCGGATCGACTGTTCCATGTCCATGCAAAGGACGTTCGGCTCGATCGCGAGCGATTGAACGAAGTAGGAATTCTGGCCCATCCAGCGGCATATCACACGCCGAAATTGCCGGGGCTTGGGGATGTGAACTGGGGGCAATTTTTTTCGACATTGGTCGATGCGGGATATCGCGGACCGGTGTGCGTCGAAGTGGAAGATCGGGCGTATGAAGGTTCGCTGGAGTTGCGTAAAGAGTCGTTGCGGCAGAGCTTCCGATTTCTCAAGAATTTTGTACCATAAACACCACCCCAGAACGCCATTCAAGGTTGATTTTAATGACATATCGATACGAAGACTATTCAAAGATGATTGACCATTCGTTGCTCGTCCCCACGATGACGCAACAACAGTTGGAGGAGGGCTGTCGTCTGGCTGTGGCATACAACGTTGCCAGCGTCTGCATCATGCCTTACTACTTGCGGCGCTGCGCTGAGCTTCTAGCTGGTTCGACGGTCCAACCAAGTACGACCATCGGCTTTCCGCACGGTGGTCATACGACTTATATCAAGCAATTGGAAGCTGAGCGGGCGGTTGAGGATGGTTGTCAAGAGCTGGACATGGTGGTCAATATTAGCCAGGTGTTGAGCGAGCAATGGAATTACGTAACCAGTGATATTCAGGCAGTGATTGCCGTTGCGCATGCGGCAGGGCGAAAAGTCAAAGTGATTTTTGAGAACTGCTATTTGCAGGATCAGCACAAGATACGGCTTTGTGAAATCTGTACCGAGTTGGGAGCGGATTGGGTGAAGACAAGTACAGGCTATGGTACTGGAGGAGCGACCTTGCCCGATTTGGAACTCATGGTGGCCAATGTTGGTCCGGGAGTTCAGGTCAAAGCAGCTGGTGGTGTGCGTGACTTTAGCATGTTGCATCGAGTGAAAGAGCTTGGAGTGACCCGGTGTGGAGCCAGTCGCACCAAAGAGATGATGGACGAAGTGCGACAAGAGCTTGCGCTTGAGCCGATACATTTTGTTGCCGCAGATGTTGCCGTCGGTGGCTACTAGCCTCGTGCGCCGGCTCTGCCTGGGCATGCGCTGCACGGAGGCTCCTGCCTAACTTAGGACCACTTCTTTCACCACCAAAGTCTACTCGACCCTGTCACCGATGTTGGCCCGGGAGGGCGCCGCTCCTGCGAAGCCTTCTCCGGCCGCCACCTGCCGTTCACAAGCAAGGGGCCGTCTCTTTTGGCTTGTGGACGTTAGGACGCGGCCCAAAAAAGCTCGGCGGTGGCCTCGCTCTCCCACTGCATATTTTATTGGTCAAATCACACTGGAAAATGTTCAGAGCGGTGGCCTCGCTCTGCCGACTAATGGAGCATCGTCATGTTATCGCGATGGATGACTTCTTCGTATGGGCATTGCCCCAATACGGCTGCGATAGCCGGGGAGCGCAAGCCGCGAATTTTATTGAGTTCCGAGGCATTGTAGTTGGTGAGTCCCCGGGCAATTTCAATCTGCCCACCGTCGCTATGGATTACCGAAATCACATCACCTTTCTCAAAGTCGCCGATGACTTGTGTGATTCCGATGGCAAGCAGGCTCGAGCCCTTTTGTTGGATGGCACGCACTGCACCTTGATCGACATGGACCGCACCGGCGGCTTGAGCGGTAAAACCAATCCAACGTTTCTTTGGTGCCAGTCCGCGAACTTGAGGCAGAAAGAGGGTGCCGAGTACTTCGCCATCGAGCAAACGGGGGAGGACATTTTCGATACGTCCGCCGGCTATCACGACGGGCGAGCCGCTTTGTGTGAGGAACTGAGCCGCTTTCAACTTGCTCGCCATGCCGCCTTTGCTAACCGTTGAATTGTGTTGCGCGGCCAAACCAAAAACGGATTGATCGACTTTTTCAAAGGTGTTGACCAGACTTGCGCCAGCTAACGCTGGGTCGCGGTCGTAAACGCCTTCAACGTCGCTGAGAATGATCAGTGCTGGGCGGGTAAATAGTCCTGCGACCATGGCGGCCAGTCGGTCGTTATCACCAAATGTCGTGAGCAATTCATCGACCGCCACAGTATCGTTTTCGTTGATGATGGGAATGACGCCGAGTTGCAGCAAAGCATGCAAGGTATTGCGCACATTCAGATAGCGCACTCGGTCGTCCAAGTCATCCGCGATGAGCAGGATTTGAGCTGCGTGTCGTCCATGTTCAGAGAAATAGCGTTCGTAAGTCTGAATCAGGTGAGCTTGCCCCACGGCGGCTACCGCTTGCAGGAGTGCCAGGTTGGTGGGGCGACTGGGGAGACCAAGTTTGCCGACTCCGGAAGCGACTGCCCCACTACTGACCAAAACCACCTTTTTTCCACGGTCGGCAATTTGGGCGAGTTGCCGAGCCAGTGACGCCACGCGGCTTGAATCCAATCGACCATCGGCTCCTGAGAGGACGCGAGAACCAACTTTGACGACCAATGTCTCGGCAGCACCGATCAGTTTTCGACCTGTTATTTCCATACTTTAGGTTGATTGGTAGAAATTTCGGGTCCCTGGATCGCTCTTTTGAACGTCAGGCGACCGAGTTGGGGGAGGGGAGTAAAGGGTTACGCCTGATTATCCACGTTCGATGTGACTTAGATAGTGAGGTTTAATTTTCAGGACGATTGCCGCGAGATTCTAGACAAGATCGACGAACTGCCAAGCGAACTCGTTTGCTGAAAACTGGAGGTAAGGTAAACTAAGAAGGCATGGCGGGTGGTTCGCCAGGAAGTGCGTGGGCGGTCTGCCCGTGGATTGAACAAGTGCCGGCAAAAGACTTTACAGTTATTGCTTGGCTTCTTTTGGACGTGGAGTCCCAAATACAATGAGCGAATTGCATCACGAGTGTGGCGTAGCGGCGGTCTATCACCTGCCCAGTGCCACTCCGAGCCCGCTGTGTCCTGAACAGGGGCCGCGGGAAATTTCGCGACTGCTCCCACGCATGCTGCAAGATATTCAAAATCGCGGACAGCTTGCGGCAGGAATGACCAGCTATTCGCCAGATCGAGCCAATTTGCTCGACACGATGAAAGACATTGGCACAGTCGCCGAAGTGTTTCGACTTTCGCATCGCGGCAAGAGCGAAGCACTGATGCAAGAATATGCGGGAAGTGCTGCGATTGGACACGTTCGCTACGCTACCTGTGGCAAGGACGATCGCAACTATGCTCAACCATTCGAACGGCAGCATATCCATAAGCATAAATGGTTTAGCTTCTGTTTTAATGGTCAGCTGGCAAACTATTCACAGCTGCGTGCAAGGCTACTGCGCGAAGGCGAGCATCATCTAGCGCGTGACACCGACACTGAGATCATCATGCATGAGCTTGGTCGCGAGCTCTCGGCGGGGCAACCTGGACGTGACATTGCCGAAGTATTTACCGAAGTGGCCAAGCTTTTCGATGGCGCGTATAGTTTGGCGTTTCTGAATGCACGCGGCGAGTTGTTGCTGGCACGCGACCCGTTGGGCATCAAACCCCTTTGTTATGCGCTCGAAGGTCCACTCTTTGCCGCTGCGAGTGAGAGTGTGGCTTTGCTGAATCTCGGCTTTGAGCCAGATAGCATTCGTTCGCTATTGCCAGGTCATTTGGTGGTGGTGCGGCCCGACGGGGTGAAGGTCAAGCAGTTTGCCAAGTCCGCGCGCACGGCACACTGTTTCTTCGAATGGATCTATTTTGCGAATGTCGCTAGCACCCTGGACGAGCGGAGTGTTTACCTTTCAAGGACTCGGCTGGGGGAAGAGCTCGCGCGAATGGAGATTGCGGAAAACCGCGTACCCTTGGATCGCGATACCATTGTCGTACCTGTCCCTGACACGAGCAAAGCTGCCGCGGACGCGATGGCGTATGAGCTGGGAATTCCCAGCCGCGAAGGGTTGATCCGCAATCGGTACAGTGGGCGAACATTTATTGAAGGCGGGCGAGCTCGCTTGGCCAAAGCGGCAAGCAAGTACACGCCCCTGCGCGAAGTGCTTGAAGGCAAACGGGTGTTCCTGGTCGAGGATTCCATCGTTCGCTCGACGACCATGAAAGTTTTGCTCGATCGCATTCGAGAACTGGGAGGCGCCAAAGAGATACACGTCCGGGTTGCGTGTCCGCCGATCGTTGCGCCATGCTTCTATGGGATTGACATGTCGACGATTGACGAGCTATTTGCTCCCAAGTTTCTTGACCAAGGCTTGTTGACCGATGAAGGGCAACGCCGGATGGCTGCCACGCTTGGATGCGATTCGTTGCGTTACTTGCCGATCAGTTCCATTGCTCGGGCTATCGATTTGACGGAAGAGCAGCTTTGTCAGGCGTGCATAACTGGAAACTACCCTACTGAGTACGGACAGAAACTATACAATATTGCCCTGCAGAATGTTGGCATGGCCAGTGATGATCCGAATCGTGCGCGCACTTACGAGAGCGTCATATCGGGGACCAATACGGACATTGCCTAGTCAGTGTCGAGCGATTGTCCCCAATCGCTTTGGAAACGATTGAGACAATCGTTCGACACTGTTTCTGAACTCTTCTCAAGTTTCGCGAGTTGCAGCGTTGATCATCCTTGTGCTCGATAACTACGATTCCTTTACGTACAACTTGGTCCAACGACTTGGCGAAATCGACGGTTCGGTCGATATCCGAGTTGTTAGGAACGACAAGATTTCGATTGATGAAATTCGCAAATTGCGCCCCGACCGCATCTTGATTTCACCCGGCCCTTGTTCACCTAGCGAAGCTGGAATCAGCGTACCGATTGTTAAGGAACTGATGGGTGAGTTTCCGATACTGGGAGTCTGCTTGGGACACCAGTCGATCGGACAGGCGCTCGGTGGAAAGATTGTGCGAGCCCCGGTACTCATGCATGGCAAGACCGATCGGATTTATCACGACAACCGCGGATTTTTCGAGGATCTGCCTAACCCGTTTGTAGCAACTCGCTATCATTCACTGGTGATTGAGCCAGCCAGTTTGCCAGAAGAACTTGAGGTTTCTGCCTGGGTTGACGATTCAGATGGATCAAGGCAAATCATGGCAGTACGCCACCGTACTCACCCTGTCGTGGGTTGGCAGTTTCATCCGGAGAGTTTCCTGACGGAACCGGGAGTGGAATTGCTTCGCCGTTTCTTGGAATGGAAGACAACATGCTCTGCGTTACGATAGGTCGAAGTCGACACAAGTACATGATTGCCGAGTATCAGAGCTTGGCGGAACAAGGGGCTGACCTGGTCGAGATGCGACTCGACTTCATTGGTCGTCACATCGATTTGTCGAGGTTGTTGGCAAATCGTTTTTGCCCCGTGGTAATCACTTGCCGCCGTCGCGAAGATGGTGGGCGGTGGGAGAAAACTGAAGCCGAACGCCTGATGATTTTGCGCAGCGTCATTGCTAGTGGTGTTGACTATGTCGACCTCGAAGAAGACGTCGCTGGGGGCATACCGCGCTACGGTTCGACCAAACGAATTGTGAGTTTGCATAACTTTGAGGAAACGCCGGAAGACCTCGAGAGTATTCATGCGCGATTGTCGGCACTGGACGCGGATATTGTCAAGATTGCAACGACGGCCAATTCGTTTGCCGACTGCATCCGAATGATGGAACTGGTCAAAAATGCCAAGGTTCCGACGATTGGTTTATGCATGGGCGACATGGGGGTCGTCACCCGTATTCTGGCTCTCCGCTATGGAGCGCCATTTACGTACACCACGCTCTCAGCCGAACGAAAGATTGCACCTGGACAAGTTCCGTTTGATAGAATGCGCAACATTTTTCGGCCTGGAACGATCAATGCGGAAACCAAATTATTCGGCGTCGTGGCCGACCCTGTAGCCCATTCGCTGAGCCCGCTGATTCACAACGTTGCATTCCATCACAATCAACTGAACTGTCGGTATTTGCCATTCCGCATTGTCCATGAAGACCTGAGTCTCTTCTTGCAGTGGTGCAAAGAGTCGGGTGTGGAAGGTCTGAGCGTCACGATTCCCCACAAGGAAACCATGTTGGGTTTGGTCTCCACCGCTGAGTCGGCCGCCAATGGCATTGGCGCTATCAACACGGTTGCGATTCGCGGTCAAGATGCCACCGGGTACAACACCGATTATCGCGCTGCAATGGATTGCCTGAATGAAGCGTTGAAGACGCAGAAGACGGTTCAAAATCTTACTGCTCGCGACGATGATTTGTTCCGAGGTCGTGGAGCGCTGCTGTTGGGCGCTGGTGGAGTTGCGCGGGCCATTGGATATGGCTTGCGACAGCGTGGGGCTTTGGTGGTTGTCAGCAGTCGAACCGAAGAACGCGCCGAACAATTGGCCAAGGACATTGGCGGTCGCACCTTGGCATGGAACCGTCGTTATGACATTAAGCCGGGGATACTCGTCAATTGCACGCCGATTGGCATGCACCCCGACATTGATCGCTCCCCCTACGACAAAGAAAAACTTTTACCGGATACCATTGTCTTTGACACCGTTTACAACCCAGAACAGACGGTGCTTGTTAAGGACGCGCGTAACGCCGGCTGTTTCGTGATCAATGGGCTTGATATGTTCATCCGCCAAGCCGCTTATCAATACAAGCTATTCACGGGAATTGAGCCGCCCATTCAACTGATGCGGGAAACCGTCAAGAAAGCTACGTCTTCAGTTAGCTATGATTAGGAATTTGGCAAAGTTACAACTTGGTGTTGTAAAATCGTAAGCCTAAGAGTTGGAAAACCTACTTCTCCCGACACTCGGAACTACTCAATGAATTTGCCCCACATTGGATAGTTTCCGAGTGCCGGTTGCCCCGAGAAGTTTACGCGGTGTTTCTTTGTTTTCCGCCTTGACGTCAGACTGAGAGTTGGCCGTCTAGACACCATTTGTATCGGCGCGATTCGTGCAGGTTCTGTGTATCTAAACTCAAAAAAACTGTTGCAAAGTGGGCATATTTTTGCTTCCAACCGCTTGAGCACTTTTTCTCCCCTAGTCTGAGACTTTGGCAGACTTCGACGAAGGGAATGCATATAGAAGTTACCGAAGGCTCGCAAATCTGTCCGCCGCCTGTGATTCCCTTCCACAGCGGTCAACAGGTCCCCATCTTCCCAACAACAGCTGGCGACCTACTTACAAAAGTTACAACCTGCAGATTCAAAATCTTTGAATCTCGTTTTACTAAGCGGTAAACCCTGCGCAGCGGTTTAGGTGGATCTATGGGGTAATCTTCAAAGGCGATTCTGCGCCCGAAATGCGCGCCAAGGTCTTATGGAGGAGATCGACCACCAAACAAAGCTTGTGTTGGAACTGTAGGAATGAAAAACGAAGGATTTTCTGTCAGTCGCATTAAGAAGACCCTGTTGACTTGGTTCAGCGCAGAAGAACCCCGCGCACGCACCCCACTATTGGATGTTACTGTCTTGGAAGACCGCATCCTATACAGTGCAACGCCAATGCCGCTGGACGCGGCCGAGCCTCCGCCGAACGTGGAGGCTCAACTGGATGACATCCAACAGATCGTCTTCGTTGAACTAGCAGACTCCGCTGATGAGCATGCACAGGAGCAATCACAGCTAACGCAACCTAGCCAATTGACCTACGAGATATCCGTCGGTGATGTTGACGCGGGCACTTCTTCTGCATTCCACGATACCAACCAAGCTCCGGAGATCGAATTCGAGCAAGTGGAACTCTCTATTGTTGCAGAATACAACGACGATTTTCAGAACGAACAAATTGCGTCGAATCTGCTTAGTGACGGTGGGGACTCGCAACTGACTCGGTCCGAGATCGCATTTATTGACTCAGCGGTCGCGGGCTATGAATTTATTGTCGCAAATTTAGAGGCGAATGTCGAAGTCATCATTCTGGACTCTGAGCAGGATGGATTGCTGCAGATCACGCAGGCGTTGGTGGGCAGGTCCGGGGTTGACGCGTTGCACATTTTCTCACACGGGGTTGATGGGGGGATTCAAGTCGGTGCAACGTGGATCAATGACTTCTCGTTGCAATGGCAAGCCGACATTATCGCCTCCTGGAGCACTGCTCTCTCGACAGATGCGGACCTGTTGTTATACGGTTGTAACATCGCGTCGACAGCAGATGGCCAGAGTTTCTTGCAAGAACTAGCGGCGCTCACCGGTGCTGATGTGGCGGCCAGCAGCGACGAAACGGGACACGCTTCGCTGGGTGGTGACTGGGAGCTTGAGTATTCCACTGGTTCAATTGAAGCGGATTCCGCGGTCGATGCTGAGGAAATGGACTTGTGGGATGACTTGCTGGCCATCACAGCCAACGGTACGGCGACGTCGGCACAGACTGCATCCGGAAACAGCTTGAGCTGGTCGCATACCGTTGCCAGTGGCAGCGATCGTGTGCTGTATGTGACTCTTGCGATTGATGGCGTTGGTGCCGGTGTCAACAGTGTCACATATGGGGGCGTCAATCTGACACAAGTCGGTCGGACTGCAGGGAATCATGCCGTAGAAATCTGGCGACTGGTGAATCCATCTGAGGGCACGGCAAATGTTGTGGTAAGCCTTGGTGCAACAACGGCCATCAAAGGCGGTGCAGTAACCTACAACGGCGTCGATCAAGCCACTCCCAATGGAACTTACACCAGTGCGACAGGCACTGGAACAACTGCAACGCTAAACGTCTCCAGCGCCACAGGTAAGTTGGTACTGGATATTACCAACTGGGACAACAACCCCACGGGCTATACGATCGGTGCCAACCAATCGAGTGCATGGTCGCTAACGAATACCGCCCATCGCGGCGTGGCCACCACAGAAGCCGGTGCTGCAACGGTCACGATGAGCAGCACCGTGTCAGCATCGAAACAGTGGGAAATGGGCGCCATCTCGATCAACGCTTCGCCACTTGCCAACGTCGTTCCTGGAAGTCAAACAACTCCCGAAGATACCAGCCTTGTTTTCTCTTCCGGTAACGGCAATCAAATCTGGATCGACGATCAGGATCCAAGTGGCAGCAATCAGGAAGTTACTTTGTCCGTGACCAACGGCGTGCTGTCGTTGAGTGGAACCACCGGGCTTACGTTTGTGACGGGAGACGGAACAGCCGATAGCACGATGACATTCCGAGGCACCGTAAGCAGCATTAATGCCGCGCTCAATGGTCTGGTTTATACGCCAACCAGTAACTACAACGGCGGTGCGACATTGACCCTTTCCACAACCGATTCGACGCTGGTCACGTTGGACATCGATTCTTCTCTAAGAGGCCGCTACTCGTTTGACCACACAGGAAGCCTTGGAAACGACGATAGTCCAGCAGGCGCTTACGATGGCACGGTAGTTGGTGCAACATCGGTGAACGACCCCATACGCGGCAATGTGCTTAGTTTTGATGGGAATGACTACGTTCAAATAGCGGGCCACTTCGGAAACCCAGCGAACGTCACCATGGCGGCTTGGATAAACCTGACAGCGCGGGATACCATCGCCGGTGAGGTTATCAGCCTCGGCGATAGCATTACGCTCCAGGTTGATGACATTTACGGCGGGCTTCGTTCGTTCATCTACAACGGAAGTACATGGCAGGATGTGTCGTTTAACACGACCCTCGCAGGTACGGGCTGGCATCACGTCGCGGTAACGTTTGATGACGCGGCAAACATGGCACGGCTCTACCTGGATGGTGTGCAAGTTGCATCCACGACCATTTTCTCGTCGATCAACTATAGTCTGGGAAGCAACACCTTTATTGGCAGGCATGGCGATGGCAACACTGACTATGATTTCAACGGTCTGATCGATGACGCGCGGGTTTACAATCGAGCGTTGACGGCAGCCGAAATTTCGGTTTTGGCGAACGACCTGGGGCTCGCCGATACCGATTCGGTTAACCTGACCGTTACCGCCGTGAACGACGCGCCCACCATAACCAACGGAGCCACGGTTACGTTGGCTGGAACTGGACAAAGTACGACATCATCTGGAACACTCGCATCCAATATTCTTACTTCCGCGAGTTGGGCAGACGTCGATGCGAGTCCATCCAATGGCCTTGCTATCACAGCAACTACCGGAACTGGGACATGGCAGTATTCAACCGACGGGTCCACCTGGAACGACTTTGGCGCCGTGACGTCGACAAATGCCTTGTTGATTACTTCGTCGACGCAAGTTCGTTACGTAGCTAGCGCATCTACGGAGACGGCGACATTCAGCTTCAAAGCCTGGGATCAAACGACTGGCACAGCATCGACCAACATCACAGCAAGTTACGCTTCAACATCAAGTTCCGGCGGAACCACCGCCTATTCGTCGTCTACCGCTTCAACTGCGTTAGCGGTTACGAGTGTGAACTACCTTGTGAATGCTGTGGATGACAATCTGTCGATCACGGAAGACGTCGTTACGGTTATTGATCCACGGACAAATGACACTGACGGAAACGGCGACACCAAGCAGATCATCGATTTTACGCAAACCACGAATGGGGCGCTATCTTATACCGGCGATGGAACGCTCACCTACAACCCGAACGGAAACTACAACGGCAGTGACAGCTTCGAGTATTTGGTTGCGGACTCCGGCCTGGGACTAACACACTTCTGGGGGCTTAACGGTAACGGAACGGATACTGTCGGTGGAACAAACGGAACGGTGAGCGGAGCCACCTCGGTAGCCGGTGCATTTGGTCAGGGTTACTCATTCGACGAAGTCAACGACGTCATTACTACCAGCGACTTCATTTACGCGAACAGTTTCACCATCTCGTTTGATTTCCGCATCGATGATAACACTGGAACAAAGTTTCAATACATCTACAGTCACGGCACTGTCAGCACTGCCAACAGCTTAAACATTTATATAGCTGAAGCGAGTCACGGAACGTACGCTAACCAACTGTTCACCAATCTTCAAGACAGTAACGATTCGGCGTATGCTCAGGAATTGAATTTCAGTATTGCTTCGATCATCAGTGACGGCCTTTGGCACACCTATACTCTGACCGTCGAAAGTGGCGTTGGTGCCAGGGTCTATCTCGACGGAGTCCTGCAGGCTTCAGACGCAACTCGCGGTGGAGATAGTTTGAATCCCACGACCGGCCTCTACCTCGGTGGGCGAAATGACTTGGATGCGAATCGCTACTACGGTGGAAGGCTAGATAACGTACTTGTGGGCAATCGCGCATGGGCAAATTCGGAGGTTACCGATTGGAGCAATGAAGTACATCGCGGATCTGTCGCATTGACTGTCGACGCCGTCAACGACGCGCCGGTGAACTCGATTCCGACGAATCACTACACGCCGATGAACACACCGCTGACGTTTTCCAGCGGTAACGGCAACGCACTGCAAATTTCCGACGTGGATGCCGGCTCCAATTCCGTCAGCGTCACGCTTAGCCAAACCGGTGGAACCTTGACACTGGCAAGCACCAGCGGATTGACACTGACAGGAGGTGCCAACGGTTCGGCATCCATGACGTATACGGGAACGGTCAGTGCGATTAACACAGCGCTGAATAGTGGCTTGACGTTTTCGCCGACGACCAATGATCAGGGACTGGCGGAGCTGACAATCCAGACAAATGATCTGGGAAACAGTGGCAGCGGTGGATCGCTTACGGATACCGACATTGTCAAAATCCACGTCGGTGCTGTAGTGGTGACTAATAACAACGACTTGAGCAATGGAACGGTCACATCCATTGCAAATCTGGTCGCCAATGACGGGGGCGACGGGATCTCCCTTCGTGAAGCCATTGCCGCTGCGAACAACACGTTGGGTTCCGATACGATCGAATTTTCAATCGGCAGCGGAACGCAAACTATTAGTCTAGCCACTGTATTACCAAGCATTACGGAAACGGTGATCATCGATGCTTGGACTCAAGCGGGTTTTAGCGGTACGCCTGTGATTATCGTGGATGCCAACGGCGTAACCGGTGATGGTTTTCAGTTGACCAGCAATGCCGACAATTCGACGATCCGTGGTTTTGTGATCCGCGACTTTGTCGGCGACGGAATTCAAATTGATTCCGGCTCGACCGGTAATGTGATTGAAGGGAACTATATCGGCAGCTTTGGCGCAGCAGGCACGGACCTGGGGGCGACGGAGCAGAATACGGGCTACGGAATTCACCTGCTGGGATCGGGCAATACGATCGGTGGTACGACGGCGCAAAGTCGTAATGTAATCGGTGGGAATCAATTATCCGGGGTGTACATCAGCGGAGTCAACGCGACTAACAACACGTTGATCGGCAATTACATTGGCGTGGATGCGACGGGGGCTGCGGCAATAGCCAACGACTACGGAATCAATATTGGGGACGCCTCTGGGACGATCATTGGTAACGGCACCGTTGGTGGGCGAAACGTCATCTCAGGCAACACAAATCAGGGAGTGCTCCTCTGGAATGCTGACAACACGACGATTCAAGGCAACTATGTCGGTACGAACGCGGCAGGAACCGGTGACCTGAATGGTCTTGTTTCGGACGGTACCAAGAGCGGCATCGTTGTTGGCGGAGGGACGGATAATGTGTTGATTGGTGGAACGACGAACGGTCAGGGTAACGTTATCTCCGGCAATAATTGGTTCGGCATCGAGTTTTGGAGTGGCACCACCAATAGCTATGTTTATGGCAACTACATCGGCACGGATGTCACCGGACTGGTTGACCTGGGGAATTCCATCGGCGGCGTGACCATGTGGGGTTCGGGAACCGGGATTGTGGTTGGAGGTGGTACTACCGCTCATCGCAACATCATATCCGGCAACGACTGGGTTGGTGTGTCGTTTGGCAACGCGGCATCGGCAGGCAAAGTACAAGGCAACTACATTGGGCTGGGTGTTGATGGCTCCACGGTCATCGGCAACCAGGTTGGCGTGGTCGTCGAAGGTGGTTCGGCGAATGCCACGATAGGTACAGATTGGGATGGAAGCAACGATGTCGGCGAACGCAATGTCATCTCCGGCAACCAATGGGGGATCATGATCCAGGACGTTGGCACTACCGGAACCATGGTCTGGGGCAACTACATCGGTACCGACGCAACCGGCTTGCTCGATCGCGGCAACACCAGTGATGGCATTATCATCCAAAATGGCGCGACGGGAACTCAAATCGGCGGCACGAGTACCAAGCGGAATATCATTGCAGGCAATGACGGAGATGGCATCCAGATCGACGGTGAAACCACCGATGGCACGTTCATTCAGAACAATTACATCGGTTTAGGCTCCGATGGAACCACCGTGCTGGGCAACGCCGCCGTTGGGATCAACATCACCGGTGGCGCGGATAACACGACGATTGGCGGCGGCTCTGGACTTGGCAACGTCATCGTTGGCAGTGGCTACAACGGTATCGAAATCAATGGTGCTTCGTCTGGCACCATTATTCAGGGCAATTCCATTGGCATCAACGCCGCCGGTACCGTGATTGCTGGCAGCCAGTATCACGGCATTCAGTTGATCAATGGCGTCAGCAACACGACAATCGGCGGCACCACGGCAGGCCAAGGCAACACCATTACCGGCAACGGCGTCGGTGGAACCTACGTCAACGGCATCAATCTGTGGGCGACTGGTACCGGCAATTCGATGGTCGGTAATTCGATCTACGACAATGCGGGTATCGGTATTGATGTCGATTCGGAAGGCGTCACTCCCAACGACAATCTCGACGCTGACATCGGCAGCAATCAGCAACAGAACTTTCCTATCATCAGTTCGAGTTCTGTCGACGTTGCGGGTACCACCGTCACGGTCAGTGGCTCGATCAATACGTTGGCCAGCTTGACTGGTGTCGTGATTCACTTCTATGCCACGCCTTCAACGGGAGACGTTAACCGACGCGACAGTAAGAAATACCTCGGCAGCACGACGGTCAACACCGATGCCAGTGGAAATGCCACGTTCACAAGTAGCAGCTTGACGGGCTACAGCGGCACAGTGGCATCAGGAGAACTAATCAC
The DNA here is from genome assembly GCA_041753315.1 of Pirellulaceae bacterium. Taxonomy (GTDB): domain Bacteria; phylum Planctomycetota; class Planctomycetia; order Pirellulales; family Pirellulaceae; genus Aureliella. The sequence continues at coordinate 2,026 of JBGSUV010000052.1, read as the reverse complement.
CGCCACGGCGACTTATGCGAACAGTACATCCGAGTTGTCCGCGAGCGTAATGGTCACCGCTGCGAGTGGTTCCGCCCCAAGCGATCTTGCAGTAGTCGCCAGTGAACAGGGGGGCCTGAATCTCAATAACTCGACAGGCAATAACGCCTACTTGATCGCGGACAATGGCGGGGCCATTCTCGACAACCGAACTGCGGTCACGATTGAGATGCAGTTGTCGACGACAAGTTTTGCCAGTAACTCGACGTTGTTTTCGTATGCGAGAACTGGTTCCGAAAATGAGTTCATTGGAATTCTCAATGCAACGGGTGAATTGCAAATCTACATCCAAGGAATTGCCTATACGCTAGCCGGCTTCGACCTTCGCACGCTTAACGATGGAACCACTCACGGCATTTCAATCACTTGGGATGGCGTCAACGGAACTGCGGAATTGTTTGTCGATGGAGTATCGCGATCATCCATTGGTTCCGTGGCTCAAGGATTGTCCATCAGAAGCGGTGGAACTTTGGTATTCGGCCAGGAACAAGATTCCGTTGATGGCGGCTACTCGCCAGGGCAGATTCTGCGAGCTCAGCTCCACGATATCCGTCTCTTTAGCGACGTTCGCACCGCGGCTGAAATTGCAGCCAGCTATCACAGTGATCTCGCTTACAACGAACCGGACATGATCGCGAACTGGAAATTCGACAACTTGTCCAGTAACGGTGTTGTTACCGAATCGGTCAATGGCAATAACCTAACGCTGAAGTACGTCACCGGCGCCGGCTTCACGGCTAACGCTCCGACGCTGAGCCTTCAGGTTACGGAGAATGCGTTGGATGGAACCGTTGTTGGCCAAGTTGCTGCGTACGATCTCGATCGCGAAGCCCGCATCACGCAGTTGCTGGCCGCCGATCCTGATTTGCGTTACAGCGCCGAGACCGGCAAGTTCTACAAATTGGTCTCGACCTATGACACGTGGGCGAACTCACAGTCAACCGCCATGGCCACTACGCTCGGTGGCGTGGCGGGACAGCTATTAACGGTTGATTCTGCCGCTGAAAACGAAATCGCTCAAACGTTCGCAGTTCAAGTGGGAGATAACGTGTGGCTTGGTTTTTCCGACCAAGTGGTTGAAGGCGAGTTCCAGAGGTACAGCGGAAACACTGCGGGTGAGATCATCTGGCGTGGATCCGGTACTGGTGCCAACGTCAACGGTGCCTACACGAACTGGCAAAGCGGCGAGCCCAGCAATTCCGGTGGTACCGAAGACTACGCTGATTTGAATGTTACGACGGGCGAGTGGAATGATGCCTCGTCCGCTGGAGTCCGACTTTCGATTATTGAGTGGAACGCCGACGATGTGCTCGACGCCGCCAGCGCACTGACCTACACGATCCAGTCGCAAACGGTCGCCGGTGCATTCGCAATCGACGCCACTACGGGCCGGATCAGGGTTGCCGATGGTTCGCTACTCGATTACGAAACCAATGCGGCTCATACGGTCACGGTTCGAGTCAGCGATGGTACAGCGACTTACGATGAAGCCTTCGTGATTTCGCTTCAGGACATGGCGTTTGAAGTTCAGCAGTCTATTCCGTTGGTGATTCAAAACGTGAACGAGGACGGCACGCTGACTTTTGCCGCCGGCTTCGGCAATGCGATTACCGTCACTGACGAAAACGGCGGAACCAATTCGCTGATGCAGGTTTATCTACATGTCAACAACGGCACGTTGATGCTGTCGCAGACCACTGGCCTTTCCATTCCAGGCGGAGCCAATGGCTCTTCGTTCATGACGATTCAGGGCACCGAATCCGACATCAACGCTGCGCTCGAAGGCCTGACCTACACGCCAACCGCCGAGTACAACGGTGGCGATTCGTTAACGATTACCACCTCACTGTAAACATTCGCCGAAGGTGTGGGGAGTAGTATAGCGATCTAGCGACGGGAGGCGAAATATTCTAATTGCGGGGCATGATGAATGCTTCGCTGCTTGAACCGATTTCCCTGGCTGAACAAGTACGTTCGCTGATAGCGA
>JBGSUV010000051.1:0-40765 GCA_041753315.1 Pirellulaceae bacterium | reverse complement strand
AGACAGCAGCAATGCCGCCACGCCCTATATACTTTTCGCGAATCCATTCCACAACTTTTGCATCCGGCATGCATTACAATATGTCTTCAACACGGTATCTGATGCAAGGTCAATCCGGTAACTTATTGTCGCGCGGCTCCTAAGCTCTATGAAAATGGGCAGATTTATTACTATCACATTGTGGACCCGCCGTGTAAGGGTCCTTTCTGTGGCCGTACAAAAGGTAATTCTCTTACGGCGGATCCAGGCATTCTTAGCAGCGAGCGGAACAACTCTCTTCCGTTAGCGGATTCGCACCGTTGTGCGTTCAACCAAAATTCTACGCGCCTTCATATCGCGAGAGCGATATCTCCTTCGGCCGACACGCGGGAAGAGCTATTTCGGCCTCCAGCTGCATGATGTCAGCGTTTGGCAGCACTGGTACAACCTTCGCATTGATGCGGGGACATTCCGTTGCTGCTTTCTTGGTGCAGTGATTTGTTATCGCAACAATTGACGGCAAACGTTCGTTTATTCCTCAGGTGGTTTGCCTGACATTACGACGCTTGCGCAATTTGTCTGTGAATCTAGTCGCTATCACACATAAACAGTACGTCAGACCGCTGCGGCTTCGCATATTGCTGATCCGCCGCGCGCCCAGAGTACGCTTAGATTCGTTGTTCGCCAATGATCCGTTTGGCATTCAGCGTTCAGGCATCTCACTAGTCGACAGCTCTAACCGTTAATCGTCTGTTATTTTGTCGTTTTTAAGGGCTCAAATCATGCAATTGAATAAATGCCGCTCCGGCTTCACCCTCGTAGAATTATTGGTAGTCATCGCCATCATCGGTATCTTGGTTGGATTGCTTCTACCCGCAGTGCAAGCAGCACGTGAAGCCGCTCGGCGGATGCAATGCAGTAACAACTTGAAACAGATTGGCCTAGCCTTGCACAACTATCACGGTACTCACGGTCGGTTTCCCTTTGCCAATGGCGGGACAGGAAACAAATTCTCTGGTGTGAGCCAATTACTTCCGTTTTTTGAACAGGCGAATCTATACAATCAGATCGACTTTTCTCGAAACATAACTGACTCGTTCAATGCCCCAGCACGCTTAACTGAACTTTCTGGATTGCGTTGCCCGTCGGACATACAGAACACTCAGCCAACCGCAGGCGGAGCTGTCAACTACTGCCCAAATAAAGGCGCTAGTTTGCGGTGGCAAGATCCGAAGGCTGACGGCGTTTTATTTTCGCAGAGTGCGATTCGGTTCCGCGATATAACAGATGGAACAAGTTTTACGGCAGCTTACAGCGAACGCATGATCGGCGATGGATCCAATGGCTTGAGCTCTCCCCAAGTGGATACATATTTGAGTTCAGGTAATCCTGAATCTCAAGACGAAGCAGTGCAAATGTGCAACGCTGTTGACGTGACTGACCTGGCCAATCAGTTCCCTCAATTTATGGGCGCTCCATGGATCGATGGCAAACACGCATACCAGCATATCAGTCCACCGAATGCGCGATCGTGCGGATTTCAGCCGGCGGCAAAAGCAACCATGACTGCGACCAGTCGCCATGTTGGCGGCGTGACAGTGCTAATGTGTGATGGATCGGTAAGGTTTACATCAGCGACGATCGACTTGTATCTGTGGCGAGCTGTCGGTACACGTGAAGGCGGGGAAATCGTCGGCGAATTCTAATGATCATAGGTGAGCTTATTCCATCCATCGTTTAGCAGCACAATTCGAGACTAAATTGAATTGGCAATGACATTGATTCAGGCTCCAAAAACCCGGGTCATATCGTCTGATAATTGGTTTTCGATTTACCTCCAAAGAACTGGCAAACAGAACAACTTCCGATGGTCTATCCAACAAATTCTCAATCTCAGCTGAAACACCGCCAAGCTGCTCACCGATTTATTCTCGTTTGTGCTATGGCGTCAATCCTCGCTATTTCAGGCTGCAAAAGTGGACCGCTCGTCGAGCCCGTGGATTCGACAGTCGCGCGTAACACGCTTAAAGAGGTATTAGAAACTTGGGAACGCGGTGGCAGTATTGCCGAACTGAAGAGCGGTGACCAGAGAATTGTTGTCCAAGATATCGACTGGAGTCGTGGGATGAAACTTAAAGGGTTCAAACTATTGGACGAGGGTCGTGAAGAAGACGCAAATCTGTTCTGTGAAGTGGAACTCATGCTTGAACCCGCCTCAGGCGGTGAACCGGTGAAAAAGACCGTGATCTATGTGATTGGCACCGACCCGGTGCTGACAGTGTTTCGTGCAATTCTATAACTTTCCTCCGCCTTCTCCAGATTTCTCCCATCAATGAACAGGTGCTACCGATGCAACAAAATTCGTTACCAATTGTCTTTGCTTTATTAGCGCTGGTACCCGGACTCGCGATAGCCCAGAATCTTCATGAGCGAGAGGCCGAGTTTCTTGCTGCTGCGCCCCTTGTGGGCGAGCCGTTGCCAGAAGTTTCGATCTATGCGGCAGATGGTACCGAGTTTAGTACAAAAAGCTTGCGAGGCCATTACACCGTCCTCACCTTTGGATGTCTAACCTGCCCTCCTTCGATGTGGAACATTTCCGGGCTCGAGGCGGTCCATCGAGACTACTCAGCCAAAGGAGTGAAGTTTTTCTTCATTTACAAATCTTTGGCGCATCCGGAACTTGCCGGCAACTACATCCAACCTTTCACACTTGAAGAAAGGTTGAATCATGCTCAACAGGCCAAGGAGCAGTTTGGAACCCAAATACCTTGGCTGGTAGACGCGATGGACAATCGCTTGAAACGCGCTTTGGGTGATCGACCGAATTCGCAGTTCTTAATCGATCCGCAAGGAGTTATCGTCCGCAAACGCGCATGGAGCAATCCAGCACAAGTACGTACTGATTTAGTAGAGCTCGTTGGCCCTACGGACCAAGTAACTCGCGAGGAAGATTTAAAGCTCAAGATTAGCCTTCCCCTCAAAGATAAAGCCATTCGTGGGGTCGTACCTCGCGTACCTCGAACGCGCATGGCTGCAGTTTTGATAGAGCCAATCATTGAATCCAACGGGCTACCTTTTTATGCAAAACTGAGAGCAGAAGCAAATCCCAGCCTATTGTCCACTGGAAATGGAAAGCTGTATGTTGGCTTTCATCTCGATCCATTTCTTGGAGCTACTTGGAACAATTTAGGTGGAGCGTTAGCGATTCATTTCGACGGAAAAGATGATTTCGAGGTAAATCCTCGCCAAATGACTGCGCCAAAGCCCGAAGTTGCCAGCGATAGCGATCCTCGCGAGTTCTTAATTGATGTCACATCATGGCCTGAAGATGAGTCGCCGATACTGACGGTGAGCTATTTTGCATGCGATTCCGATGAGACCTGTTTGGTTATTGAACAAAAATACCGTCTGCATAGGAAACGTGATATCGATGGAGGTGGGGCGAGGGGTGATGGCGCTGGCTACTGGGATGCCGATGAGTTTGTCGAACGCTTGCTTTTGGGAGATCAGAACGGCGATGGCAAAATTGCTATAACGGAAGCGGCAGGTATCATCTTGCCCCACTTTAGCAAACTAGATGACAACCAAGACGGTCTGCTTGATCAAGATGAAATGAGTGTGGTAGCTGATTGGCTCAACCACCACCATCAACCCAGCGTCCCGCGCAAAAGCGATGGGAACTGACTTGGCTCCAGCTGTGGAACAGGGCTCGTCCGACCAAATACACGGAAGTTCAGAACTGTAACTCCAAACCACTGTAAAACCCTACGCCTGGACGATAGACCCCAAATCCACTGCGATAGTCCAAATGCTCGCGGTAGAAACGATCTGTGAGATTCTCAACACCTCCCGTCAACAACCAGCGTTCTTGAATTCGTTTGTAACCACGAACATCGAGCGTCACAAAGCCCGGGGTTGCAATCTCCTCCAAGGTAGCTGCCACGCGTGACTGCCTGGCAACTGCCCGCATCGAAAATTCCATTCCCCAATGCCGCCCCTGGTGTGGGTCATGCAATAGGAAACCAAAACGCGAATCGAGCGGTGGGATACCTGGCAACGCTTCTACGGGAATGCCCGCCTCGCCACTTCGATCGAAACTAGGATCGCTCAGATAGGATGTTTCGCTGCGCGTTCTATCGGTTCCTTCTACGTAACTTAGGATGCCAAAGAATGAAAGCTGATCATGTGCTTGATACTGACCATACGTTTCAACGCCCGTTAAGGTCGCTAATGGCGTATTTACAAAACCAGCGCCAGCCGCCAAGCCTTCAACGCCCGCCCCGGGAGTCAGAAGGTCATAGGTGATATAGTCGTCTACCCAAGCATGGTACCAATTGACGCCTCCAGTGAATCGATCGTATTTCGACAACAACCCCAAATCGATTTGCTTAAGCGTTTCCTGGGATAGCTCCTGGTCGCCCGCCAAGTAAGTTAACCCACGTTGTAAACTGCCAATGAACGCAGATTGAACATACAATTCCGTGAGCGTTGGCGGTCGCTGACCAAAGCCAAATCCGGCCGTTGCAGCCCAGTGATCGGTCAGATCGGCTTGGCCATTGATATATGTCAACCAATTCGTAAAGCTCTGCTGCAACTCTGCTTCCGTATAAAGTCCGACATAGCCGTCTACTGCATCCGTCGATGATGTCTGAATCGTATCGATTCTCGCGCCAGTGTTCAGCTGTACATAGTCTGTGACTTGCACAACACGTTCCGCATAAAATCCGAAATCGACAGACTCAGAGGGCGGCAACGGAAAGTTATTGTCGGCGGGATTATAAAGGGCTTCACGATCATTGATGCCTTGACGCAAAATGATCATGTCCGTACCCAACGCCAAGTGATCAAAGCCCAGGTCACCGAAGATCGTCTCGTTTCGATACCCCAGCGAGGCACCATCACCATCAGTGACACCATAGCCGTCAAAGCCCGATGCGGAATACAGGACAAATCGCAACTCAGGTATTTGTCGATTCTTGCCAACTCCTAGCGAGTCACCTTCAAAGCGTGTACGGTTGTACCAAACCTCCGATGTGTGAAAGTCACCAAGCCACGGGAGCTCGTCAAAGTACTTGACTTCATATCCATCGGTCACCAAATATCGAGTGTCAAACACGAGCCCCGGATACTCCACGCCTGTCTGATCGAGTCGCAAGTAATTGAATTCTACTTTCTTGAATTGACCAAAGTCTCGACCTAACGCTATGTTGATGTCGCGCGAGTTATAGCTGCTAGGTAACTCAAAACCGGAACCATCACGGTAGTCGTTCCCGGTTCGATGCCCATAGCTAAGGCGATAACCCCAATCATCACTGCCGCCGAATACTGTTTGACGACCATACAGTTGCTCACCATTTGTGAGATACTCTGCACTCGAAGTACCATGCATTTCGTGTCCGCCTGCATACCGCGGAGTGCTTATCATCTCAATGTCAATGAAGCTAAGGCCAGGACCGTACCTTGGGCTGTATGGCCCTTTAACGACTAGTAAACTATCAATCAATCGCGAGTCGATCTTGTTAAGCATCGTGTCTAAATCCATACGCACCGGTGCCCAATAAGAACCGGTTGCTAACACTTGTCCCGTCCGTTCCGCGCGCACCCGCGTGTCCGTTGTGATGGGTGTCCGTTGCTGACTCGAAACCCCGCGGACTGAAATGGACTTTCCAAGCAAGTTTCCAGAATCGGTCGTCTTCCGGAATACTGCCTCGGAACCGAGCACGGCATCCGCGGTGGACGACGTCGCCTTGGCTCGCCGGTCTGCAGAAAGTCCGTCGATGGCAGTAATCCCCCCCAACAAAGCCGTCCGCAATTCTGGCGAGTCTGACGACTTGTCGTGACGTTCGTCGTTCACGGCCGCCGCAGTGCCATCTGCCGTGGGCTCTACCGGCCGCACTACCGGCGCTAGTGGCGGCAGGTCTTGAATCATGGCTACATTGACTACCGGCGACACTTCGGCCGTCTCGTAATCAGACATGCTAAAAAAAGCTTCTTGACCAAACGCGACCGATACAGGAAACGATACAGCACTCGAAAGCACAACGGCCACCAGTGTGCAGCATGCCCGCCGCATGCAACTCGATAGCTTCTCCTGTAACAGCATGCTTGCCTTCCCTGGACAGTTGCAGTTTGAAAGATTCCGGGCAGGGGCATACCCAAAATGCGCGATAGGCAAGCATCCTGCTCACCAAAAACCGCGGTTCGTGTTCGACTTTGCTATCCAAAGCATGGGTTAACCCAGCCACGAAGCTAGCTCTTCTTTTTTCGGCTCTTGCCACGCAGGAAACCTGCCGCATGACGCAACGAATGCAGGAATTACCATTTGGGTTGGACCGAGATGGGCGACTTTAACGACTGCGCAAAGCTGATCGCCTATAGGGTCCTCGCGCCACGAATTCTGCCTATGCCCCTCGCACCGAAATCACTTTAAAGCGCCTTCGCACGTTGTCAGCAAGCATCGTGCATGCGACGATCCAAGTTGCGCCGCCGAGTTGCCTGCGACGACCCGCTGGAAAAGCCTCGCACCCTCTTGCGAGTTGCGTGAGCCAACGAGGAGTGCTTCCAGCAACTCGTTTTCAGGCACCGCGGGGCGCGACTGCAGCCGCCGAGATTGCTGCAATGCAGCCTCAGCTTCCGCCAGGTCTCCCGTTTGGTAGCAACTCCATGCTAACCAGTGCCATGCAACTGATGAACGAGGCATGTCGGCTGCCCAGGCTTTGGCTAGCATCACAGCCTCAGCTGGCCGGCGCAGTTCCACCAGAGGAAAATCAGATATCAATTCCAGTGTCATTCGCCGTATGGTTGGTGAAGCGGAGGACTTTAACTGCGCCAATAGGTCGATGCTACGTAAGCTGGCAGCCGCCAATTTGTCGCGCAGATTTTGGTCAAGTTCTGGTGGTGCGAGGGTTGTACGTCCGCCCTCCCGTTGTTTTTTGGCCTCCGAGTTCAACGTCCACTTATTGAGGTATACCTCGACGATCACCTCCTGTTCCGTTGTAAATCGTCTGGTTTGACCTATTTCGCCTATCCGCGATTGACTTTGCTCCAAAGCAGCTTGGTCACCAACTAACAGCGCACATTCCCCACGCAAAACTGCTTGTTGAAGCAAGTACTTTGTGATCAACGCGGTATGGTGCGGTAGCTCGCTCAGATGGCACAGCAGTGTTTCGTTCAAATCCAACAGTTGCTGCGCGCGCACATCACCTAGGGAAACGTAAGCTTCAGCAAGCACTAAGTAGCAAGAGGCCATTCGCAAGACGCGATCATCGGTGAGCGCATCATTTTCAACTAGCCAACGCAGTTCGTTAATTGCCTCAGAAAACTGGTCTATTGCCATGGAGGCATTTCCCAATTCTAGTTCTGCACTACCTTGATTTGCTAAAAGCACGGCCCTGTTCTCACGATAGAAGGCTTCTCCGTAGAGTGCCTCCCAGGCTATATCCAAATCGGTGTGCGCGACATGGAATGCCTCCGCAGCCGCTAGTGGGTCGTGCAACGCCAACACACAGGAACCAAATAGCGACTGGGCCAAAGCCTTGGCCTCCAGCCAATCCGGCCGTACGCTGGGAGCGGCACGAATAAAGTCATCATACAAATGGACCAAGCGCTGCGCCACCTCACTGGCCCGACTATACTCCTCAGCGCGAAAAAGGTATCGTGCCTGATCTTCGAGAACTGTTGCTTTTAGTTTGAGAGTTCTAGGACTCGGCTCCTGTTGGCAAAGTATCTCGATATCTGCCATTGATCCCTGCAGCAGGTCTATCGCCTGAGCAACTTGCTCTTGCCTGTCGAGTCTCCTGGCAGCAATCAACTGAATACGCACCAATGCGTTGCGTGCATCACAGTGGTCTGGTACATCTCGCAGTATTTCCTTGACCAAGTCGCGAGCTTCATCCAACCGATCCTCAGGTGAAGCGACAGCCTTCGCATTCCCTGCCTGTGCCAGTTCTTGACCAAGGAGACTATTTGCGAGCAACACTCTTCCGTGCACATCGTCTGCCTCGCCCTGTATGAGTTCTTCGGCTTGCCGGAAATTCTCCAAAGCAATGGCAAACTCATGTTTAAGACAACGCAGATCGCCGAGCCGCAAATGGTATTCGGCTTGCAATGTCGGCTCGTCTTCTAAACCGTTGGTATCTCCCAAGAGTTTCTGATAGTGGTTTAGCGCTTGATCGATCAATGCGTTGCGCAGCGGTGCGAGCCCTGGATAGAACTGCAAATCACTACTTAAGTCGAGTAACCAGGTATCAGCAGCCTTGCGCGATGCCAGTAGTTGTCGTCGGGTACGTTCTCGAGCCAACTGTTCATTTGCCAAAGCACTTTCGGCGGCTTGACGTGCGATAGTCTCGGCATCGCGGGCGGTACGCTCCAAGTAATTAGCACGAGTTACTTGCCCTACTGCGACGCATGCAACCAAGGCAATCGCAATGGTGCTGAGAAAAACAGTGCGAAACATCGATCGATTCCGTTCTGCCAGTCGGTCAAATCGCTCCCATAGATTCTCTCGATATACACTTACGCCTCCACCAGCTAGGAAATTCTGCATATCCTCCGCAAATTCGCGGGCGGATGGATAGCGGTCGGCCTGCTCGCGTTGAAGTGCATGATGGCAAATCGCTAGCAGCGGACGTGGTGCTCCGGTTCGCAGTGCCTCTAGGGGACGAAAATCACATCGAGCCACGCGCGCAATCGTTTCTTGTACGCTTTCTGCGCGAAACGGTGATTCGCCGGAGAGTATTTCGTACAGCATGACACCTAAAGAAAAGACATCGGACTGTTCGTTCAGCCGATCTGTCAGACCAAGTGCTTGCTCTGGTGCCATGTAGGCTGCGGTTCCAAGCACAGTTCCCATGCTTGTGCGATTGACGCCTAACTTGACACGTGCAGAGGCACTTGTACCACGCTCGCGATGTGAGTCTCTCGCTCGAAACAAATCCGATTCTGTTGGCGATTGTAGCGTTTCTGGCGTTATGTATCGACCGGCGGGTACTGTTTGGTGATTGGCGGCCTCATCCTCAGCAAGCTCTACGGTACGTGCCAATCCCCAATCCAGCAAAATGGTCTCACCGAACTCGCCGATCATCACATTGGCTGGCTTCAGGTCTCGGTGAATAACTCCCTGCTGATGAGCATAGGCGAGCGTCTGACAGATGTCTAAGAAACGATTCAACAGTTCATACTTTTGTAGCTTGCGGTCGATAGCGTGTTCGCACCGCTTCATTTGCTCCAGCTTTTCAGCTAACGTTTGTCCATGCACCTGCTTCATTGCATAGTAGGGCAAATTTTGTGAATCTACGCCTACTTCATAGACCGGCACGATACCGGGGTGCTGCAATTGGCCCGTAATTCGTGCTTCGTTGACAAAGCGTCGAATCGTCTCATCATGGGCTTGACCATCAACTATTTGCTTGACAACAATCTCTCGTTCTATTTGATGATCATAAGCGGTCGCTACGATGCCACATCCACCGCGGCCTATTTCGTTCTTAATCTCGTATCGCGCGCTTCCAGTCTTCAGCGACTCCAGCAGCGAACTCGTTTCCAGTCCTAGTTTCGGCTGCCGCAATCGCCAAGCATCGCGGACGGCCGGATTTGAGCCCGCCGCCTTGGCGGTTGATTCGAACTTGCGTGTTGAAACAGGTGTGGACTCAGCCTGTTTACGTTTGCGCCCCGCAGCCAACGTTTGATCCGGCAAAGTGGAGGGTGAAACTGAGTTCGGCGACCGGTTTGTCTCGGGAGTGTTTTGCTGGAACAGTGACCGCAGGCGCTCAAACCCGGCGCTATCCTTGCTAAACTCGGTCTCCAACAGCTGCTCTAGGGGGACGTCTGTTTGGGCAGCAGCTACCAAAACTCGAACGACCAGTTCATGATCGACAAGGCTTTCGGCGAGCGCTTTTTCCATCCATTTGGCTTGTTCGGCATTTAACGAAGTCATTACTTGGGCCACTGGTGATTGTGCTAGTTCGACGTTCTTTCCGTCGCAATAGTAGCTCTGGCGAAACAGCTTTCCCTACATGTGAATACCGAACCAGTCGCTTCCTGCGAATCGGACTTGCGATTTGACCAACTATGCAGGCTGTACCGCCGTTCGGCTATGATCCGCCATTGGCCGCAGACTACATCCACGGCTAATACGATCGGCATATTCCGCACCAACAAGTGCCGAGGTGGCGGAAAGTGAGAGAAACGGAGCGTTGAAATGACTCTGCAATGTGCTGAACGCTAGGCTTTCGCAGCTGCCTTTGCAAACCGAGCTACTCGTAGGTTGGCGGGTCCTGAGTTCCTTCGCATGAGTAACTGATACTATGAATGCTACGATGCTGCACACGGTAATGCTGGCCGCAAATCGAAATAGCGCTGACCAAGGTCAACGCTGGCTTGTGCAGATCCACCCTCTCGATCTAGAGCAGAACCGAATTGAGCTGGGCACACAACCGGTCATCATCGGTCGCTCCGAACAGTGCCACGTGATACTCGACGACGAATCCGTTTCCCGTCAACACGCCCAGATCCGCTGCTGCGAAACCGGCTATGAAATTGTTGATATGCGCAGCACAAATGGCGTGGTTGTCAACGACGAATTGGTTGAATGCCAGAAGTTGCAAACTGGAGACCGAATACAACTTGGACGGCGAATCTTCCGTTTTCTGGCGGACAATGACGTTGAGAGTCAATATCACGAAACCGTCTACGGGATGATGACACGGGATGGACTGACATCGGTATTCAACAAGCGCTACTTGCTTGAGTGTCTTGACCGCGAGGTGGTCCGTAGCTGTCGCCATCACCGCCCCCTGTCCGTGATCTTGCTTGATATCGACCACTTCAAGCAAATTAACGACACTCACGGACATTTAGTGGGCGACGAAGTGCTTCGCGAAGTAGCCATGCGCTTGGGGCAGTTGCTACGCAGTGACGAAGTACTTGCGCGTTTTGGTGGCGAGGAGTTTGCAATCATCGACGGCGAAGCTGATCTCGAAACCTCGGCTGCCTTGGCCGAACAATGCCGCGAAGCGATCGCTTCGCAGGCGTTCCACACCTCGGCTGGTGCAATCAATGTGACGATCAGCCTGGGCGTCGCTGCCCCTGAGCTATCACAGAGCACGACACCCGCAGAGCTGCTTTCACTGGCTGATGTTAAACTCTACGAAGCAAAACGCGCTGGGCGTAACCGAGTCGTTGTCTAGAGTGGAACGGTAAAAGCACTTCGCAACTTGGGCTTTCGCCAACAAAAGCTTCTTATGCCAATTGCAACTCGCCGGCTTGAACCTCGCCAATCGCACTCAAACATCATGACAGTGAACAATTGATGATACGAGTCTTATTTCTCAAGATACGCTCTCAAGAATGCCAACCGTATTCACGGCGGATCGCTCGCTTGATTAAACTTCAACTTGCTGGCGCGACCAAATAGATACGAAAAGTAGCGCTTTTCTAGCGCATCGGTATAGGGCTTCGAGCGGTGCGAACGCACATCGATCAAGAACAATAGGGTGACCGCCGCGGCCAAAGCGATGCCTACTACAAGCAAGATCCAATACAGAACATTCACTCCGACGTTTCCCAGCCATGGAAATAGCCTATGGAGCGTCATCAGATCCTTGGCGGCTCGCTCGACTGGCTTGTCGACTTTCGCTGGTATTGCTCCAATCGCCGAAAGCGAAGTGGAGGAGAACAGTGGCAAGCCATTCACGCCATTTCCCAGCGGCATGCCTAGTGATGACGTTCGATAGGCGTCGATTTTCTGATAGACTCTGCCTACAGAACCATCGAACGCGACAAAGATCCGCTCAAAGACGGTCTTGGATTCACCCAAAGTCAAGTGACCGTCTTGATCGAGTCGAAATCCCTCGCCGACATGGCGAAAGATCGGTGGTGGCGGAATGCGCGATACCAAGTCGTCAACGTGAATGACGCGGCGCGTGACTTGGCCTAAGGTCCACTCTCGCTCTCCTTCCGCAACCGGTCGGCACGTCTTGGCTAAATAGAGATCGCGAAATTTCGAGAATCCGACGCGCGGCGCGCCGAACGTGACTACTGCGCGAATTGGCGCACGATCCGCGAGTTCATAGGCCGCGAGTAGCGCAATCGCGCCGCCGAGCGAATGCCCTGACAGCACAATATCGCCTCCGGCTGGCAAATTCTCGTCGAGCCATTTGAGAACATCCGGCCGCAACCGCCGCCAAGAAAGCTCGAAGCCACAATGGCGCAAGGGCGAGAATGCTGGGAACATTAGGAGGTTTGTATGAATCCATTGAATGATGTTCCACATGATCGTTCCGCGAAATACGATAACCGCCGTATTTCCGCGCAGATATCCGAAACCAGCATCCGTCCACCGCTTAAAATTAGTACACGATTTTCCGCCAGATTGCTCGATGCGACTCTTGAGCTCGTACCCTATGTTGTATGATTCCATCGCGCGCTTACCAAGATATGCCACTAAATCGTAAGTAGGTCTGCGATGTGTCAGAGGTTGTATGGAGTCGATCGAGGCTTGACATAACAGTTGATCAATGTCGACGGACGGTGCGTCGTCTCGAAGTGTTCCAGCCAGGTCACCCAAGAACAACTTAGCGACCGCCGAGTCGGCACTCTGGTTCGTCACTTCCGAGAGATCTGCCGCTCTAGCTCGGAGCCTTTGAGTAGATGTAATCTGCATCCAAACCTGCCTTTCCTTATTCCGGCAACCCTCAAGCACCTCGCACAATTGCATCTACACAGGGCCGTTGGGATTCTTCTTTCACGGCGATCACGAGTGTGCGCAGCAGAACCGGGCGAAGTCGAAAACGCCATGACATCGCACGGCGGATCTTATTTACTCGAAGTATGCGGTATGCACATTTTGCGAGTCAATAGCGATTGGGCCTTGTCGCTACCGACGACCTAGAATCAACAGACACAAGCGGCATGCCCCGCCTCGGCGACTTTGGAAGGGGAACTACTGACGGCGCTGCTTAGGTTCCCCCAACGTATAGGCCACTACCCAATTTTTTGCTCAAGTGTTAGCTAACGTGAGTAGCTGACTCTGATACCGCTGATCTGAATTATGCCATTGCGTTGCAGTTGGTCGATCAAAAGGTCCAACTGAGGTTCGGTAAGCGGTTCTGCGGCCACAGTGGCGACTCTGCGAATTGTATTTTTGAGAGACTCGACTCGTTTAGGTTTCGAAGTCCCTCGCTTCTCCAGGTCGGCGACCACGATGGAAAATTGACTTATTGTTTCCGCCGTAGTCGGCGTATTGAGTTTTGCGGTTGGGTTGGGTTGGCGTGACGCGCTTTTGGGACAGACGAACTTGCCATTCTGGTTCAGAATTACGCGGATCTTTTCTTTCAGCGACATGCTTCCCAGAAGTGCGTTGATCTCGCTGCAGCAGGCAACGCAGTTCTTGTCAGCGTTGCTCCCTCCGTGTGCCTTTGCGTCCAGATGTTCGACAGTTGCGTCTTCCTTTGTCAGCGGGGTGCTGCAAAAGAAACAGAGTCCGCCTTGGGCAAATAGGAGACGATTAATTGGTGTAAGTGGCATTGTCGTTTAACTCAGCGTGTCGGCGTTCGGACCTTTAGAAGGTGGGGCGAGTTGTGCCGCCAGTGCAGAAATAAGTCGAAGGGCCGATTTTCGTAACCGTTCACCGCAATGTGGAACATTTGTCCAATTTGGGACATAGCTAAAGTAACCATCGCTGGGTCAGAACAATTGCGGACAATTGTTCTATATTCAGGCCCCCGTCCGATCCCGCGAACCGTTACCGATTTTCTATCCGCGTTTTTACATGTACTTAATTGGGGCGTTTTACGTGACCGATGATCCAACCGCCTGTCCCACGGTGATAAAAGTAGCTCACTTTTTGTCGCGTGCAATTAATTCCACCGCCTTTCGTGTCGAACTTTCGTCGGTCGCCTCCAAATAACGCAGCGTTTGAGGCGATTTCTAGTTGGTCATGCGATGGGGTCAAATAGTTCATTTAGCTCAGTCGATCTCGCGGAAGGGGCTTCATGACATTTTGACTTGCAAGCAGAAGAATCCGATTCAGATTGACATTGTCTTCGTCGTCGCCCACTCCGTGTTCAACATCGGTAGGGATTGAAGGGCAAGGCCTTCCGCGAACATTCTCGAAATGGTGCTTGCGGCAAAACACGCTAAACTTTACTGCGCCGCGTTCGCAGTTCTCACGCCTGCATTTGAATTTCAAACGCTCGCTGCCAAGTGAATTGTAGTAGCGGAGATCTTCTCTGCGTTGCAATACTTCCGGTGGTGGTAAATCGACTTCAGGCAAGAGGTCCCGGTCTTCTAGTTCATTCGTCAAATCGTCATTCTGCAGCTTTTCACATACCGCCCAGCCAATTCTGGGGCGAACGGCAAGACTCGCCACGTCTTGCGTGAATCCGATGAATCCCGCAACAAACTTCATCTCATAAAGACATCCCCAATAATTCCAGATAAATGGAACCTCGTTTAGGCTGCCAGGTAAACGATCGACTGCAATCCCCCACCGGTCTAAACATGCAAAAGGAGCCTCAGCATCGAAACCTTCATTTCTCTCGTCGACGAGGTACGGAAAGAAGTCCGCGATCCACCCAGTAATGTAGGGGCCGCCACTATATTCGTTGTACTTGTAAATGCTTTTCCAAATATTCGCATCATTCGCACCGGCAGCATTTCTCGCTATACGCATGAGGGTGGGCATTAAACGATCTGTCCACCAAGTCAAACCATAAGTGTTGCCCAAAGCGATTGTGCGGTCCACCAATTGCTGCCAATCAGATACGCTTCCTTCGAGCGTTACTTCTGGAATTCCGCACATGCTACGTATCTTGTATGAGAAGAACTTCTTCACCGTATTCATCAGTACGATTTCGGTAGCGGCCCTTTCAATCGGTCCCGTTGTGGAAAATGACGCGGTGAGAATTTCGTGATTTCGGTCGCCGATATGTGTTCTGATCTCTGCCGAAAATTCGCTGAATACTTCGTTCCACGGATTCTTCGGAGCACCTTTAATAAAATCATCTCGCCGCACCTCGATTTCTACGCTGTTTTGGTGTTGAACGAACTTACTACGGTGCAATTCAGGATTTTTGTTCACATATTGCGCAAGTCCCTGGAGAATCAGCAACCAGAGCATGTCGGGTGAGAGCACAAGGGGGCGATGATCGCAGAATGCCACATGCACCGCAGCTATCAAAGGATGGATGTAGCGATAGTCTACGATTCTCCCTTCGTATTCCGAACACGCCTCCACCTCTTGGTTGAGCAGTGCCTCGAACGCAAGCCTGGCAGATGTTTCCGGCAAGCGTTTTTTTGCTCGTGCTACATCGGAAACCTTTTGGACAACTAATGCGTTCGCCATTTATTATTTGCCCTAATCGCTTGTCGGGTGATTTGGAATAGCCCAGCTCGCGTAAACGAATTTTTAACCATCTACAAATGTCCTGTCTTCGCAACTGCTTGCTGCCTACTAGGTTGACACACGCTGACCGTTTGGTTGTGCATGCACCATCGACTTTCGCTTGCAGGACCTCGTACCGGTACTCTCTCAAATTGTGATAGCATCACTGTGTCTTGTCACGGATCGAGTTGCCGGATGAGTTCGATTCGGTCGAAGAAAGCGGTTCCACCGATGGCCGTGGGGGCGATCCCGGTGAGCGTGAAATCTCCTGCATCCTGCCACAAGTCGCGCGTCACAACCGTCCACCGGCGCGGTGCTGATGCCTCAACCTCCAGCGATTGCCAACTGGTGGAGTTTTCACCCGAGTGGTAGCGTCGTGTTCTGTCGCTCGCAGATGGCCAAGTTCCGTCCGCAGCCAATTCGAGCATGACTCCTTTTGCCTCCGCTGCTTTCCAGGCGAAGCGAATGTATCGATATTCGCCCTGCGCCGGATTCTCGCGGATGCGAAACGACCAATTGGAGATACTCGATGAGTAACGCTGTGGTGGCGTGATGCGAAGTGCATATCGACCTGCGTGCGGTTCCGTTTCGACAAACTGGGCTGTTCCGTCTCCTTCATTTAACAAATCGGCAAAGCTCAAGTTTTCATCGATCAGGACAAGACTGTTTGGCGGATTCCTTAACCAGGACAATAGGTCGGCCAGCTCCTGTGGACTTACCGTCTTGTACAGATCGTCCGGCATCATCGACACTCCCACAGCTCGCAGTTCGTCGATATCCTTTCGCAAGACTGTCTCCTGCTTTCCTTGGGCCATTCGCATGGTCAAACTAGTAGGCGTTTCTGCTCCTAACAAGCCGCTGATGGCTTGCCCTGCATGGGTCAGGAGAATGTAGGTGCCGAAACCAGCCGAAATCGACTCGCTGGGCGCTAGCACATCCTTCAGGATCGTCTCCTCTGCCCGCTGAAACTCCGCGTTCAAGTCAGGTCCAACTGCGTATCCAATGCCATGAGCTTGATGGCAACTGCCACACTTTTCTCGAAACAGTTGTTGCCCGCGTCCAGCATCGCGCGGTCCTTCTAGCGCTTTGAGATACCGAGCATACAACTCAGGGTTCTCCGTCGAGTGGGTTTCGAAGAGGGCCGCTGCTCGTTGCCGTATGGTTGCGTCTTTGTCACCCAACAAAGCAGTCCGCTGAACTGCTGTCAACCAACTTGCTGGCAGCTCGTTCGACTCGATCGCTTTTAACAATAGCGGAATGCGGTCGCGCCGAGAGAGGATTGTTGTCAAAATTGAATCGCGAACGCGTGGAGTACTGGATGGCAACGCGCCCAGCAAGGCGGCTGTCACTCTGGGTTCATGCTCATCAGCCAGCTCTCCAACCGCCATGATTCTCGCATCGGCAGTTAATCCAATATCGTCGATTTGACTTATGGCTAAATCGATGCGACTCTGTCGCTCCGCTTCGGTCTCCAATGCCAGAAGGCTGATCAGCGGAAGTGCTTCTTTGCGAATAGCCTCAGCGGAGCTCTTGGCCAACGATTTGATCGCTTGCATAGCCGAATCGGAAAGAGCAACGTTGCTCGGATTGTTGAAGCCAGCACGAAGACCGCGTAGGCAACGGGCTTGAAACGACTGGTCTTCCACTAGCGCGATGCGCTCGATCGCTTGTGACAATTCAGCTGGTTCGCGACGACTTGCGATGGCGTTACAGAGTGGCTCGATGAGCTGGTCGGCCTGATCCAATTCTGCCGGCGAGTCGAGGAACTCAGCAAGCAACCCGCCGCCACGCTGCGATACCGAAGAGAGAACAGCGATTGTCATCCAATCTTCATGGCCGTGCTGACGTGATAGCTTGGCCAGTGCCGGTACAACCATTGGATTTGGACTTTCTCCCAGCGACAAGGCAACTTGCAAGCGAACCAGAGCTTCGTAATCCGAAACCAAGGCGAGGACCTTGTCGAAGACCGCAGCGTCCTGGAGCCAGCTTTCGGAAAAGCGAAGAGCTTGCCGCCGCACTAACGGATCGGGATGCCCCAGTGCGGCCGTGACGTGTTCAGGTTGAAGTGCTCGCAGTCCGTCGAGTGTATGCAAGGCGTTGATCAAGGCCGTTGGCGTGGAGCCGCTTTCGATCAGCTGCGCAATGTAGGGAGCCGCGTCTTTGTGTTCGCGTTCGATCAATAGTCTGCGTGCCGTGTGACGCCGCCAAGCGCGTGGACTGGCAATTTCAGATGCTAGTTCCACTGCGCTCAGCCGACTCATGTCCGCCGGTGGCGTTGGCTTGATATCGTCGTGTGTCAGGCGCCAGATGCGGCCCCGATCCTCGCCTGCCATGAGTCCATACTGTTGTTGCAGGTATCGCGGAATAGCCGAATAGTCTTCGATAATCTCACGGTAAAAGTCGACTATAAAAACGCTGCCATCTGGTGCTTGGGACAACGCGATGGCGTGGAACCAAGAATCGCTGGAAGTTAGAAACTCCGATTGCAACTCGCTGGGATCGCGGTGCAGTGTCAACCGAGCTCCATTGCGTTGGATGTGCGCACGATGGACCATGTTTTGGGCGGGTTCGCAAGCCAGGAGCTGCCCGCGCAAGCCGGGCATGGCATCATCTTCATAGACAAGCGGAGAGCAGGCGGAGGTAAGTACCCGTTAGGAGCGGACTCCTGAATGCCATAGCGATCCGTGTAGAGTTTCGCGAAGCCAGGGTCGTTCGCTCGGCGCACGCGCCACGGGTGGGGTTGGCTAGTGGGATAAACGCGTTGGTCACCTGATCCATCCTGCTGTAACGATGGGGATGCAGCGTTAGGATTGCGCGCCAAGTAACGCCACTCGATCGGTGCCACGAAAATGCCAGGAGTTCTGGTCGATATTACAAAGCGGTCGCCGCCATCGGTAAAGGTATAGCCCATCGTGGCTGTGCTGCCGACGATCGGTTCAATGGCGCTTCCATCAGGCTTGATTCTAAAATCGGTATTGGGCAACTCAACAGGCTTCGATAGATACTTGCCGCTAATCGTTCCGCCACCTGCGCCACGTCCGAAGTAAATCCACTGGTCAGGGCCCAGTTGCGGACAATTGATGCTGCGTTCGAGTGGTCCGGGCCGAAAGCCTTCGAACAATACTTCTCGCCACTCGGCTTGTCCATCACCGTTTCGATCGGCGAGAAATAGAATTTGAGTTTGGCAAGCGGCAATGATTCCACCGCGGACCGCGCAGATACCAAGACAGGGAGGCAACCGGTCGGCCCAGACAAATGCTTGGTCCATTTGTCCGTCGCCGTTGACATCGACAAGTCGTTTGATCGTGCCATAAGTTTCTGCTTCGGCGGCTTGCTTGTGCTTTTCATCGGCTTGGATGCGACGCACGACTCGATCGAGCTCGCCAGACTTGTTGAGCTCCTCAATGTCGTACTGTCCTTCCAGGTTGTAGCCATGCAGCTCACAGACAAACAGGTCACCGCGCTCGTCCCAGCACACCCCCGATGGCTCGCGGATGAGTGGTTCGCTGGCAACAAGCTCCAGACGAAATCCTGGCGGAACGCGGAAACTGCTAGCCGATTCACGCGGCGATTGTGGCTGCGGCGCATCGTCGGGCTTTTCCACTTGGGCGAATGCACAGTTGGTCAACTGGATTAAAATGGCAATTAAAATCGCATATGGAGGAGCAAAACCTGATGAACGAGACATTCAGAGTTCCTTTGATGGTGCTGGTCGAAGTGGCACTGCATAAGGCGGGATCGTCCAACGATCCCGATCTCCGCATTTGACCTCGAAATCAACAGTGGCATGGAGAAAAGCCAAGCTTCAGTCTCAAAGCCTACAGGATTTTTTGCTGGGCACAATCAATCGACGTTCCAACAGTAGTTTCGCCCCGATGCCGTCAGCGCGAGCGACCACTGCTAACTTCTACATGCTTCACGTCGATTTCTCGAAGTAAGGTGTGATTAGCACGCGTATCAGAATCGACCTGTAACTTCTTTACGGGGAAGCTCTCGGATGAGACGATCGACTCCTTCGTACAAGTGAAACGTCCCACAGAGCCTCGGAGCGTCTTAGAATCAGCAAAGGCGAATTGGGAATTCTTAGCCTTAGCGGCAATTGCGTTATCTTTGGCCTACTTCTTCGCGTACCTCAACCATCCAGAGCCCATCCCTGAATTTGGCGCCAGAAGCACAAGCGGCACTGCTAAAACGCTGGTGTGGTGTCACGACAACCCCAACACGGTCTTGACAGCGTCGTTGCTGGTCGGGGGCGGTGCGTTGGTGCTGTATGTCTACCAAGTTTTTCGCTCGGCAGTTCGTTCACGCAATTTCTGACGAGGCCTCGTCGGGGCGAAGGGCAATTGCGCGACGCGCGGGCTTGGGGACGACGCGGATGAGCGGCACTGTGGTTGGACCACCATGAAAGGTCCGGCCCGAATCCAAGTAGTGGTCAAAGACGAATGCGCCGTGCTTCGCGTTGCCCGCTCTCAAGCAACGCAAGATCGCTGGGTTTCCACATTCTGGGCATTCAACTCGCAAACCATGGCTGTCCAAAATCTGATGGATTTGCTTTGCAAACTCTTGATTTTCAGCAAGCGATTGGAATGACCAGCCGCTGAACTGCTGCAACCGTGCTTCCAGAGTGCGACGAATCTGTTGCTGGATCGACTCGACGTCACCCGTCAACTGCGTGAGTTGCTCAAGCGCTTGCCCGATGCTGGCTGCGGGCATATTCATTCTTCGCCGCAGGCCGCCATAGACTCGCTCAGCAACCAATTGGACGCAGCGCAGATAGAGATGTCGTTGCGGCTGGGTGAGCGGTGTGAGTAGTTTGGGAAGGACGATTTCCAGCAGTGCGATTGGCTCGCCAAAGTGCAAGATCGGGCCAAACAGAATCAGATGCCCAGTCGTATTGTTGGTCTCACTTCTGCTTTGAGTCTGCTTGGTGGCTGGTTCGGCCAGCATGGGAGCGCGCTGCTGCCATGCCAATTGCACCAGGCGTTCATGTTTTTTCTGCTCATTGATCGAGGTCAGGACTTGATCCATGCGAAAGCGAACGCCAAACACGGCGCCGGCGGTCCCTTGCGTTTTCATCCAGGCAACTGCGGCCGGAGCGGCGAAAAGGTTGCAAAGCTGCGGAAGCAGTTGCTCGAGGAACATTTGCAGAGGCAAGTCGCTATCGACGAGCGTGGCTAATTCCTGGACGTGCGTTCCCGTAGGGCGGGACGTGGGATTGGGTAGCCCAGCGAGAGCCTGTTCGAGAACTTGAGCGTCCATAATTTCCATAAAGTTTGCGATTTTTCGATCGGGACGGTATTTCCATCACCAACCGCCCCTGTTTATACTCTTAGTTCGAACATGGAGCAACTGAAGCTTCATCAGTATGAACCGTTGAGGAGTGATCGCCAGGGGGCAATCGTTGAAAACTAGCGAAAAACCTTGGCTGCCAGTACAATTCGAACCAGAGAGGTGGCATTCCACTGGGACGCACCTGAGCTCGCAACGTATGGTTCGATTGGTATAACCGTCACTCTCCACGCGTTGGAGCTAGTAGAAGTCGCCGAAGCTGCTGAGCAACCCTTGAAGTTGTTGAACCTCAATTTAACGTCAGGTCTAAGACAACTAGCAAGTCTCGGAGCTGGGCTGAGGTCCCCCCTTTTGAACTCATTCAACGAATAGCGAAAGTTTGCATGTCGACCACACCTTCCCAAGAAACGGTTGAACAAACCAAACAGCAAATTCGAACGCTGATCAACGAGATCGCGGAAATGTCGCGCACGGACACTGCGGCGGAAGAATATTACCCGGCGGTCCTCAAGCGAATCGTCGATGCATTGGCGGCTGTGGGTGGTGCGATCTGGCTGCTCAACGAAGCTGGGCAACTGAATCTGAGCTATCAGATCAACGTCAACCAGAATTTGCTCAACAACCAGAGTGAAGACGCAGGCAAACACTCCAAGTTGCTTTCGCGGCTGTTCATGCGTAACAAACCGGAATTGATTCCGGCCAATTCGATGTTGGGCGACGATCAACAGGAGGGAAATCCCTCCGACTATCTGCTGGTCGTCGCACCGCTGTCGACTGGCAAGCAGACCACCGGATTGCTTGAAATCTTCCAGCGTCCCGATTCGGCTCCAAACATCCAGCGAGGATACCTGCGTTTCCTGGAGCAAATGGCCGGGTTGATCGGCGAGTGGCTCAAGGGACACAACTTGCAGCGGGTATCCGACCGGCAGCTCATGTGGCAGCAAGCCGACCACTTCGCGCGGCTCGTCCACGATAACCTCGATCTGCGCGACACTGCGTTTACGATTGCCAACGAAGGACGACAACTGATTGGCTGCGATCGGGTTAGTGTGGCGATCAAACGCGGACGCAAATGCAAAGTCGAAGCCATTAGCGGCCAAGACACGATCGAAAATCGTTCCAACATTGTTACGTCGCTTAACAACTTGGCCTCCCGTGTTGTATCCGCCGGACGCTCATTGTGGTACGACGGCTCCGCGGAAGACCTGCCGCCCCAGTTGGAAGAAGCTATCGAAGACTACGTCGACCTGTCACACGGTCGAACCATCGCTGTCTTGCCGATTCGCCGACCTGAAAAAGTCATCGAGGGAGATGTTCACTCCAAGGAGACCATCCAACGCGAAGATCTTTCCAAGCGGGAGATCATCGGCGCCTTGATCATCGAGCAGATTGAAAGTCAAGTGCCAGCCGAAACGCTGCGTGCCCGCTGTGACTTGGTCTACGAACATACCGCTCGGGCGCTGTGCAACTCGATGACACACAGCGAGTTGTTTCTCATGCCTTTGTGGCGCACGCTGGGCCGCGCTATATGGCTGTTCCGCGGTACTGCACTGCCAAAAACAACGTTCGTCTTGACCTTGTTGACCATCGGCCTGCTAGCCATGTTCCTTTTCAACATCAATCTTGACCTCGAAGCCAACGGCACTTTGAAACCTGTCGAACAGAACCAAGTTTTTTCGCACGTTGATGGCGAAATCGTTAACGTCTTCGTCGATCACGGCGATACGGTCGTCAAGGATCAGCCGCTGATACAAATTCGCAACCGAGAACTGGAAATTCAAGCCACGGAGTTGCGCGGGCAACTGGACGAAACACTGAATCAAATTGTCTCTCTCGAAGAGTTAACCAACAATTCTCGCACAGAGGCTGTTGAACGACAGCGACTGTTTGGTCAATTGCGAGAATACCGTACGCGAAAACAGACCATTGAATCGCAACTGCGTTTGATTGTGGAGAAGGAGGAGCTGTTGATCCGCCGTAGCCCGATTGATGGCATTATCATGGATTGGAAGTTGCGCGAAAAACTTTTGGCTCGACCTGTCGTGACAGGACAAGTTTTGGTGAATATTGCCAATCCAGCCGGAGATTGGGAACTTGAACTGTTGATGCCCGAGAAGCGGATGAAATACTTGGACGACGCCAAGGCAAATGGTCCACTGCCGGTGGAGTTCATCTTGGCGACCAATCCCTCCGACAACCACACAGCGATATTGCAACCCGATGCGATTCATCAACGTGCCGAATTGGATCCAACCGATGGTCCCGTGGTGAAGCTAAAGGTCAAACTCGATTCGATGGAAAAGATTAGCCGCCGCCCTGGCGCCGTGGTGATTGCAGATGTCACGTGCGGACGAAGATCAGCGGCTTTCGTTTGGTTCCATGAAGTGATCGAGTGGGTTCAGGCCAATGTGATCTTCTAGGTTGGTTGATGATCGATTCAGCTTATCTCCTCTTTTCCTTGCTCATATCCGGTTACCAAAAAAATGTCAATTCATACCAAGATCGCGATAACAGTTGCATTTGCCGCACTAGCTCTTAGCGCTTCGGTGGGATTCAGTCAAACCAATCTACCGCCGCGCGGTGGGAGTGGACAATTTGAAATTCCGCTTCTCAACGAGTTGGCGGATGGATCTGGGATCTCAGTTTCCAGCAATGGATCCGTACGTGTGAAGAGTGCCAAACTTGTTTGTTTGCACAAGATTCAAGTCGCGGCGCAGAGCGATGGGTTGATCCAGGAACTTCTGACGGACGAAGGTCAGTTCGTATCAAAAGGAGACATACTGCTGCGGATCGATAGTCGCGTGGCTGCTGCCGAACTGGAGGTAGCTCGAAAGGAACTGGAAGCCGCACAAAAACAGGCCGCCCAGACAGCCGATGTTGAATTCGCCAAAAAAGCTTCAGCAGTTGCCACGATGAAGTACAACAATGGCAACGAACTCCTCGCGAAAGGTTCGGCGACACAGTCCGAAGTGGTTCAATTGCGATTGGAAGCAGAGAAGAACCGATTGGCTATCGATGTGTCTGAAGTCAAACGCGAAACCGATGGACTCGCCGCCGAAGTCGCTGCCGCCAAGCTAGACGCAGCCAAGGTTCGACTCGATCTCTATAGCGTGCTGGCCCCTTACGATGGAGTCATCGTTGAGCGTTTGCGGGATGAAGGCGAGTGGATCCGCGGGGGTGAGCCTGTGCTGAAACTATTGCACATGAACGAGATGAAAGTCGAAGTCATGATCCCCCTCAACGAACTCGCCAAAACGGGCTTGAACTATTCACTGCTCGATTTTGAGAAAGCTCCTATCAAAGTCATTGTGAAGATCAGTCCAACTCAGAGTTACGAGATCCCCACTTTTGTCGAATTTGTAAGCTCCGAAATTCTATCAAGCAACATTCGCGTTTCTGCCCGAGTTCAGAACCAAAAGATCGGTGACACCTGGTTGCTCCGCGATGGCATGTCTGCCGAAGTGGAAATGCAACTGACCTCCTCACAGCCCGTCGCCCAGCCTGTTGCGAGACCGTAACCAACTCCTTAAGTTCGCGTGCTAATTAATTCGCTCGCATAGCGACACAAGCAACCCTAGCAACCGCTCTCAATTCGGAAACCGCTTCATGACAACGATGGCTGACAGTTTGGTGAACAGTGCGATGCGCCCATTGCGGTTGCGTCGTCGACCAGACTTGGGAGCAAAAAAACATCGCTACCATGGTCGGGTCTACTGGGTGGTCAAGGAACCGGTTGGACTGAACTATTATCGCTTTCACGAAGAAGAGTATGCGATCCTGAATATGCTCGACGGCGTTACCAGCCTACAGCAGATCAAGGATCGTTTCCAAGCCGAGTTTGCACCGCAGCGGATCACACTTCAGGACTTGCAGCAATTTGTGGGCATGCTCCACCGCAGCGGTTTGGTCATCTCACAATCGACGGGGCAAGGCCGACAGTTGCGACGTCGGGGAGACGAAAAGAAGAAGAAAGAGCTACTAGGTAAAGCGGCAAACATCTTTGCGTTGCGTTTTCGAGGAATCGATCCCGAGCGAATTTTGAACTTTCTCAATCCATTCACGTGGTGGATTTTTACAGTTCCTGCGTTGTTCTTCATCTCCCTGTTTGGGCTGAGCGCCCTGACGCTGGTGCTGGTCAACTTCCAGGAGTTCCGGACGAAACTGCCGACGTTTGAACAGTTCTTCGCCGCGCACAACTGGATTTTCCTGGGTGTGACGATGGCGCTGGTCAAAGTGTTACACGAATTTGGGCACGGACTCAGTTGCAAACGGTATGGGGGTGAGTGCCATGAGATGGGATTCATGTTCCTGGTCTTCACGCCATGTCTGTATTGCAATGTTTCCGATTCATGGATGCTCCCGAACAAATGGCATCGCGTGTTCATCGGTGCTGCGGGGATGTATGTCGAGTTGATTTTAGCGTCGATCGCGACGTACATCTGGTGGTTCAGTGAACCAGGGATGGTCAACTTCCTGGCCTTGTCGGTAATGTTTATCTGCTCGGTCAGCACGGTGGTGTTCAATGGAAATCCGTTGTTGCGGTTTGACGGCTACTACATTTTGATGGACATCTTGGAGATCCCCAACCTTCGTCAAAAGGCAACGGAGATTCTCAAGCGCTGGTTCCAGCAATATTGCCTTGGACTCAAGCTTCAAGAGAATCCGTTTCTGCCACAGAAAAAGCAGTTTTGGTTTGCCTTGTACACGATCGCTTCAGTGATTTATCGCTGGGTGGTTGTCTTTTCCATCATGATGTTTTTGATGAAAGTGCTTGAACCCTATGGGCTCCAAGCACTGGGGCGATTGATCGCCTTCAGTGGTTTAGCGGGGATGATCATCCAGCCGATTTGGGCATCCATCAAGTTCTTTAGGACTCCAGGCAAAGCGAGCAAGATGAAACGCAAGAATGTACTCAATTCGTTAGCGGCGGCGACCGCAATCATCTTAGGAATTGTCTATATTCCTCTGCCCTTCCATGTCGATTGCGCCGTCGAAATCCAACCTCAAAATGCAAACCAGGTCTATGCCATGGTACCAGGGCGACTGGTCTCATGGCACAAGCGTCCCGGTGATGTGGTTCGTGTTGATGAGACGATCGCTGAATTGGATAGCGTCGATTTGCGACTCCGCCAAGCCGAAGCGGAGGGCGAATATTTGATGGCCTACGAGCGTCTCAAGGGGCTCCAAGATCAATTGAACTCCGACGAACAGGCCCGCGCGCAGTACAGCACCCAAACGGAAATCGTCAGATCCAAAGCGGAAATGGTACGGCGTATCCGCGATCGCATCAGCTTGCTGAAGGTGACTGCAAAAGCCGACGGCGTAATTCTGGAACCACCCAGCAAGCCAGTACCCAAACAGGCCGAAGCTGAAGAACAATTGCCGACTTGGAGCGGTAGCCCTTTTGAAGGCAAGAATCGTGAAGCGGTGTTCAGTGAAAGCGATCTGCTCTGTATGATTGGTGATCCCAAAGCCTGGGATGCCGTGCTTGTCGTTGACCAACACGATATCAACTTGGTGAAAGAAGGTGTGGATGCCGATATCAAGATTGACTCAGCGCGACTCGACACATTTTCTGGCAAGATTGTGAAGATCTCCGAAATGGAGATGAAGGTCTCCCCGGAAAACTTGTCACTACAATCGGGCGGTCGCCTGGACACAGAAATGGACTCGTCGGGAAGATTGCGACCGATCAGTACATCCTACCAGGCTCGCGTGCCACTGGAAAACGTCGATATCCCATTGCGTAGCAATTACCGTGGTCAAGCCAAAATCTATGTGGGGTGGAAGCCGCTGGGTTGGCGGATCTATCGTTTCCTGGCCCGTACATTCAAGTTTGATATGTAGTTTGTTTTACCCAAAGTATTACCGTTTAGTATTACCGTTCAGTATTGCTGGCCGCATTCCTGCGGCAGGGATGCTGGCATAACATGTTTCCCGGGTGCATCAACGTCGATAGCACCACATTTCGCTGAAATCAGCACAAGGAGTTTTTGTAATGGCCAAGACTGAAGAGAACACACTCGAGCAAGAAGTACCCGTTGCTGCGACTGAAGCGCGTCAGCCTCAGCAGCAACAACAGATGCAAGTTCAAGTCAAAGATGACAACGCATCGACTGGCTATGCTAACTTCTGCCGTGTTACCGGATCACCTGAAGAATTGATTGTTGACTTTGGTCTCAATCCACAACCAGTGGGTGTACCAAAGGATCCAATTCACGTTACCCAGCGCGTGATCATGAATTTCTACACAGCGAAGCGACTGTTGGCTGCTCTGCAGATGTCGGTACAACGTCACGAAGCTGTCTTCGGCGTACTGGAAACAGATATTCAGAAGCGTCTGCGCATTCAACAACAAGCGTAGGTTCACATTCACGAAGTGACTCGGCAACGTTGAGTCGATTCAAAAAAGGTGCGGTAGCTGCAAGCTGCCACACCTTTTTTCGTAGGTCACTCTCGCCAGGTAGGTCACTCGTGCCGAGAGTGACCAAGTACGTCACTCGTGCCGAGAGTGACCCAATCCGGCTAAATCCACCACTTGGCAGCGGTGGCTACAAATTACTAGGTAGGTCACTCGTGCCGAGAGTGACCAAGTAGCTCACTCTCGCCGAGACTGAGCACTCCGGTAAATCAACAACGAGGCTGAAAGTACTTTGTTATAGTTATGAGTATGGGCCCGTGAACCATTGCTGTTATGTGTCTCGGGTTTGGGATTTTTAGCAAAATCCACTACGTGCCGAACAAGTGTTGATGTTCGAAATTATCCAAGGAATATGAGCGGACGCTCTGTCGATGAATTCACAGTTCGCTACAACCCAATGGACTCTGGTCTGGCAAGCCGCCGCAGAGGACTCGAAGCATGGTAGACCAGCATTGGCTGAAGTGATTCGGCGATATTGGCTGCCACTCTACGGCTTTGCACGTCGCCGCGGGTTGTCGAGCGAAGATGCCGAGGATGCCACACAGGAGTTCTTAAGCCGCGTGCTGGACGGAAATTTACTTGGCTCCGCTGATCCTGCCAAAGGTAAATTCCGTTCGTATCTGCTCACTGCGTGGAAACGATTCTTGATCGACGAGTATCGGAGAAACAGGGCGATTCAGCGCGGCGGACACGTCCGATTTGGATCGATCGACGTCGCTAGCGGTGAAAAGCAGTGGCAGGCCCTGCAAGCGCGCGATGGTGACCCTGATCGAATATTTATGCTGGGATGGGCAAATGCTGTTTTGGACGAGGTCCGGCAACGGCTGTGCGTTGATTATCAACGCACAAATCGTTTAAACACCTTTGAAACGCTCGTCCCCAAGTTGACATCGCAACTCGACGCGGAAACTTATGCCCAGTTAGCCGCCCAGCTTGGCGTTTCCACAAGTGCCGTGAAAGTAGCGTTACATCGACTGCGGCAGCGTTATGGCACGTTGCTTCGGGAAGTCATTTTGGAAACCGTTGATGATCCACGCGATGTCGACGCGGAACTCAGCGAGTTATTGCAGTTGCTTTCGTCTTAACGCATGCTAATTTCACCGCTTGGCAGCGGTGGCTACAGATTACATGGTAGCCACCGTCGCCAGACGGTGGTAGCGGCTGTAAACGCCTGCAAACGGCGGAAAGCTAATTCCACCGCTTGGCAGCGGTGGCTACGCGAAACGGCGATATCCAATTAAGGAGCTTCGCGGTAGGCTTGCACTTCAAATGGATTATCGCGATAGGCATCGCGTCCCATGCACCACAGCCAAACGGATGCCAGTAGATAGGCTGGCCCCATGAAAGGGCCCCACAGTTCAAATTGCCGCACGTGAACCCGTTCATGCTTGCCGACGCGTTCCAGGTCCAAACCATTTTGACCGAGGATTACGTGGCCAAGCGTAATTCCGGCGGTGAATTTTCCGGTTGGCAAATGACGAACGCACCAGGCCGTCGTGCCATCGTAAAACTCGAGAGCCCCGTCGCGCATGCGTCCCCTGCCGCCGAAAAACAGCCCAATGCAGCCTATGGAAATACCCAGCAGACTATACGGACTTGCCCAAACCACCAACATGCTTTTCCAGATTAACACCAAGCCCCTCGGCATTTGTCCGCTCCAACTTGAATTAAAACGCAAAAGATCTTGACGGTCGGTAACGCAATCGACTACTAGCAAGTTGGCTACTCCGCGGGCGGTCGAGATCGCTCTCCCAAATTTGATCATGGTTGAGCATGTTGTTGATAGTTAACAAACTGCATATTTGGATTCTACTTGCAGCGACGGTGTTAGCCAGCGCTCCTTCTGCATCGGCTCAGCGCATCCAATTCCCACAAAACGCAGTTAACGGGCTGCGTCCGATTGATGGCCAAGTCCCATCGACACTCGGTTCGTCAGCCATGATTCCGATCAATCCTGCCACACAAGCCGGAGTCTATCCGGCACAAGGTTATGGAAGCCCAACGTTTGATCCCTATTCAGGTGGCCAGGTCAACAATGGCTTCTTCCCTCCCGGTGGAATGTTCAATAACGGACTGGGGACCTTGCCGCCGGCGAATCCTTATGGACAGTATCCTGCGTACAACGGGCCTGTACCAGGCGTTTCCGGCTCGGGGCAAAGTGCCACGATAGGCACCTTTCCCAACGCGGGCGTCAACTATTCTCAACCAGGCATGTACCCCAACAGCGCGCCATCAGCGTTATTTCCGAGCAGCAACTACGGTGCAGCCAACAACTCGGGCAGCCTCTTTGGCGGGCTGTTTAGCGGCATCTTTGGCAGCGGCAATACCGGCAACTTCGGAGGCTCTTACGGTCAGCCTTACCCGTTACCTCAGTACCCGAACTCGCAGGTCTTGCCACCTGCCATGAATAGCTGGAACCCGCAGGGCACCGTGTTCAGCGGTCAATACGGACAACCTCAATTCCTCCGCTTTTTTCAAGGTCCCCGTTTTCGCCACGCGTGGGTCAGTGGCAATGACGACCCCGACGCGCTGATGATCAACGATTCCGACCTGTCGCTGGGATTTGCCATTCCAAATTTCCTGTATTCGACTCAGCCGTTGTACCTGCTGCCATCTTTTTCGCTACATCAGTGGGATGGACCGCATCCGCCTAGTAACGCCGACCTTCCCGCCTTGGCCTATTCAGCGTTTTTGGATTCCGGTTGGCAATCCGATCCAGCGCGCATACTTGGAGCTGAATTGGGGCTACGCGTTGGCATGTTCACCGATTTCGATACAGCCAATTCCGATAGCCTACGGATCATGGGACGCGGGATTGGACGAGTGCGATTGACGCCGCGATTGACTTTGAAGTTGGGTGCGATGTACCTCGATCGCAACAAAGTCAAAATATTGCCAGCCGGAGGACTGCTGTGGCAACCCAACCCAGACACTCGCTTTGACCTGTTTTTTCCCGAGCCGAAGCTTGCCCACTACCTGGCGACGATTGGTACGGCCGACACCTGGTGGTACGTGGGTGGCTATTACGGCGGAGGCGCCTGGACTGTTACGCGCGCAAACGGCAACCAAGAATCGATCGACATCAATGACATTCGGCTAGTTTTGGGGCTTGAATGGGGCAACAACGCGCAGATGCGAGATGGTCGTCGCGTCGGCTTTTTTGAAGTCGGCTATGTGTTTGATCGCGAGTTGCTCTACAAAGAGTCACCGATGGATGACTTGAGCCTGCAAGACACTTTTATGTTGCGAGCAGGCATCGGCTATTAAGTATTAAGCAGCGCGACAAGTCACCTTTCCTGCAGAGAGACTTTCCATCCGCGCGAAAAGACGAGCATTTGCATGCAGAACTCGCCGGACTCGAACGCCTTGTTGCTGGCAGGCGACCGACGCAAAATTCTCTAACAGCGAGTCATTTGGGTGGTTGCCGGCTTAATTGTGACAATTTTCAAGAAAAAAGCCCCGATCTGGCCGGTTTTCGATAGATTCAAAGTAAATCCACTTAAATCCTGCTGCGCTGCTGGCCGCCGGATCCATTAGAAGTGTAAACTAGAATACAGTCGGATGTTGGCTCGTTAGTAATCACGCCTGCTTGCTGAGTCAAATCGCTGAACGAATATTCGGCGAAACACAATTATTAGAAGAATTGATAATGGCATTACTAATTCTGCGCGTGTGCTTTATCTGCGTGGCGGCAGGGATTGCAACACTTGTGCTGCGATTGAACATTGATGGCCCAGCTTTCATTCCCTATTTGGTCATTTTTGGCACGGTGCTGTTGGCCTTGGGCGTGATTGCGATTGACATCTTCACTCCGCGAAAGCAGATCGAAGTTATCTCCGCGATCTACTTTGGACTGATCGTCGGCGTGTTGCTAACGTACGCCCTGTGGGTTGCACTTTCGCCGCTGATTCCGGACCCGACAACCGCTGCACCAGTGCAACTGCTATTGGCGGCGATATTATGTTATGGCTGCACGAGCTTGCTCCTGCAGACCAAGGATGATTTTCGTTTTGTGATCCCCTATGTCGAGTTCTCGCGCGACCTAAAGGGTATGCGTCCGATCGTACTTGACACCAGTGCCATTATTGACGGTCGCTTGGCGGAGTTGACAGAGACCAACATTATCGAGAGCCAGTTGATCATGCCAGGCTTTGTGCTGGCAGAACTTCAGGCGATTGCAGACAGCAATGATCGCCTGCGACGAGCGCGCGGTCGTCGCGGGTTGGACATCCTAAATCGCCTGCGGACTCAGCCAAAAATTGAGTTCCAAATCTATGACCGCGACCTTCCCGAGTTTGCTGGACAGCCAGTCGACATGAAGCTCGTCATTTTGGCGAAGCACTTGGAAGGCAAATTGATCACAGGTGATTTTAATCTCAACAAAGTTGCCAAAGTTCACAACGTACCGGTCATCAACCTGAACGAGGTTGCCGCCTCGTTGCGCCCGCAGTTTTTACCTGGCGAGACCTTCGAAGTGCGAGTGGTCAAAGCCGGTGAGGGACCTGAGCAGGGAATCGGCTATTTAGATGACGGGACAATGGTGGTCATCGAAGGCGGGCGTCACCGCATCAACGCGACTCTTAATGTCGCAGTTACCAGCACCCTGCAAACTCAAGCAGGACGGATGCTGTTTGCCAAAGTGGACGACACTTCTGTCCGAGCTGGCATGTAAATTGCAGAATCGGCGTCTCTCCAAATGTGGATAGTACTACGCGCGGTATAAGTAATTTGATGATCGATTGCCAACCAGATTGCATTTTTAGAAAGCAAGCGGGTTCGTAATTGGTTCGTAAACGCGCAGTCCTGTTCGGTTTGGCGTTTAGGAGTCTGTTGGGAAGCCAATTTCAGCGCAACTTCTGTCGATTAAGTTGCCCCTAGTCGTCTCAGAAACAGTCTCGGAAAGAAGTTCCAGCTTACTGCCTAAGTTCCGGAAACGGGGGGGTCGCGAGTAGTCGAGTTACTCGCGACTCCCAAACTGGCAGCGGATCTTAAGATGGAAGTTACTGGTAGACCATCTCTTAAGAGTGAGCTCAATGTTTTCACAAACGGTCGAATATGCGCTGCGGGCCATGGTTCAGTTGACTTACACTTCACCGTCTGCATGCTCAACGGATCAAATTGCCGAGAGCACGTTAGTTCCACGGGCATATCTTTCCAAAGTCCTGCAAGGGCTGCGTCGCGCGGGGCTCGTCGAATCACGTCGAGGAATCGGTGGGGGGATTTCGTTAGCTCTTAAGCCAGATCAGATTTCCATTTTGGACATCGTCGACGCCGTTGAGCCGATCAAACGCATCACCACTTGTCCACTCGGAATCGCGAACCATGGCACAAGGCTCTGCCCGCTACACAGCAAGGTAGATGCAGCGATCGGAAAAATCCAAGCGGAGTTTGCTAGTACGAGTCTCGCTGAGATTGTCTTTCATGAAGGTGGCTCGAAGCCTCTTTGTCGGCAACCCGCAATCATGCCCTGTATGATTACAGTCCCGGCCGAATTTTCTTGCGTCAAAGAATAGCATTGCAGAACAGGCAATGTAGAACAAGCAATGTAGAACAATTGTCCCCAATTGTTTTTTGTTTTTTTGTTTTTGTTCAGCTGTTTTATGCACAGCTTAGGCAAGCATCCTGAGAACCCAACAATTGGGGACAATTGTTCTACAATGAGAAACTCAACAATTGGGACAATTGTTCTACAATAAGGGGTAGAGCGGCGTCGAGCTTTGCTGTCTGATACTCATTCTGATCCTCGCCTACGCAGTTTCCGCAAGTATCATGATGTTGCTTCTCCTGCGACTCCGCTTCCTCACCTCAAAAGATATTCGATTGCACCATGCTCCACAGCATCGACTCTGAAAAGCTCGGACCACGTGGTAGTGCCATGGCCAACGCGATAGGAACTTGCGTCCACTGCGGGTTTTGCCTTCCGGCTTGTCCGACCTACCAAGTGCTTGAAAGCGAAATGGATTCTCCGCGCGGTCGAATCCTGTTGATGAAGTCCGTTTTGGAAGGACAACTAAAGATTGAGCAAGCCGCCGTGCACATCGATCGCTGTCTCGGCTGTTTAGCTTGTGTGACGCATTGTCCGTCGGGTGTTCCATACGGCGACTTGATCAGTTCTTACCGCGATCACGCTCGACAAACAGAGAAGCGTGCTTGGACATTGCGAGAATGGATGGTTCGCTTGACCTTGCCCTACGCGGAGCGGTTTCGCTGGGCAGTGCGGTTAGGAAAAATCGCGCGACCATTGCAGCGTTTTGCACCCAAGTCATTGCGTCCTATGTTGGAGATGGTGCCAACCGACCTTCCACCCCGCCAGACCATACCTGATGTCACCCCCGCGATCGGAAAAAGACGCGGACGGGTCGCGTTGCTGGCAGGTTGTGCACAACAAGTACTTGCCCCTGACATTAACGCCTCCGCCATCCGCGTCTTGGCTCGCAATGGAATTGAAGTTGTAGTTCCTGCCAAACAAGGCTGTTGCGGAGCGCTTTCCTGGCATACGGGGGCTGGAAAGGATGCGGCGCGTTTTGCGAAGGCATTGATCAAAACCATACCACATGACGTCGACTGTTTTTTGACGACAGCCGCCGGCTGCGGCTCGGCCATTCACGAGTATCCGTTGTTGCTGGCCGGCGATGAAGCTGCAGACGAAGCGCGGGCTTTGACCGACAAATCGATGGACATCTCCGTCTACCTCGACCAACTCGATATTGCCCCTATTCCGAAGCTTGATCGCCCCACGCGCGTGGCTTACCACGATGCCTGTCACTTGGCGCATGCGCAAAAAGTCCGCGCAGAACCGAGGCGACTTCTTGATCGAATTCCGGGTTTAGAGGTCATCGAGCTGAGCGACCCTGACACTTGTTGCGGTTCTGCCGGAACTTACAACATTGAACAGCCGGAAATCGCGAAAAATCTAGGGATCCGCAAGGCCGAAAGTGTCATCAACACAGGTGCGTCTACGGTGGTCACGGGCAACATCGGATGTTTGATTCAAATTGACAAACATTTACGAAGTTTCGGCGACCGAGTAGCGGTTTTGCACACTGTGCAGGTCCTGGACCGCGCCTACCGACAGATTTTCAGCTAGTACAGTCTACCCACTCTTCCCAGTTAATTAACGAACGACTACTTGCCGATAGCTTGCCTACTCGGGCAAATAGCCTGCGTGTTTTATCTAACTTACCAAGTTCCATCAGCAGGGATTTGTAACAAATATGAGTGGTTCAAATATCAAATCGAGTGAAACGTTCGCAGCGGTGCGAGAGTTTGTACGCGGCGAGTTGTGTCAAAACAATCAGCTTGAAACGGACGCCTTTCAGATGTCTGAACGCCTTCTAACGCGTCATGGCAAGCCGTGTGGCTTCTATTTTTGCATCTACGGCCCGCGCAGCGTGAGATTGACGGCGGTCTGGGATCTGAACAAGGGAACCGTCTTGTTCTACGATTCGCTCGGACGCCGCGCTGCCTGCCATCCGATTCCCGTTCGTCTTGCATAAACAACAGGTTTCACGCGACCGGTCGTTAAATGCCGCTGTTCAATAGAATGGATTTTGAAAAGCTCGATTGTGCCAAAGAAGGAAGGTAACCCCTTCAGGCAGGCTGTGGGATAGCAGCCACAATGTTCGAATTTTCTGCGATTAATAATCAGGGAGGATTACAACGTGTTGATATTGTCGCGCCGTGAGGCGGAGAGCGTTTGTGTAGGGGACGATGTCATATTGACGGTCGTCGCGGTAGGAAATGACAAAGTGCGGATTGGCGTGAAAGCCCCGCCGGGAATCCGCATTCTGCGAAATGAGCTGGAGATCGAAGTAGCGATGCTCCCATTTAAGCTCCGGGAATCGGAATCTGTGGTACTTCCACATTTGCTTCATGTGCCCGCCAGCGAACCGCAACCTACGAGCAACGCGTCGCTTGTGTTCGAGCCCAGCCCCGCTCACACCAGCATGTCTGCTCCACTCACGGCGATGGTGCGTCGCGCGGCTGCCAACCGCCGAGCTGCTTAGTTCCGCGCCAGCAAGAGTTCAGCCTCTCCCCGGGGCCCATGTTCGCCAACTTACGGGGAGAGGCCGAAAACACGGTGACTACTCCCACCCAGCGTCCGAGTCGGTTATAACGGATCGCTCAAGTTGTTCCCACGAACAACTCCCACGTCTGTTCGTTTCCAGCTCCTTTGGCCACGCAGATTTGCGTAGAGAGTGAGCGATCATTGGTTTGGAACGAACCGTCAAACCTACCTTTCAGGAGAGCTTCCATGTTGAACTGCTGCCCCATATCGCGTCAACTTCTTTTCTTAACTCTTGGACTTGCTGTGATCGGAGGAATTCTGGTGACTACCAACGAGAACTCCGCAGTCGCTAAGAGCGAAGAAGGTAAACTGCTGCGACACGTGGTCATGTTTCAATTTAAGGACTCGTCGTCCAAAGATGACATTCAAAAAGTCGTTGAAGCATTTCGCGAACTGCCGAAAAAAATCCCCGAAATTGCTGACTTCGAATATGGCACCGACAACAGCCCTGAAAAATTGGCGGATGGTTTGACTCACTGTTTTCTTGTGACGTTCAAGAGTGAGGCGGATCGCGACGTTTATTTGCCGCACCCCGCACATGCCGCTTTCGTCGACGTGCTCAAACCGCACCTCGAAAAAGTAGTTGTGATCGACTACTGGGCACAGCAATAACACCTTAGTAAGTCAATTTATGCGAGTCGGACTCTTCATCCCTTGTTACGTCGACCAGTTCTTTCCGCAGATCGGCATGGCAACCGTCGAGTTGCTCGAGAGTTTTCCGGAAATCAAGATTGACTTTCCAAACGCTCAAACATGTTGCGGTCAACCGATGGCCAATACGGGTTGTCTGGATGAAACCAGGCCACTAGCTGAGCGTTTCGTCGACATATTTTCTGGCTACGACCATGTTGTTTGTCCATCGGGAAGTTGTGTTTCGATGGTCCGCAATCACTATCAAGGTTACTTCCATGCCGACGCGCGTTATGCCCAACTTAAGACACGCGTCTGGGAGTTGTGCGAGTTCTTGATCGATGTCATGCATGTCGAATCGCTTCCGCACTCATTCCCGCACCGCGTCGGATTGCATAGTAGTTGTCATGGGTTGCGAGAGCTTCGTTTGGACAGCTGCTCCGAGCGCGTGGGACCACAAACCAGTAAGGTGCGGAGATTGTTGGAGATGGTCCCTGACCTGGAGCTCGTGGAACTTCAACGCAGTGACGAGTGTTGTGGCTTTGGTGGAACTTTTGCTGTCGCTGAAGAAGGTGTCTCCATTATGATGGGGGCCGATCGAATCGCCGATCACGTCAGCGCCGGTGCGGAGGTAATGACTGCCACCGATGCGAGCTGCTTGATGCACATGCAAGGAATCGTCAGCCGCCGTCGTCAACCTTTGGTAACGATGCATATCGCAGAGATTTTGGCTGGGCATCCAAAAACAAATCCTTGAACGGGCAGTTGGTTGCGTTTGTTGGTAACGCCTGATCGACCCTCCAGCTGCTTTGCACCGCAGGAAATCACTATGCGTAAACATGGGCCTTGGACGATCCATCAGTCGCAAGAAATGTATGCCGATCCATGGATCGAAGTAACGCGCGACGAAGTCACTCGACCCGATGGTGAATCAGGCAGTTACGCAACCGTGCGCGTCAAGCGAGGTGTGTGTGTAATTGCTTTGGATGAGTCGCACAACGTGCACTTGACCAAGGAATTTCACTATGCCGTCGGTCGTGTCACCGTGGAAGGCGTCAGTGGCGGAATCGAAGATGATGAGTCACCCGAACTCGCCGCCGAACGCGAATTGGCAGAGGAGCTGGGTTGGCGGGCTTCGAAGTGGAGCTACCTTGGCCAAGTTGATCCGTTTACTGCGTCGATTTGCTCGACCGTAGATCTCTACTTGGCTGAACAACTCCAGCGCTGCGAGTCGTCTCCAGAAGGAACCGAGTTAATTGAGCCAGTTTCCATGCCACTCCAACAAGCGCTCAGCCTCGTCGGTCGCGATATCACCCATGCCCCCACCTGCGTCGCGTTACTAATAGTAGCAATGCAAAAATCCCAACTGCCGAGCCCCAAATCATGACAACGGATGTCAACCATGCTTGATGCCCAAAAAGAATTCACTCAACAGACTCGCGACGAATTCTTGCGAAATGACTTAGAGCAACTTGTTCGCCTGGCGATTCGTGAAGACCTTGACCGTGGTTTTGACCTGACTACGATAGCAACCGTCCCAACCGGACTGCCCGCCGTCGCCCACATCAATTCGAGAGCCGCGGGTGTCGCGGCTGGCATCGATCTGATCGAATGGATCATCGAGACCATTGGCGTCAAAATCGAAGTAGAGCAGCATTGCACGGATGGCAAACCGTTCTTGCCGGGACAACTCTTGGCAACCCTCCGCGGCGATTCGCGCGATGTCCTGACATGTGAGCGAACCATCCTGAACTTCCTGGGGCGTCTGTGCGGTATTTCATCGTGGACCAACCGGCACGTGCAAATTATTGCAGGTCTCAAGGCCAAGCTTTATGACACGCGCAAGACAACACCGGGCTGGCGACGCTTAGAAAAATATGCAGTTCAGTGCGGTGGTGGATGCAATCATCGTGGTGGACTCTATGA
The DNA here is from genome assembly GCA_041753315.1 of Pirellulaceae bacterium. GTDB lineage: Bacteria > Planctomycetota > Planctomycetia > Pirellulales > Pirellulaceae > Aureliella. Next base: position 3,070 of record JBGSUV010000051.1, on the reverse strand, counting down.
CGCGGTGTTGATCAAGGACAATCATCTCGCCGCTCACTACCGCACCACTGGGACTTTGCTAAACCCGCGTGAAGCGATCTCACTTGCCAAGAAATTTATTGCTTCGCAACTAGATATCTCACCGCAAACTATCATCGAAATTGAAGTCGACTCGCTGGTGCAATTGGCGGATGCCCTCACCTCTGAACCCGACATTGTACTACTCGACAATATGTCGACCGATCTCCTCCGCCAGGCAGTTTCGATGCGCGACCAAGCAACTGCCAAGAGTGGACGATACGTGCAGCTCGAAGCCTCGGGCGGCGTCACATTGGAAACGTTGCGATCGATTGCAGAGACTGGAGTTGACCGTATTAGTGTCGGCGCCTTGACCCACTCGGCAATCAATCTCGACCTGGGACTCGACTGGGAGTTTGGCGGTTCCAGCTCGCATGAGTGAACGTGATATGCAACGTTCTTCGTGTGGTTGCGCCAAAAGCAACTACGGTGTGCTAGCAAAATCCACTCGCCAACTCCAACCAAACAAGTTGCGGGCGTCGACGTAACGAGCTTCTGAATTGGTCGATCCCAAGACGACGACGATTCGTTCTTTTCCGGCATGCTCGCCGAGTGCTATTAGACATGCCCCTGCAGCATCGGTTGTTCCAGTCTTTACGCCACTGAAGCCATGTTGGCCCAGCAGTGCATTGGTATTCTTCCAGACGACCGTGCGCGAATAACCGTCGACGCTAGAAAGTCGACACGCTCTTTGTCGGCAACGGATGTAGTCACGCATCTTAGGCAGTTCGATCGCCTGAGCGGCCAGCCTGGCCAGATCGATTGCTGAGCTATGATGGCCCTCTTCCGTCAATCCATGCGGATTGACAAATCGCGTCTGTTCCAACCCCAGCGCTTCAGATTTGCGGTTCATGGCGGCCATAAATGCATCGTAAGATGCGAGCTGCAAATCGACGGTTGGATACTCTTCCGCAGCCGCTCCGACGCGCGTGTTGGATCTGTCCTCTTCGGAAGTTGGGGAGAGTCTACTTCCGAAATGCTCCGCGAGAGCGACCGCAGCGTCATTGCCCGAAGGCAACATTAGTCCATAGAGCAACTCGCCCACCGGCACTTGTTCGCCCTCCCGGATGCCTGACGTTGAGCCGATGGTTTCATCGGCACGACGCGAAAAAGTGACAACCTCGTCGAATACCGCTGGACTGCTTGCGGCAAGTTCAACGACCAGCAACGCAGTCATCAGCTTTGTTGTACTCGCGTTGGGCAGTGGTGAATCACCGAGTTTGCTTGCCAAAATGTGGTCTGACTTTACGTCTAGGATCGCAAACGCTTTGGCTGTTACCTCTGGCGCAGCGTTTGTCTCTAGCGCCCGCTCCTCGGGAAGGACGGCACTGTTGAACTCCTCAACGGACGTTGCGAGCGTTGGCAGCTCCTCTTCCAAGTCGCCCAGGCGCTGCCAAGTGGCGCGATCGACCACTCCAGTCACCTTGAGACCAACGCCTTGCTGAAACGTTCGGACTGCAGCTTCCGTCGCGGGACCAAAATCTCCGTCGATAGCCAGTCCACTTGCAATGCGGGCGTTAAGTGTTCGTTGCAACGACTCGACCAGGAGCCCGTTGGTACCCTGCCTTAGTTCTCGCGGAGACAACGCGCTGGCCCCAACTTCCACTGTTGTCGTCACTTCGCTCCGCCGCTCGTCTTCCATGCGGTTTACGAAGTCATATGCAGACTTCGCTAAGTTCGCGCATAACAAATGCGATTCGTTGTCATTCGTCCAGCTTGTATCTTGATTGTCATCCGTCAACACACACAGGACGATTTTGGCATTGGGCGCGTAGATGATGCCTGCCGCAGTGCGGGTCTTATTCACGGCTCCGGTTTTGTGCGCTACCAGCGTTTGCGGTGGTAGAAATCGGGGAAAACGTCCCGCGTCGTCACACGTCAACAAGTGTCCGAGCATCTCGTCGCAAGCTTCTGACGAAACCAACTCTCGCTTTTCGATCGCGGTCAACAGCTCAACCATATCGTTCGCACGTGTGCTCCCCAGACCATATCGTTCGCTTCGTTCAAGTGCGATCGAAGTGTCGCGGCGGTAGACCTGCGAATGGACTTGCGTTTCTGAGAAACCGAGCACCTCCATAGCGTTCGCCGTTGAAGCGATCCCGATCTTGTCTAACACCAAGTTGGTTGCGGTATTGTCCGAGTAACGGATCATCAAACGGATGGTGTCCCGTAGCGTCAACACAGTGCCTGAAGAAAAGTGAGGAGTCAATATTCCAGAACCCGGAACTTTATCCGACTCTTGCAAGGTCACCCGATCTGAAAGCGCAATGCGTTGTTCATGGACCTGTTGGTACGCAGTGATCATGATTGGCAGTTTGATCAAGCTGGCCGTTGGCATTACCGCTTGACCATTATGCTCCCAGTCATGCAATGTTTGATTGTACGAGTCCAATATGCGAACCGCTACAGCGACCTGGCCGTGATGCGACTCGATGAGTGGCCGAAGGGCGTGCTCGATTGGTTCAGAGCCATTCGCCAGTGAACTTAACAGTTGCCAGATCAAGCATAGAAAGGCAACTGATAGGCGATGCGACACCATCGTTTGATTCTCACTATTGTTTCGTAGATCATGACAAAGCGAATTGCAAAGCCGCGTTGATTTGGTGAGAAGATGCAACTCGTTGTTAGTGATAGTCTAGTCTGATTCTTCGATCGATGCTTCACAATCGATGCGAACACTCAAACAAAAAACAGTTCCATGGGAAACTGTCCCGATAGCGTAGTGGTTCCATGTGGAACTGGTTGTACCTCGTGGGTCAACGACTTCCATTGTAACGAAGTTGTAAGGCATGTAGAGCGATGGTTCCCAATCGCAAAGTGTAGAGCAATTGTCCCCAATTGCTTCCGATGAGATCGACAGAACGATTGAGCACAATAAACCCTGTAAAGCTGTCATTTCCTTTGCTCGAGAATTTTCTGAGTTGCCGCGTGCCTCGACCCATTAAACTTTCGTTTCGGCGGCGGTTTTTTGGGTGAGCGGTAGTGCTTCCGATAGTAACGCAACTTGGCATGC
>JBGSUV010000050.1:0-35118 GCA_041753315.1 Pirellulaceae bacterium | reverse complement strand
TGGTAAGTCGAGTCCTAAGGTTGCGGGGCGGATTGAATGTGACTGAAAGTTGTACACCGCTTTCAGCATCACCGGTTTGAGTCGCCAGTTTTACAAATGACTCCCGCCCCAAAACCCTCGGACTTACATGGATTCTTTCTGACACGCTTCGTTTAGCTTTGATTCGTGCTTGAACGCGATCGAGTTCTTTCGTTTGCAACGCGTGTACATGCTGCTCGCTACAAACACGTGCTGACGTTCATTCCAGGCCAGACTGACAATACTTTTGCAAACTGACGCCTTTGAAACAGCATGACTGCACACCTTTTCAAAATTTCTGTCCTACTGATCGCGATCACGAACGTATTGCCGACTACCGGTCACGGCCAAGAGGAGCATATCCTTCGTTCTACCGTTGCGCGTGTAACTCGACTGGCGTTTACAGATTCTCTGCCGGAGGCAGATCGCATCGAACTCTACACTCTCGCGGTGGACTGGGAGAGCAGCGATCCACCACCGAAAGACGATCCTCAGAAGCAATCCAAAGATCGGTTTCTTCTCCGTTCCTTTGCTGGTTCGCTCCGTGATACGGAGAACCCATACATTGATCCGTAGCGTTCGTCAGCAAACCAGACATGAGATGGCTCGTCCAGAATGTTGACATACTTGATGCCACGGGTGATGGCGTGATCTGCTCGGCAAATCCAAGCCTCAACCTGTCTGGTGGCGTCGGTGGTGCATTTCTGCTTCGATATGGCAATGAAATGCAGGAACGATTGCATAGACACTTGAACACTTTGGGTCGCAGATTTGTTGAGCCGGGAACGGTAGTAATTACACCTTCGTGCGGCACACCTTTCACCGCAATCGCGCACGCTGTGGCAATCGACGGGTTTTACGACACAACTGCTGAATTGATTACACGGACTTATCGTACCGCAATTGAAAAGCTCGCTGAACAGAAATGCCGAAACTTGATTGCTGCATGTTTGGGATGCGGATATGGACGATGTTCCACGGATGAATTCATGAAATCAATCCTTGCTCTTGTTGCCGAACACTTTGATTTGATCGATACTGTTACGTTTGCGACAACAAACAACGATCTCGCATCGACTATCGCAACGGGGCTCGGCAACGCAAAATGCTGACGAACGACGCGATGCACCGAAGTCCTTGACAACGCCGGTTTTTACATCCCACATCAACCGCTCGGACTGCGGTGATGCCAAATGCCCCCACCGAAAGGCAAGCATGACACCTGCTTCGAATAAGCAAGGCTGAAGAAGAGTGAGAAAGCGAGCGATATCCGAAGAGGGCAGCGAACTGGTATACTCTGAAATGACCGCTGAATATCGGGTCGCGCTGACCTTATTACGAATAAGAAGGCCTCAGGTCGCCCCAAAGACTTTGCCGACGTCGCTGCGTTAGAATCAACTAACGAGCGGTAACCACACAATGCACCGAAGTTCCTGAGAACGGAGCTGTGCACAATCAGTCAAACCCAGGAACTCCGTGAATTTAATACGTTCTGCTTTCAAGGCATGGTCATGATCAATCGCCGTGGACTTACAATCGTCGAACTGTTTGTTGTCCTTGCAATCATCTCGATAATGCTCGCGCTTTTGTTGCCCGCCGTTCAGTCTGTACGCGAACGGGCAAGGGAAACGGTTTGTAAGAACAACGTACACCAAATCAATCTTGCAATCGCTCAATTTGCGGAGGCTCACAAGCAACTTCCGAGACCAAGCCCAACTGGGCAGACGGGAGGATGGATGGTGGAGATACTGCCGTTCATCGAGCAGCGCAACTTGAAAGATAGCATCTTAATTGGGGCTCCCATTGCAAACGCACCTGCGTCGATCTACTTGCCCCCACCAATTTTTCGCTGCCCACGCCGCGCCGCATTGGAGCAGACTTCTGAAGATGAAATTTCACCAGCGCATTATGTGTTTGTACCGGTCGCTCGACGGGAGTCATTTCTCCTGTTCGATGCTCCAATTGACCATAGCGTGCCTTGGCTGAACGGTCCCGAGATGAACTACGACGCTGTGACTCGATCAGTCGGGCCCCATTCGAACGGTTTCTTTTATGCCAACGGATTCCAGCAAGGCGTCGGGTTCATGTTGGATGGTCAAGACGTGCGTTAAAATAACTAAAGCAGAGCACCACCGTTATGCCCTAAGAGAGATTGCCTATGACATTCAAGCCAGATCGTTACACCTCCGTCGCTCCGTATCTCACAGTGAACGGGGCAAAAGACACGATCGATTTCCTTGTTCGTGTGTTTGATGCTACTCCGTTGCGGATGATCCCTGGTGGCGATGGAAAAATTGCTCACGGAGAGGTTCGCATCGATGATACCGTCATTATGTTCACCGATGCGGTTGAAGGCTGGCCAGCTACCCCAAGCCACGTGCATGTATACGTCGAGGACGTTGATAAGGTCTTCGATCGCGCGATTGCTGCTGGAGCGTCAGTTGTGAAACAACCGGTACAGGAAGGTGATACCGACAAACGTGGTGGATTCATGGATGACGGTGGGACGACATGGTGGGTTAGCACTCAAATTGAATAGGACATAACTCCGCCATGCACCTGAGTGGCGGTGCTAGTCTTCATCCGAATCACCGCTCAAAAGGAGGATGACCGAACAAAACGCTGAACCCACGTTGCCACGAGGTTGTTTTGAAATACAAGCTTGCGCGCGCGACAACTGGGTTAGCGTAGTCGTTCTGCCAAACAAAAGATGAACACACAGGGCAATACTCCGACTCCGGAAATGATCTCAAACTTCGAACGCCGAACGTCTGAACACATCAATCGGGTACGCAAATGCCTCATTGCGATGGCAGCGGTGACACCTTACGACGCGGAGCTCATTCGACGATCGTTTGTTCACGATGCGTCGAAGTACTCGAATGAAGAACGGGTGCCATACATTTGGCTTACCGAGTACCATCGATGCCGTCGAAATAGTGAACCATTTGAATATCCGGATGGCATGGAAGAATTAGTGCGGCAAGCCATCGACCACCACGTTCGAACAAATCGCCATCACCCAGAATTTCATGCGGATCCAAACGAGATGACGGATGAAGACTTGATAGAAATGGTTTGTGATTGGACTGCAATGGCCCAAGAGTTTAACGAAAACCATGGGAGCGCAAGACAATGGGCAGACAAGATATTGGAAAAACGCTTGCATTTAAACTCCGATCGCAGACAATTCGTTTACACTGCGATCGATTTGCTTGACACACAATTCGGAATACGGTCGTGACGATGGCAGAACAAAGCGGTCTACCGAAGTTCGCGATCGGCCGCTTTCCGCATGCAAATTCTGAGAGATGGTTCCTATGTACCGCGACAGTAACGAAAAGCAACGATTTATCCTCTGGAACATTTCCCGCTCGGTCACTACTCCGATGCGAGGCACAGGTGCTCCGCACCCTGTAGGTTCTGTAGGTACCCCAGGCCGTTTGCATCGTTTGGGAATTGCGACACACCGGGCATGCAAAAGCAAGGTAGACCTAGTTGCCGTGGCGATGTCGAACGTTCTCCGATGGAGTTCCATTACTGCGCTCTTATGGAAAAAGATCTGCGCGATCGCGTTCTTGATCTTTTGCGTGGTCTTCCATATTTCTGCGTTCGCTGTCTTCACAAATTCGTTTCTAATCCCGTTGTGTGGTTGGATTGTATTTTTATCAGCGACTGTTCTCACAATGATTTCGTTTCGAAGAGATAAACATGTTTTCTACTGGAGTGTTTTCAGCGCTTTATTCTGCGGTGTTTTTTATCTCGTGGCAAACATGTTAACTTTGCCTGCGTTTACATTGCTCCTTTGTCTTTGCTTTCCGCTTCTGGCGATACAACTCGGGCTCTGCGTGACATCATTACGCATGCTCAAGAATTTGCGGTATAAAGAAAATCTGACCGAAGGTTTCTTAACAAGTGCAAGCATTTTGCAGCTCTTTGTAGCTTCAAGCGTAATTGCAGCTGCATTGGTACTTCTGCGTAATTTACCGCTTTTCTACATTTTCTCGCCCGCTTGGGTTTCGTATGCCATATTCACAGTCAATTTGGCTCTCATTGCAACGCGTGTTACCGCAATATTGGAATCGGAGAATACAGGAGTACATGCAAGTTCCGTTGATTGTCACCGTTCATCGCCTTAATGCTCGAACCGTGGCACGAATGATCAACCAATGTAGAACACAATAAGTCCAATAATGAAGGATCGCACACAGTCCCAATTCGCGCTGGCAACAATCATCGTTTTCATATCGATGATTGCGTTGGGGTTTGCACTTTTGCGATTGGTGCTCCCATACAACGGCGTGCTCGCATCTGAAACGCCGTCATATGTGCCCTATGTTACAATTACAATGTACGTTGTTTTCGGAAGCGCCATAGGATTTGCGGTTGCAGCGATACGTGCGAAGAGATTATTGCGGGGAGCGATTATTGGTTCGCTTGTGCCCATACTGTACTTCGCTGTACTTTGGGTCTTACTGAATGGTCCCTGACTTTGTGACTTTAACGAATGACCATTTCAGATGCCAGCGCCTGTTGCTCACCGTTGAGCTTGTCTCGGCGGGAGGGTGACTGGTGGCTACCAACAACAGCGCACGATAGCAGCAGCGGACGAGCGGTGGTGACTGCGAGCAAACGACGAATTGTTATCGAACCTTCATGATCGTGGGTAGATAGTGCCGATCGGTCGTTGCGTTGATAAACTGGTGTTTTCGCGTTTTCGAGTCGAATAAGCAGCACATCGTATTGAATTTGCCCAGGTCGAGTGCGAGAATTTTCATGGTAAATCGAGTCCTAAGGTTGCGGGGCGAACTGAATGTGACTGAAAGTTGTACACCGCTTTCAGCATCACCGGTTTGAGTCGCCAGTTTTACAAATGACTCCCGCCCCAAAACCTCGGACTTACATGGATTCTTTTCACCTGAGAGTTTGCATGCAAAACAACAGTCAGTTTCTCAGTGATCGGTTTCCGCGCGCGAACGCGTACCATCCCGATTGGGTTGCCGAAAGCGCTAGCGGCGGCGCCAATTCAATTTGGCTGGTCGATTGGCTGACGTCGACACTTGACTTGAAGTCCGGAATGAATGTGCTGGATTTGGGATGCGGACGAGCGGCTTCATCGATATTTCTAGCGCGAGAGTACGATGTGACGGTATGGGCTACCGATTTATGGTTTAGTCCTTCGGAAAACCTAGAGCGCATTCGTGATGCTGGCTTCGCCCGAAACATTTATCCGATCCAAGCAGATGCGCGCACATTACCTTTTGCAACGGAGTTCTTTGACGCGATCGTGTCGATCGACGCCTTTCCTTACTTCGGTACTGATGATCACTATTTGAGTTATCTGGGACGGTTCGTGAAGCCGGGTGGGACGATTGCGATCGCGCTCGCGGGTTTCATTGATGAAATAGAGGGTGATGTTCCGGAACATATGGCGCAATGGCTCGATGCTGAGCCATTGTTGTGGTCGATGCACTCTCCCCGTTGGTGGCGTCGGCATTGGGAACGGACAGGCGTTGTCAATGTAGAGATCGCCGATTCCATGCCCGATGGATGGCGACTTTGGCTCGATTGGCTTCAAGCCATTGCTCCGGAGAATCGGTTGGAAATTGGAACGCTCGAAGCTGACGGTGGTCGGCACCTCGGATACAATCGGCTTGTCGGTCGCCGTCGGCCAGACGCTTGTCTAAATGATCCAATCGTCTCTGTTCCGTCAAACTACGTACGAAAACCGTTGGTTCGTGGCAGCAGGTAGTCGCGCCCCACGATTAGCCACTGCAAGAATGGCCGAACCATCGCATGCACCTGAAACGCCGGTGACGCGGATTGCAAAGTCACCGTTTTTTGCCGCGCCCCGGTTCAGGCGTTCGGGGTTTTGTTTTCGCGTCAGCAGACGCTTCGCGTGATTCCTGCTTAGGCTAGAGCCGTTTCCTTTTCCTTTGAGCAACCAAGTCGTCTTGGCTAGTGAAGCTTGTTGTAGTTTGGTCACTCAAGTCGTCTTGGCTAGTGAAGCTTGTTGTGGTTTGGTCACTCAAGTTGTCTACTTCATTCGTAACGAGAACAACCAGCCAGAGTTTTCAGCGCTCGTCCAGGGCAGACAAAAAGATTGCGGCGCCCGCCAGGAATCGGGTATACTGCCACCCAGCCATCGCTCAGGTGTTTTGACTCGGTCTGAGTCCCCTGCCTGGGCTGGCTGAATCCGGCGTTAACCCCTTAAAAAAGACAGGAGACACAACATGGGAGCGTGGGCCGAAGACACGTTTGGAAACGACACCGCATGTGATTGGGTCGGCACTTTCCTTGACGATCCCGGATTACCGGCCGTGAAGTCGGCTATCGAAGCAGTGCTTGAAACAGACGATTACCTCGACAGTGACGAAGCGTGCGATTGTTTGGCAGCATGCGAGGTGCTCGCTCGACTACAAGGGAACTGGGGTCTACGCAACTCGTACAGTGAAGAACTCGACAAATGGATCGAGGCCAATCCAACTGCTGTTCCGGACGACCTAAAAACAGCCGCAGAGTCCGCAATTGAACGAATCCTTGGCGAGGATTCAGAGCTACCAGAATTGTGGGACGAAGGCGGACGCAACGAGGACTGGCACAGAGCAATTGATGACCTTCGCCAACGAATCCGAGGCTAACAAAGTGCTGTCCCGAAACCCCAAACGGTTCCGCTTCGAAATGGAAGCATTGTTGACGGGAACTCGGTCAACATTGGCGTTGAACTTACTGGGAATTGAAAAAGCGGATAGTAAGTACAGTGGGGCAGAGTCGTTCGGCCAGCCTTCCGGCGACCGGGGCTTTGTCCCGAGTGGCCCCATCCGGTAGAATCCCAATAAGCGACTGAGACAGCGTACCACCCGTTTCAGTTCCGTTGGCTTGTCGAATTAATAGTCCTTGATTGCGGGCGGTCGAGAAGGTTCAACGCACGTTCTAGGCCTCACACGTAACCTTGGGCTTCCGCGATGTCAAATACCACGTCACCAGCGCCCTCAGACTTCGATTTCATGATCGGCGATTGGTGGGTGCGCCATCGTCGACTCAATTCTAGGCTAACGGGCTGCAACGACTGGACAGAGTTCGAAGGCACCTCCTCAACCCGCAAGATTCTTGGAGGTTTAGGAAACGTCGAAGACAATGTCCTGAACTTTCCTGACGGCGAGGTCAAAGCAGCAGCCTTCCGATCTTTCAATGAAGAATCGCACGAGTGGGCAATCTGGTGGCTTGATGGTCGAGCACCTCACAATCTCGAAGTTCCCGTCATCGGCAAATTTTCAGGATCTGTTGGTACATTCTTCGCCAAAGATACCCTGAATGGCAAACCGATAATCGTCCGCTTCACTTGGACTACCAATCCTGGCAAGAACCCCGTTTGGGATCAGGCGTTCTCAGAAGACGATGGAAAAACCTGGGAGACAAATTGGGTCATGGAGTTTGTGCGCCAGTGAGGCGTAACGGGGAAAAGCTTCGTCAGTGTAACCGTGAAACCCTGAGGACAACAATCGGCTGCACCGACTTCGGCGAGCAGTGCGTTTTGCCAATGGAGAGATCATCGCGCCGACTTACTGATCCGTGTTGTTCGTCGCTGAATTGTGGGGCAGATTACAAACACATGACAGAGCTCGAAATCTCGTCAGAAAGGGTGCAGAGAAGTTTCAGCATTCGGTCCACGTTGCTAGCGACCTTCGTTGCCTATGCTAAATTCACGGCCAATTGAGGTGAGGCTGGACGGCAGGGATGTGGTGGACTCGAAGCAGTTTAACGATTAGGCTGAGAAAACTACTCGTCCACGGCGCTGGTCGACTGCCTTGGTAGCTACCAGTCATGCTTCCGCCGGGACGAGCCACGGCGGAGAGCGACAGCGGAAAGCGACAGCGGAAAGCGACAGCGGAAAGCGACAGCGGAAAGCGACAGCGGTGAGCGACAGCGGAGAGCGACCAAACGGTCTTAATGGCGAACTGAGTAGATTTGGAGGCGTCCATTGGTCAGCAAAAAAGATGGTCGCGATCAACATTACCAAAAAAATGCGAAGGCAAAATGGATGCGAAGATTCAAGATCGTTTTGATACTGAGCATCGCAGCCACCTTCATTTCCTGTTGGGCTGTGCGTGATCATGTGCGAACGATGCTGTCTTTGCAACGTGTCGATGGAACCAACATCTACGTGATGGATTATTACGCGAACTACGACATGGAGGAAATTCGCCGCGATGGTATGGACATCGAAGATGTCGAGGGTTCCTATATCCGAGCGCTATTACCCAATTGGATTGCGCCCATAGCGCTCCAGCTCAAGTCCTCCTTTGTTCCCGATGACGTACCGGTCATCAATTCGACAGGGCACCACTGCTCAACAATTGCTTGGCACTCCAAAGAGCGGGGTACATTCTTCGGACGCAACTTTGATTCAGGCAATGACGCATTGTTAGTACTGCGAATACACGGCTCGAATGCTGTCGACTCCGTTTCTATTATCGATCTCCAATACCTCAACCTGAATCGCTCGGATCTTACTGAGTCGAGTCTGATCGAGCGCATCCCGTTGCTCTTCGCTCCCTACTACGTTATGGATGGCATGAACCAACATGGCTTGGCAGTTTCGGCGATGACGGTTCCCACTGCGAGTGCGCCTGAGATACCGGATGCACCTCACGTGACCCAAGCTACGCTCATGCGACTAATAATTGACTACTGCAAATCAGTGGATGAGGCGATCGGTTTAGTTGCGAAATACAATATTGCATTTTCTGGCAGCCCCGAACATATCATGCTGGCTGATGCCGATGGTAACATGGCGGTTGTCGAGTTTTTAGACGGTGAAACCCGTGTGATCGAGCCAAGTCAGAACTGGCTAACATGCACCAACCATAATCTCTGGAAAACTACAGAGGAGTGGAACGATAGCGTCTGCAGTCGTTATCGGGCTGGTTCGGAGGCGATGGCATTGGCTGAAACGGAAGGCAACGAGCAGGATTTTGTGAATGCAGTTCGTGCGATGTCTGTCGAAAACTGGACCATGTGGACGAGTATCTACGATCTTGATGAACGAACCGTTACGATAATGTACAAAGCGAAACCAGAACAATTTCATCTCGAGACGGCTCTTTCAGTTGCACGCTAAGGCGATGCTAAACAATAAGTTACCGGACCGTAAATCAGCCAAGGTGCGCAAACACGTAGGCGAGTCTCTCCGAGACTCGCAGCATTCAACGCCTCGGTGAGACGCTGCTACGTGAGTTAAGCCAAGAAACTTATGTTCGGGTGCGTTAGCATCCGGTTTTTATGGGAACCGGACGCTATCGCGTTCCGGCTGATTCGGACACTAGTTGTTTTGCAACGCCTAAGATTACCCCGAATTGTTCTGTTGCTTGCGATGGTCGTAAGTTGGGTACAAAACAATTGAGGACAATTGTTCTACATTTAAGTTCAAAACAATTGGGGACAATTGTTCTACATTTGGGTGCAAAACTATTGGGGACAATTGTTCTACATTCTCACAACTCAAACAACGGGTCACTTTTATGTCAGCTTTTAACAAACTCTATGGGCAACTTGCGCTGGTTGCATTTGCCATCTGTTTTCCCGGTGCTGCGATTGGAACCTGTGACGAGCCGACGATTACGGTTGGAGGCGAGGCCGAAGTGCTCGTCGTTCCAGACCAAGTGGCCATCACCATCGGAATAGAATCCCGAGCGAAGACTGTGACGGCTGCTGCCGAAGATAACGACGCCAAAATCCGAGATATCCTTGATTTCATCAAGGCTGCGGGTATCGCAGACAAAGATACTCGAACGGACTACATTTCGATTGATCCGCTTATGGAAAACGCAAACGGTAACTTGTCCAAACAAAGTAAACAACAATCGATAGCGTTGCAGCCAGCGGGGTTTGTTGCCACCCGCATGATCACAATCACCCTTGCAGACCTGGAAAAGTTCGAGGCGTTTTACAAAGGACTTGTCGAACGCGGTATTAATCGTGTTCGAGGAATTGAGTTCCGGAGCAGCGAGATGAAAAAACATCGTGACGCAGCTCGGCTGGACGCTGTTCGCAACGCTCGTGAGAAAGCGAAAGCAATGGCCGGCGAACTGGGGGCTACTCTCGCGTCAGTCAAAACGATCCGCGAAACGAGAAGTGGTACGACATACGGAAGTTACGGTGGATACTCTCCCGCTGACGATCCGTTTGGTGCACCACCATCGGTTGCGCCCGCCTTGGCGGTTGGACAAATCCCGATCACCGCGTCGGTCGAAATCGTTTTTATTCTGGGTGAAACGGAGCTTCCGGAGTAATTTGTTTCATGTGCGTGTTGAAAGCGACTTGTTACTGATGGTATGAGCTTGATTGTGAAATGGGCTTAAAAAGAGCCAACAAAAAAACAGGCTGCAACTTGATGAGGTTGCAGCCTGCTTAACAAATCTTACTGAGTTTACTGGCGAGCAGTGAGTTAGCTTAGCTTCCAACCTTCGCGATATTCGCGACCGATGAATTTGTTCTGCGCCGGTACATTGGTGCACTCCAGCTTCTCAGCGTTCCACTCATAGCGTTTGCCAACTTCGCCACGCAAAGCCAAAATGCCTACTAACATCGTCTCCGTCAAGCGACCGGCATAGCCAAAGTTCGACATGGTTCCCGGCTCGTATTCGCCAGTAATCGACTTGACAAATTCCCACTTCTGACGCTCGTCGGTACCCGCTTCAAACGGAATGCGTGGCAAGCTTTGCGCCGGCTTCTCGAAGTCGCGTACCGCTTTGCCGCCACGGATCAACGTATATGACGCACCGTAGTCGTCGGGCGAGAAGATGGTACCCTCCGAACCGACCACAACCGCAGCGCTGGTCTTATTGCCACCAGCGCGTTGATCCGCGATTCGCTTTTGGAACGATTCGGGAAGTTGCTTGATCACTTCTTCCGGTGGCAAGTTTCCGCCGTCGTACCAATAGAAGTCCGTTGCCGCCAAGCCTTCGCGCTCAGGAAATTCAAACTTGAGCGTCGAGGTGGAGGGATACTGTTCGTTGTCCACAATGCCCGAGTTCTGCACGGCGGTTACGGCAGTGGGATCCCACAGCTTCAGCGCCATCACTGGCATGTTGGTGGTGTGGCAAGCCATGTCGCCCAAGGCACCTGTTCCAAAGTCAACCCATCCACGCCAATTGAACGCGTGATAGGCACCCGACTTGAATGGTCGCATCGGTGCAGGTCCGATCCACGCATCCCAATTCAACTCTTCGGGAATAGGATCGCTTCCGGCAGGACGACCGGCGCCTTGTGGCCAAATTGGGCGGTTAGTCCACACGTGGACTTCCTTCACTTCGCCAATCGCGCCCGAGCGAATCACTTCGACCGCTTCGCGCAGTCCGTTTTCGCTTGTTCCTTGATTGCCCATCTGCGTTACCACACCCATCTTCTCCGCTGTTTCGCGCAGAAGGCGGGCTTCTTGAATTGACCATGTCAACGGCTTTTGACAGTAAACGTGCTTCTTGGCGCGCATCGCCTGCATGGCTGCACAGGCGTGGGTGTGGTCAGGTGTACTGACGGTTACGATATCAACTTTGTCGCCAAGTTTGTCGAGCATTTCACGGAAGTCTTGGTACTGCTCAGCATCTTTGAATTCGCGTCCCTTCTTGGTCAACGTGCCCTTGTCCACATCGCACAGTCCAACGATGTTGACGCCTTGTTCAGCGATGTGAGACGTGTCGCTACTTCCTTTACCGCCAACACCGATGCAAGCCGCAGAAAGCGATTGCATTGGGGATGCGTGCGTTCGTCGACTGTTCAGACTAGTCCCAAGCCACACACCAGCTCCAAGTGCTGCGGACTGGCCCATAAAGGCACGACGCGAATTACGATTTGACATACGATATACCTCAGTAAACTAAGTAATGTGAACAATGGTCAATTGCGAGCCAATAAGAGCCACCAATGCCCGACTAGTATACGTAGAGAGCACTCGGGTAAACAAGTCTTCCAACAAATTACCATTAGAATATTGAAAATGACTTGTGGCTTGCGAACTAGGGAAATCCCCTTTAGCATCGTGTTGGAACCAATCACTCCTGGTACCAGCAGTATGGGGAACCGGCAGTGCAGGGGGCCTAGAACAATTATTTCCCTCAACTATCTGCCAACGTCGTTGATTTCGCGTAGTAATGTCGTGTTTAGACCCGCTACCTATGATCGTCGCGCTGTTCGTTGATGCATCGAATTGACTTTGAATCCCTTTGCCGAAAGCGGCACGAGACGGGATATCCCCTAAAACGGCGAAATTAGAGTTCCAAATCAAACATATTCGGAGACTTCCACTCATGAAGATAAATCACTCATTTGTTATCCAGCTTATCCCGCGAATGACAATTGCTGCGATCTCGCTGGTTGTATTAACTGGCTGTCCTACAGCTACAAAGCCTCCCTCGGTCGACGGGAAGAAAACCGTTGATGCCCCGCCAGTGGCCACAAAAGACGCGAATCAGGTACAGCCTGATAGTCCAGACGCGATCGCCAAACTCACCGAAGCGGGCTTTGGCATCGAAAAAAATAGCGAAGGCTTGGTAGTCGATGTCTCGGTTGACCAACGCGACGATGCGTCTGAACTTCTGCCGCTACTCGCAAAACTCCCGAATATACAGGTCCTGAAATTGGGAGGGACGGGCATTACCGACGCTGGGTTTGAAGCGATCGAGGAGCTAACGAAACTCGAGCGTCTGGACCTTACCGCCTCGGGTATCAGTGACGAAGCTTTAAAAAGTGTTGGCAAGCTGTCGGGTTTGCAAGTGCTGACGATGCGGCAAACCAGCGTCAGCGACCAAGGACTCGCCAATTTGACCGGTCTTCAAAAGCTACGGGCCCTCGACCTGCGAAATAGCAATATCACTGACGCCGGGCTCGTCCATATCGGCAAGCTCTCCGCACTGGTCGATTTGCAGCTCGAACGCGCCAAGGTGAGCGAAACTGGAATCGCCGAGTTGAAGAACTTGAAACTCAAAGCGATCAACCTTAACACCACCGAAGCTCGCGATGCCGTGTTAGAACTCCTTGGGCAGATGCCAACTCTCGAGTCGATCCAACTCGATTCGGCCCGCATCAGTGACGATGGAATGAAACACATCGCAAACTTGTCTAATTTGAAACGACTGCGGATACGGTATTGCGATATAACCGGCGAGGGAATTGCGCACCTTAAAAACAACAAAAAACTGGAACGACTGGAACTGCGTGCCACTTCGGTGGATGACGACGCGATGGCGATCATTAGCGAATTCCCAAAACTGAACTATTTGGAATTGAACGAATGCAAATTGATCTCGCCTGCGGGACTTGAGTTAATCGGCAAGCTCACCGGTCTAACCGCGTTAGAACTTTGGGAAACAAAACTCAACGATGAAGCCTTTAGCAAGCTGGCGCCGCTAAAGAATCTTCAAGAATTGAATCTGGAGTCGACTCGAATCACCAACAAGTCGCTTGACACGCTGATGAACTTCAACAAGCTGACCAGTTTAAATCTTGCCGGAACAACATTAGATGACACCGCCGCCAGTCGCTTGAAGGAACTTCCCAACCTGAAGTCGATCAACGTCCGCAACAGCAAGATCACCTTCATGGGTGTTGATGAGCTCAAAGAGGAGCACTCTGGCCTTCAAGTCACCGAATAGACACTAGCTTAAGCCAGTCAACGTACTGCTGGCATCGCTGAATTTGTCCGTCTCGCATCCTGCGGCTTGCGCCAGCGTGAGCAAAACGTTGGACAAAGGTGGATGCTGTTCCACGTCAAATGCCAAATGCTGGCCGTGCCGCAGTCCCAGTTTGCGTCCTCCGGCGACCAGCAGCGGCAGGTTCTTTGGAGAGTGCTCACCCCCCAGACCTGAATTCATACCGGAGCCGAAGAGGATCAATGTGCGATCGAGCATATTCCCTTCGGCTTCATGAGTTCGTTGTAGCAATTCAATGAACCTCGCCACACGCCCCACGTGGAAACGGTCGATTTCTGCTAGTTTGTCGAGCATTCCTGGATCGCCACCATGGTGCGATAACTCGTGATGATTCTCACCACCTCCACCGTACCCACCCGCCTCCCGCGACCACTCAAAGGCAATCACGCGCGTCGCATCGGTTACAAACGACAGATAGGACAGTTCCAGCATGACATCCAGCCACATGGGACGATCATGCGCATTGCCCGATTGGCTGGCGAGTTGCAGGCCCCTTTTATCAACGACGGGCTTCGGAATATCGACCCATTCTGTCAAGCGTTCAACGCGTTGTTCGGTCGCTCGTACGCTGTGCAGATATTCATCCAGTTTGTGTTGATCTTCAGCGCCCAGGCGACTGCGCAACGAGTTGGCTTCGCGCACCACGTTATCCAAAATCGACTTACGCTCGGCGTACCGCTGCAGCGCGGCGGCTCGATCCGCATCCGAGTCCGGTACAAACAAGCGTTCAAATAGACGCTGAGGAGAATTTTCTGCAGGAAGCGGCGTGCCACTGCGATCAAAAGAAAGCGTGTGGCTGTGTCCAGCGGAACCCGTCCCGGATTGATCGGAAAGTTGCAGCGAAGGAAAGCGTGTTTCAGTTCCAAGCTTTTCTGCTACCAACTGGTCGATCGACTGAGTATTTGTGTAATCACTACCTGGCACAGCGGTTAGGTCTGCGCCGGTGAGCCAGGTATCGGCGCCACTATGCCCACCAGGAGAAGCCGGGTGGCCCAATCCGGAAATCACAGAAAACTGATCGCGCACGGACTTCAGCAGTTCAAGTGTCGGTGAGAGTTCGTAACTGGCTCCCGTCGTTGATGGCACCCACTGCTGAATATTGACGCCGTTAGGAACGTAGCAGCAGATCAAGCGGGGATGGCTGGCCATTGATTTCTTCCATGGCTCGAACGTTGATGGCCCACACCATCCGCGTGTCTGCATAGCGCCCAGCATAGGAAGACTGATCGCTGCTCCAAGCCCTCGCAGAACGAACCGACGGTTGATAGGTTTCGACATGATTGAACTCCTTTGGTACGGCATTAAATTTCTGGCGCAGTGAGGGGTGCAGTATGGGGTGCAGTCCAGTTGCGGTTTTCATCATCGCTTTAAGAAAGCAGGCGATAGAACAGTGGCTTCTATCATCGACGATAGTGTATATCCATTTTCTTTTGCCGCAGTGACAATGGCCGTGATCGTTGGCTGGTCGCTCAGGGTAACGGACCGCCCCATGGCGTAAGCAAAGAGTTTGCGAGCCAGCGCGCGCAGAAAGAGATCTTGGCGGTCGATGAGCGCCGCTTGCAGTTCATGAACTCCGGTAATTTTTGTGCCATCAGGCAACTGTGAGGCGGCATCGACCAACGGATCATCGTCATTAACACGACCTTGATAACCAAAGCCTTCGCGTTCGCGCCATTTACCCGAAGCATCAAAGTTCTCGAGTGCGAACCCCAGCGGATCGATTTTGTTGTGACATCGCGCGCACTGCGCTAATTGGCGATGTATTTCCAATCTTTGACGTACGGTGGCTTTGTCGATTCCGGGTACTTTCGGCGCGATGTCGCCTACGTTGGCCACCGGTAAGCCAGGGTCGGAGTCAAGCAACGTTCGCAAAATCCAAGTCCCACGTTTGACCGGCGATGTCCGCGTTCCATTTGACGTAACCGACAATATCGACGCCTGCGTAACGATACCTCCGCGGTGTACAGCTCGTGAGACGGGAACACGACGAAAGTGATCCCCTCGAACATTGGAAGCAAGCGGAACTTCGTAAAATCGCGCCAATCTTTCGTTGATCACCACAAAATCACTTTGTAAGAAATTCAACACGCTGAGATCGTCTCGCAAAATTTCGCGGAAGAACGCCAAGCTCTCCTCGCGAATGGAGATTTCCAAGTGTCGGTCGTACTCGCGGTACAGTTCTTCGGCGGGTGGATTGGCACCTATCTCACGCAAGCTTAGCCACTGGCTGGCAAAGTCATCGACAAAACTGTCCGAACGCGCGTCGGCTAACATGCGAGCCACTTGTTGACGCAGTACATCAGGTTCAATCAAGTGGCCATCCCGCGCCGTTTGTAGCAAGGTCTGGTCTGGCATGCTTGACCACATAAAGTACGACAGTCGCGAAGCCACCTCGAATGCACTGAGCGATTGCGTCGTCCCCAGCGGGACGTTTGCCGAAATGTCGATAGGTTCAGCCAAAAACAGAAAACTGGGGGAGATCAACACAGCTTGCAACGCTGGACGAACGACCGCTTCCAGCGGTTGCTCAGGAGCCTGCTGTCGTGCGAACGCAAATAGCTCCATTTTCTCCTCAATCTCTTGATCGGTCGCGGGGCGACGATACGCTAACGACATGAATCGCTTCAAGACACGACGCACATATGCTTGCTCATTCTGTGTCCGCAATGGAGAGTCAGGAAATAGGCGTGTATGGGACAGTGGTGGCCACGTAGCCACTTGGGGACCTTCGATCTCCAGCCAGTCAACCCAGGCTTCGGGTCGCGCAAACTTGTCGTCTGCTTGGAACCAAAAATTTTCTAGTTCTTTGGGGATGTCATACGCATATTCCAACGTCAACCCAGTCTTGCCAACTGGAAAACGTGTCTGAAATTCGTAGATCTGAGGCTTCTCCAATGTCGCATCGATATCAAATTCCGCAACAACTCGAGGTTGCCCCTTCCAGTCTTGGAGCAGTCGCAATCGCGGCGGCCCATAATCGTAGTCGCGGTCCGTTCGAAAGTGTTCGAGGGCATCTTCCATCGCTTGACGATGATAACGTGCCCCATTCGGATTCTCTTGCATGTCGCGTTCAAAACGATGTTGCAAGAACTGCTGCGCCGATGCAATGACTTCTTCTCGACTGGGCACTCTTCCGGCCGCACGGACCCTCAATGTATAAACGCCTTCGTCGTTCAATGCGAAGTCGCGAGCATTGATCGCGCGATCCCAGTTGGAGTGATGCATCAGTCGACCATCGTTGAGGCGCTCATTTTGACCTCCGTTGACGATCACTCGCTGACCAGCGTACTCCACGCGGTTCGAGTCGGAATCGCCACTCTCAGGTTCAAAACGCCAACGGATGGTTGATGGTCGAGGGCCAATAGCGATCGCTCGGTCCAGCACCGTGCGGGCTGAGTCGAGGAACAACTCCAACTGCGTCGGCGCCAATGACAAGGCCGCGCCGTTGTTGTCAAATCCACCCGAAGTCGGATCCAGAGGAAAATGGGACGTGTCGAATTCAACTCCTATTAGTTCGCGAATCGTGTTGGCATACTGATTACGATTTAAGCGGCGAATGACAATTGCGTTGGATCGCGCGAGTTGCTCGGCGGCTTGCAGTTGCGAAACGATCCAATCAACCGCTTTACCGACTTGGGCGGACTCGGGCTGCGGTTGGTCTGCAGGGGGCATTTCGTGGCTGTTAAGAACATTTAACACTTCGTGCCATCGCTGCTGGGCATCGCGCGACGTGAATTCGGCCGCCAAGTTTTCCGATAAGTCAAAACCACCTTCGATGTTGTCGCCAGCATGGCAGCGCAGGCAGTGCTTCTGAAAGAAGGGGGCAACGTCCGCATGGCTCAGTGGCTGAACGGCAGCATCTTGACCAAACGATGGGCTTGTTAGCGCCCAACATCCCAAAGCGATCAGCGCCCGCCAACTGCTAATCAGTTGGCGAATTCCGAATAGTCGAAACATGCATAGGAATAATCGAAACATGATGAACAACTGTAAAAATGGTTGAGAAGCGATAAACAGGCGGATGCTTAGCTTCAATTGTCAACTGATTAATTGTACTTGGTTCAGTTGCTTCGTCGCGCCGCGCTGGGAGGAGTGGATGTCCTTGAGACGAACGACAGGTGCCACCGGATCAGGTCTTGCAACTTGCTTCAACCGCATAACAGTACGCTGGCTCTAAATTCCAACCACCTTTTAGGCCAAACGATACACTTCAATGCTAGCTGCGGTCGATTGAAAAGAGGACGCTGCCGAATCGAGCCAAAGTGGTCGGGCGTGCCGTTGTCGATAACTTTATTGGAGTTTCCCCTGTGTGGCGAGCTTTCTTTTTTGCAGTTGGCACGATGCTTGTCATTGTTGGAATTGAGTGTCTGTTGATTGACAGTGCAACTCTCGCATCCGATCGCCCTGCACCCGCACCAGTCAGTTACGGATGGTTTCAGCAGCCTCAGACCATGCAACTCTCCAACGAGCGTATCGTTCGGCCACCCGAGTGGATTCCATGGAGTTTGATTGCCACAGGAGCCGTCGTCATTCTCTATGCCATGACATTGCCACGACGCTGGGGAGCCAAAGGTGGTGAGTAACCAGTTTGCGTTTTGCCTCCAATTATCAGCGAAATCAAGCGCGTTACCGACAAACGACCGTAAGAATAGCAACAATTGACGCCAGGAGAAATCGTCCATGCAGGAGTCCAGTCCAAGCTTTGATTTGCAACTTGATTGCCGTGGCATGAACTGTCCCATGCCCATTGTTGAATTGACGCGGGCGGCGCGCAAGCTGGGCCCGGGCAAATCAATTGAAGTTACGGCGACCGATTTGGCGTTCAAACCCGATATCGAAGCTTGGGCGCGGAGGATGGGACATTTGATCAAAGATTTCCAGGAGCAGGATGGCGAACAACGGGCCGTCATTTCGCTAAGTTAACTTCATCGACTTGAGATTCTACGCATGGCGGTCGCCGCGAAAAATGTCGTCATCATCGTCACCGTTGGCAAAGCAGACAATGGGAAGAATGCCACGATGGCATTTTCATGCGCCATGGCTGCACAAGCTTTGGGGCACCGCGTCGCTGTATTTTTAACAAGCGATGGTGCGGTATGGGGGTACCGAGGCAGTGCGCACGGAATCGTCGTTCAGGGCTTCCCTCCGCTGGCTGAACTGATCAAGGAGTTTTTGGACGAAAGTGGTCGCTTGATCCTCTGTTCGGTTTGTCACCGAACTTGTGGCAGTGGTGGCCCAGAGGAAGCTGCCAGTGTTGAGAAGCTGCCGCAGACGGAAATCGGAGGATTTGCCACGATCATCGATTTGGCGACCGATGGAATGGCGATCACCTTCTAGTTTTGAAACACGTAGCCGCGTCTCTCCGCGACGCGAATTAACTGCGTCTCAGAGAGACGCAGCTACGTGGTCGTTCTGCCAGGCGGTGAATTGATCGGGGAACATGGGTCGTCCAATGTAATAACCTTGCAACACGTTGCACCCAATATCAGCCAGGAGCTTCGCTTGTTCGGCGGTCTCAACCCCTTCTGCAACGACGTTCAAACCCAGCCCTTGGCCCAACGATGCAATGGACCGAATGACGGCAACAGACCGCGGGTCGTGCGTCACATCGCGCACAAACGACATGTCAATTTTCAAGGTATGGATGCGAAAGTGTTTGAGATAGCTAAGTGATGAGTAGCCGGTCCCAAAGTCGTCAATGGCAATGCTGAACCCCATGTCGGCGAGTCGCTCGACGACGGACATGGCGTGTTCGACATCTTCCATCATCGCATACTCCGTTATTTCCAATTCAAACCACTCCGGTTTAACTTGCATTTCATCGATGAAGGCCTGCAATTGACTGATGAAGCCTAGATGACGCAGTTGATTTGGAGAAACGTTGATGGCGATCGTTGTTCTTTGTCCGCTTTTCTCCCACTCGACCGCCTGCAAAGCAGCTTGGCGAAAGACCAATTCGCCTAGTGGAAGAATCAAGCCTGTCTGCTCGGCGATCGGAACAAACTCTGCGGGTGAAATGACGGTTCCATCCGGAGTCTTCCAGCGCGCCAATGCCTCGCACGATACGATGCGGCCGGTCGTGGCACAAACTTTGGGCTGGTAACAAAGGGCGATCTGTCCGCCTTTGAGTGCTCTGCGCAATTTCGTCTGTACTTGGTGACGGGTGTTGACACTGTTTTCCATTTCTGGCGAGAAGTGTCCGATGCGGTTTTTGCCCGCGGACTTGGCGGAGTACATGGCGATATCGGCGTTGCACATCAAGGAACCGACATCTTGCGCCTGATCGGGCCAATGCGTGACACCGATACTCAACCCCACGACCGCTTCGCTGTCGCCTAAATCAAAAGGGCGGCGAAATTCGGATAGCAGCGATTCGAGAACTGCGTTCAAGTGCGGAGGTTGATGTTGCGATGCGGTTAAAATCATGGCAAATTCATCACCACCGAATCTCGCTACAAATGCTTCCGAGCCCATGGTCGACTTGATTCGTCGACCAACGGCTTCCAACAGTCTGTCTCCGGCTGCATGACCGCTCGAGTCGTTGACGTGCTTAAAATCATCCAAATCCAAGAAACAAACGGTAATACCCTGTTCCGGCGGATTGTTATCCTCGATCAGTGTTTCCAGTCGCTCTCGGAAGCAGCGACGGTTGGGGAGACCCGTCAGATTGTCGTAGAGTGCTTGAGAAATCAACTGCGCTTGGGCATCTTCCAGCTCAGTGATATCGGACACCAACGCGATGACACGGGCCGACTGTTCCTGACAATCCATGGTTGGACTAAGAGAGACCCAGAAATGGCGATCACGCGTATCACCCAGTTTTACATTGGCCTTACCAGTCCACGTAGTTCCGTTGGCAACCAGCTCAAAAATTTCAGTCACATTGGGTTGCTCAAATCGAATCACTCGGTGCAATGGATAGTTAATGACCTCTGAGCTGTGATCGCCGACCATGTCCATGAATGCTGGATTCGCTTCGCAAATCCGACCATCGGCGGCGATGATGGCTACGCCTTCCGATGCTCCATTAAAAACGCTGGCCAGGAGCCGTAAACGATCTTCTCTTTTCCGGTTTTCGGTGATATCCCGCGAAGTGGAGACAATGTATCGATCTCCTTGGGCTCCCGCAAAAACGGAGCGTTTTACCGAGAGCATAGCGCGAGTACCATCGGGTCGGATCAGCGCTTGTTCCGACGTCTGACAAAGGCCCGTCGCCAGCAGTTCACTTTCAATCCGCTCGACCTCCTGTCGCAGATCAGCATTGAGAAACTCGGCAGGTTGCGAACCGACCAGTTCGTTGAGGGTAACGTTGTGCGCAGCGCAGTAGGCGTCGTTGGCCAGAACGAGTGAGCGATCCGCGGCAGTTACGGACAACTGATCAGGCACTGCATTGATGATGTTGTTCAAAAAGTCGCGATGGCGCTGCAGCTCAACTTCAAATTCTTTGCGAGAGGTAATATCGCGTACAACCGCCAGTACGTGATCGATGCCATTCATGCCAAAGGCGCTGAATGTGATTTCGGCCCAAAACCAGCTGCCCGATCGTTCAGGCAGTTGGACTTCAAACAAAACGGGGTTTGCCAGGTCGGCTGATTCAAAGCGTCTACGGATGTCTCCACCTGCGGACGTTCCATCTGGGTGGCGAGCTACCGAAAGGGACTCAGGCCAATTGCCGATAATCTTGTCGCGCGTGACCTGCAACAATTCCAGTGCATTGTCATTGCAAGCCACGCAAGCTCGATCCGCAAACACCAATACTCCATCGTGGGTCCGTTCAAAAACCGTGTCCGCCAATCGTTGCGTTTCTTCAGCGGCCTGTTCCGCAGCTTGACGCGCTTCACCTAGCGATTGCTTGGTCCGTTCCAAT
This sequence comes from Pirellulaceae bacterium, assembly GCA_041753315.1. GTDB lineage: Bacteria > Planctomycetota > Planctomycetia > Pirellulales > Pirellulaceae > Aureliella. The sequence goes on along the minus strand of JBGSUV010000050.1, from coordinate 13,527 downwards.
TCGTCGATAATCTCGGCCGAATAGACAATCGCATCCGCCTGGGCGCGCATCATCGCTTCAAAACGCTCACGCATACTAGCCAGGGTTTGCTCGCGTTCTGCCACAGCTTGGCGAAGATTGGTGAGCAACTCCGTCGGCATGGCGACGGTAGCTTGGGGCGTTTCACCGGGCGCAACAAGCATCGCCTCGCACAACAGTTGATCAAGTTGCTCGAGTATGCGTTGTGCCGATTCGACAGGGTCATCGACAATCGAGATGACGGAATTCCCAGATCGATTTTGTGACGGAGCCATCACGCCTGACTTTCGTGGCAATGGGTAAAGGGCAATAACCTACTGGGGTGCTTCCGTGATTCAAATGAACAGAGTTGTATTTGCCGTTGCCGAGTCCTCGACAAACTTGGCAACGCCACAAAAATCGAGGCCTGGATATTCGATCAGCTCTTCGCGACAAATCCCCATGAGTTTCATTGACATCTCACATACGCGAATCGTGACTCCTAAATCGGCCGCTACGGCAAGTAACTCTGGGAGGTCGGCAATATTCTTTTTGTGCATTTCGCGCCGAATCAACAACCTTCCAAGTCCACACATGTCCAGCTGTGAGAGTCGGGTGTTGCGGATCGTGCGCGGTAGCATCCAGCACAGCGCACGCTCTACGAATGATTTCCGGGCGGATACCGCATACTCCTTGCGGAGCGCTGCTGTCCCCCAAAACGAGAAGAACATGGTCACTTTCATGCCGCATGCCGCCGCACCCGTGGCCATGACAAAGGCTGCCAACAGACGATCCCTCGTTCCGTCGAAGACCAGCAAATTCATGCGGTTGCAATCTGGTTTGGGAGCGTTGGCCAGTTGTTCTAGTTGTGCTAAACGCTGTTCGATATGCGTGATGGAATCAACGACGCGCAGTGCTTCCTGTGCGTTTTTGCCAACGTTGGTGTCGGATGGCTGGAGAGTAACAAACGAACTGAATGTTGAACTCGTTGGAACGGACATTCGACATTTCCCGTCGACGCGAGGGTACGGTTGAATTCAAGGCAAGAACGATGGGCGTGAACCTGCAAATCTAGGTCGAACCGGGGGGCACGGCAGAGGGGCGGGTAGATCATCCGTTGGCGACGTCTGAAATTTCGCCAGTTATGACGAAGAACGAGGACATGCGGGTTAGAGGGTGGCAGGTCTTGCCTAGCACACCACCCTTTTGACACCACCACTGGACGTATGAAAGTCCAATTCTTGTGCAGAAAGCCGTTGACGTGGCCGTAGAAGCCGAATAGATTCTTAAATCTGGCAAAATTATAATCGCCAAAGCAGAATTAAGAAAAATAATACTACAAAGCGAGCTTCTCTACCGGAACTGCTTGTGAGACGCCGATGGAATGCACAAGAGCCCCCATGCATCTTCGCAATTTAAAAGTCTTTTGTGACGTTGTTGCTCGTCGCAGTTTTTCGCGCGCCGCGACGGACAATGACATGACGCAAAGTGGTGCGAGCCAAGTGGTTCAGCACTTGGAGGAATATTTACAGGTGCAATTGATCGATCGAAGCAAGCGACCGTTTCTTTTGACGGCCGAAGGAAACGCTTTTCACGCAGGCTGTGTGCAATTGCTACGGCAGTTCGATTCTTTGATCGAGGAGGTGCGATCGATCAGCCACGAAGTGACTGGGCGGGCATCGATAGCGGCAATCTACAGCGTGGGGTTGAGTTACTTACCCGATTTGCAGCGGATGGTCAAAGCGACCCATCCGAAGGCGGAAGTGCGATATCAGTTTGGCCATCCGGACGAAGTTTACCGTTTGGTCGAGCAGGGGATGGTCGACTTTGGTCTTGTCAGTTATCCGCAGAGTTCGAAGGCGGTGATCGCAACGGAGTGGCTGGAAGAGCGTATGCTGTTGGCATGCCCACCCGAACACCCTTTTGCCCATGCTCCTGTGGTGGCCGTGCAAGACTTGAAGTCGCAATCGCTGGTTGCTTTTGCACCCAATTTGCGGATACGACATGAAATCGATCGCTACTTGCGGCAACTTGGAATAACGATGCAGATTGCTGCCGAGTTTGACAACATCGACTCGGTGAAACATGCGATGGACGTGAATGCGGCGGTGGCCTTTTTGCCTGAACCAACGGTGCGAGAAGAGATTGAAAGTGGCGCATTGATCGCGTTAAACTGCCCATGGTTAAAATTGAATCGCCCACTGGGGTTGATCCAACGACGCAATAGCGCGTTGGGAAGAACCGCGCGGGGCATCATTGAACTGATTGTCGGCGGAGCATTTGAAGCGCAGTCGACTGATACCAACGCACCGTCGGCAACACCGTCGGCAGCATCGTCGGTCAAATAAAGTTGTGAGATTGAGATCACTCGAGTGGCGCTTGCGAAGGCTTCACCAGCGAGGCGCGCGAGCAGTCGCCCCGTCGCCAAATATTCGGAATAATGCAGAACAGCAGTAGTCGAGAAGAGTAAAGAGTAATAGGGGTAGAAGAAACATGATGCCACTCATCCACTTGCCGAAGCAACAAGGACTGTATGACCCAGCCAACGAAAAAGACAACTGCGGTGTAGGCTTCATCGCGCACATCAAAGGCCAAGCGAGTCACCAATTTGTACTTGACGCCTCGACGATGCTCGTCGCCATGGACCATCGGGGCGGATGTGGCTGTGAAGGCAACACAGGAGATGGCTCGGGCATGCTCACCGCATTGCCCCACAAGTTGCTGTCGAAGGTTGCCAAAGATGATCTCAAAGTTGACTTGCCTCCGCCCGGTCGATATGCCGCTGGACTGGTCTTTCTTCCCAAAGACAAAGATGAAAAACAGTTTTGCAAGGCGGCTGTCGAGAACATCATTGCCGAGCAAGGACAACGCTTGATTGGTTGGCGCCGAGTCCCCACCGATGCCAAGAAAGCCGACATCGGTCCAACCGCACTTGCTGCCGAACCTGCCATCGAGCAGTTGTTTGTGGCCGCATCGGAAGGCCTGGAAGGTGAAGCATTCGAACGGCAACTCTACATCATTCGCAAGCGTTCGAGTCATCTGCTGCGCGGTAGCGAGACGCTCAAGCACGCACTCCAGTTCTACATTTGCAGCCTGTCGACGAAAGTCATCATCTACAAGGGGATGTTGACCAGCGGACAGGTGCTCCCGTACTTTGCCGATTTGACCGATCCCGATTTCGAAACACATTTGGCGATGGTTCACAGTCGCTTTTCGACCAACACATTTCCGAGTTGGGATCGCGCTCAGCCGTTGCGATTCATGAGCCACAACGGCGAGATCAACACGTTACGCGGAAACACCAACTGGATGCGAGCCCGCCGCGGACGCGCCAGCAGTCCACTTTTTGGTGATCAGCTACCCAAACTCTTCCCGGTAGTCGAGCCGCACTGTAGTGACAGTGGAACATTCGACAACGTCCTGGAGTTCTTGCTGATGACCGGTCGCTCGCTGCAAGAAGCGATCTTGATGATGGTCCCCGAGGCTTGGCAAAAGCACAAGACAATGCCCGAAGAACGCCGAGCCTTTTACGAGTACTTTAGTTGCATGATGGAGCCGTGGGACGGCCCCGCGTCCATCGCTTTTACCGACGGACGTTTTATTGGCGCCGTGCTTGATCGCAACGGTCTGCGTCCAAGTCGATATTACATCACGCACGATGATCGCGTCATCATGGCTAGCGAAGTTGGCGTGCTACCGATTGACCCGGCACTTGTGAAGGAAAAGGGACGGTTGCAGCCTGGCAAAATGTTCTTGGTCGATTTCGACAAAGGGCGATTGATTCCGGACGAACAAATTAAACACGAGTTTGCAGCGCAGCGCCCTTACGGCCAATGGTTAAGCGAACAACGCATTACACTGGATGAACTTTCGCCCAAGAACGAGCCGCACGGCTTCTATCCTGATACATTGTTGCCCCGCATGCAAGCGTTTGGTTACACCGTTGAAACCATGCATTTCATGCTGCTGCCGATGATCGTCGAGGCGCGCGATCCCGTCGGCTCCATGGGGAACGACTCGTCGCTAGCTTGCTTGAGCGATCAACCACGCATGCTCTACGACTATTTCAAGCAGCTTTTTGCTCAAGTCACCAATCCGGCCATCGATTCGATTCGCGAAGAAATTGTGATGTCGCTCGAGTGCTACATCGGTCCCGAGCAGAATCTGCTGGATGTGACCCCGGCCCATTGCCACCGCTTGCTCATTCCCCATCCGATCTTGACCAATCAAGAGCTCGCAGCACTCGAGCACATGACCAAGCGGGGATGGAAAACTCAAAAAATCGACATCACCTTTGATCGAAAAGAAGGTAAGGGCGGACTACTCAAAACTCTTGACCGCATCTGTGCCGAAGCCGAAGCTGCGATCGATGCGGGCTATACACTGGTCATCCTTTCAGACCGAAACATCGGTCAAGATCGAGTCGCCATCAGTTCGCTCTTGGCGACTGGCGCCGTTCACCATCACCTCGTCCGCAACGCCAAACGCACTCAAATTGGAATCGTGCTCGAAAGCGGTGAAGCGCGTGAGGTGCACCATCATTGTCTGCTGATTGGCTATGGTGCCGATGCAATCAATCCTTACCTGGCTTTCGAATCGCTCTGGCAATCGTCTTTAGATGGACTTCTGCCGGGGGATCGCTTCGACACCGACGACAAACTGGTCGCCAGTTACCGCAAGGCGGTCGCCAAGGGAATGCTGAAGGTCATGGCGAAGATGGGCATCAGTACCTTGCAAAGTTATAAAGGTGCACAGATCTTCGAAGCACTCGGACTGCGCGATGAAGTGATCGACCGTTGTTTTACGGGTACAGCCAGCCGCATTCAGGGCGTGAGCTTTGACGTTTTGGCTGAAGAAATGTTGCGCCGGCACTCGCTGGGCTACCCCGAAGATGAATCTCGTAAATTGCCAACGCTCTTTAACCCTGGCGAATTCCATTGGCGGGCGGAAGGTGAACGTCACGGTTGGGACCCAGCCGCAATTGCCGATTTGCAAGTTGCTGCCCGGGCTGGTGACAAGAACGCTTATTGGCGATTTGCGGAGCACATTAACAACGATTCGAAGATGAAGTGCGCTCTGCGTGGCCTGCTCGAATTCAAAGAGAACGTTGGCGGGCCAGCCCTTCCCATCGATGAGGTTCAACCGGCCAGTGAAATCGTCAAGCGTTTCTGCACCGGCGCGATGAGTTTTGGATCCATTAGCGCCGAAGCACATGAGTCGCTGGCAATTGCCATGAACCGCTTGGGTGGAAAAAGTAATACGGGCGAAGGTGGCGAAGATCCTGCTCGCTTTAAGCCGATGGCCGACGGCGACTCGAAACGCTCCGCGATTAAACAAGTTGCTTCAGGTCGGTTTGGCGTCACGATCGAATACCTCACGAACGCTGATGAATTGCAAATCAAGATCTCGCAGGGTGCCAAGCCTGGCGAGGGTGGTGAACTGCCTGGCAAGAAAGTTGACAACACGATCGCCCGCATTCGCTATAGCACTCCCGGCGTCGGCTTGATCAGCCCACCGCCGCACCACGACATCTATTCGATTGAGGATCTAGCACAACTCATCCACGACTTGAAAAACGCCAATCCTGCCGCTCGGATCAGTGTCAAACTGGTCAGTGAAGTTGGCGTCGGCGTCATCGCATCGGGCGTGAGTAAGGCCCACGCTGAACACATTGTTATCGCAGGTGACGTGGGTGGTACCGGAGCGTCGCCACTGACAAGTATCAAACATGCTGGTTTGCCATGGGAACTGGGCATCGCCGAGACTCACCAAACCCTGGTGCTCAACGACCTGCGTAGTCGCGTCGTACTGCAAACGGACGGAGGGTTGAAGACGGGACGCGATGTGGTGATTGCCGCATTGTTAGGTGCAGAAGAATTCGGCTTCGCTACCGCCCCGCTGATCACATTGGGGTGCATCATGATGCGCAAATGCCACTTGAACACCTGCCCTGTTGGCGTCGCGACGCAGGACCCAGAGCTACGGAAGAAGTTCAAGGGGAAACCGGAACATGTGGTCAATTACCTATTCATGGTCGCTGAAGATGCGCGGCAAATCATGGCCAAACTCGGTTTTCGCACGATTGACGATATGGTCGGACGTGTCGATGCGCTCGACACGCGCAAAGCGATCAATCACTGGAAAGCAGACGGACTCGACCTGACCGCCATGTTGACCCCTGCCAAAGGCCTGCGTCCCGACGTGATTACGCGACATGCAATACCACAAGAACATGGCTTGGCACAGTCGCTCGATATGACCGTCATTGTTCCCGCCGCGCAGAAGGCCATCCATGACTTGCAACGGGTGACGATCGAATCCAAGATCATCAATATTAATCGCACGGTTGGAACCATACTGAGCCATGAAATCGCCAAGGTTCACGGCCAAGCCGGTTTGCCCGATGACACGGTCCACGTCAAGCTGACTGGTTCTGCCGGCCAAAGCTTGGGTGCGTTCCTGGCACACGGCGTCACACTGGAACTCGAAGGTGACTCCAACGACTATGTGGGTAAAGGTTTGTCCGGTGGCCGAGTCATCGTCTATCCGCCAAAGGTCAGCTCCTTCAATGCCGAAGACAACATCCTGGTCGGCAATGTCTGCCTGTACGGGGCGACCAGTGGTGAAGTGTTCCTGCGTGGTCGCGCCGCCGAGCGATTCTGCGTGCGCAATTCAGGTGCCAACGCAGTCGTCGAAGGCATTGGCGACCACGGCTGTGAGTATATGACAGGTGGGCGTCTGGTGGTTCTAGGCACGACCGGACGCAACTTCGCTGCTGGCATGTCGGGCGGAATTGCGTATGTGCTCGATCGCGAAGGTGACTTTGAGGTGCGATGCAATCTTGGGACGGTGCAACTCGAGAAGATCGAAACTGCCGAAGAGGAGGCTGAAGTCCGCGAGCTGATCGAACGCCACGCAACGTACACCGGCAGCACCGTCGCACAGGCCTTGCTCGCCGATTGGCCAGATTTCCTCAACCACTGCGTAAAGGTAATGCCTGTTGACTACAAACGGGTGCTGGAAGAACTAGCAGGCAAACGAGAGCCCGCGCTGGTAACAGCTGACAACGATTGAGGAACTCTCGCAAACATCGCGCGCGAGTGACCTCCACACTCATTCAATCAACAAATTCTTGCAGAGACAAAAACCATGGGTAAGCCAACAGGATTTAAGGAATACGATCGCAAAAAAGTACCTTGGCGATTGCCGATCGTCCGTCTTTCTGATTTTGGTGAAGTCTATACGGAACCAGAAGACAAGCAATTGAAAGAACAAGCCGCACGGTGCATGGACTGTGGCGTTCCGTTTTGTCAGTCGCATAGCGGTTGCCCGATCGACAATCTCATTCCTGAGTGGAACGACTTGGTGTACCAAGGCCGCTGGAAAGATGCAAACGACCGTCTGCATCAGACCAACAACTTCCCTGAATTTACGGGCAGAGTCTGTCCCGCACCGTGCGAAGGTGCATGCGTCCTGGGAATTACCAGTCCAGCGGTCACGATCAAGAACATCGAAAACGCCATCATCGACCGCGCATTTGCTGAAGGTTGGGTCAACGCCAAACCACCCGCAAAGCGTACGGGAAAATCGGTTGCGATTGTAGGCAGTGGCCCGGCTGGGCTGGCCGCCGCAGATCAACTGAATAAAGCTGGACATCAGGTTACCGTCTACGAGCGCGCCGATCGAATTGGCGGGCTGCTCACCTATGGCATTCCGAACATGAAGTTGGACAAGGATGTGGTTCAGCGCCGCCTTGATCTAATGGCCAGCGAAGGGATCCAGTTCGTAACGGGTGCCGACGTCGGCAAGACGCTAAACGCCCAGAAGTTACTCGACGATAACCATGCCTTGCTCCTGACGACGGGCGCAACCAAGCCGCGTGATTTGCCAATCCCTGGTCGGCAGCTTGATGGCATCCATTTCGCCATGGATTTCTTGACTGCCAACACCAAAAGCTTGCTGGATAGCAAGCTGCAAGATGGTCAATTCATTTCCGCAAAAGACAAGAAAGTGGTCGTGATTGGAGGAGGCGATACCGGAACCGATTGTATCGGTACGAGCCTGCGACATGGCTGCAGCCAACTCATCAACTTCGAACTCATGGATCGCCCACCCGTCGATCGCGCTGATGACAACCCTTGGCCACAGTGGCCTCGCATTTTCCGAGTCGACTACGGCCATGAAGAAGCCGAAGCAAAGTTTGGCAAGGATCCGCGCGAATATTGCGTACTGAGCAAAGAATTTGTCGATGACGGAAATGGTCACGTGAAAGGTATCATGGCCGTCAAGGTCCAGTGGACCAAAGGAGCAGATGGTCGCTTGCAAATGCAAGAAGTGGCTGGCTCGGAACATCTCGTCGAAGCTGACCTGATCCTGCTGGCCATGGGTTTTCTCGGACCTGAACAGTATTTGGCCGAATCGCTGGGCCTGAAGACTGACAATCGAAGCAACTATGCAGCCGCCCACGGCGACTTCGCCACAAGTATCAACGGTGTGTTCGCTGCCGGTGACTGTCGTCGCGGTCAGTCGCTTGTCGTTTGGGCTATCAACGAAGGTCGCGGGGCAGCTCGCGCCATCGATATTTATCTGCAGGGAAGCAGTACGCTGCCCGCACCCGGCATTACCATGGGTACCGCAGCTGCTGCCACAACTTGACCAGCTTTCTCAACGAACTTGCACTGGCATCTTTGAACTATGAAGTAAACGACTTTAGGCGGGGCGACGCGCTCACGGGAGTGCGACGCCTCTCTCCCGGCTGCATTTTACCTGGTCAAAGTACTGTCGGGAGTGCGACGCTCTGCGGAGCAACTTGTGGGCGGCCCTCTAACGTCCACAAGCAAACAACAAGAGCAGAAGACATTTAAAAATGCCGCTTGGCATTCGTCGTCTCCGTCAATTCGTTGGACCCGCCGTGAACTTCAACCCATGCGACCGGTTCACGAAAGACTCGTAAAGCGCGGGAGCGTCTTGGTTATACATGGAGGTTAAAAATGAAGAGCCGACGAATCACTGCAATGAACTTCTAGCTCGTGGACGACAGGACGCTGCCCAAAAGAAAAGTTCGGCAGGAGCCTCTCTCTCCCAACGCCTAATGCCTAACGCCTATCGCCTAACCTTCAACGATAGATCGAACGAGGTTGGCGAGCTGCGTTTTCTTGTTCGGTTACTGGAATGGGAACGACTTGCGGCGATTGAATCGACCGGTCCGCAATGCGTAACACGTCGCGAGAGTATTGGTGGCAATTGATACATGTGGTCATAGTATGCATGTACGTGTACGCGGCACCGTCCAGATTTTCTTCTGCTGCCAGCGTCATCAGCTTGATTGCCGAACGACGCAGTTCGCCGCGGTAGTGCGAGACCACTTGATCATCTCGTTGATGCCACTGGCTCGAGTCACAGATCTTTTGCAGGTCTTCCCCGCCTTTTCGAATCATTGCAAAGTCACCTGACATCAGGCCTTCGACCACTTTTTGCGAACTGGAGAGTTTCGCCCGCATGAGTACGGATGCTTCGTCGCTTGAAGCTCGATGCAGTTCGGATGGTTGCTGTCCGATCGCATAATAAGCACAAAACGCCAAAGCGGTGCAAAGAGGAGCTGCGAATTTGAGTAAAGGCGACATCGGTCAACTTCCCGTCGAAGTGGTTGGTTCGCTAACGCATGCGCGCTTTGTTATCGACAAGCACGAAGCGTGTCAGGCTACTTAGAAACTATCGTCACAGCCGGGACAGTCCTATGCGTTTCTTTGTCAAAATTTGAGTGATTTAGTCAAGTTCTTGACAAGCTGTTCAGCGAGTGTGCGATTGGTCGCGCGCACTCTTTTGCGGATTTGACCTCAAAGTTTCTCTAGATTCGCTCTTCGGAGCTTTCGTGAAAAGTGCGTCTATTCCTACGCAGTGCGCTTGCGGGTGGGGAGGTTTAATTGCCGATCTAAATCTGACAGTCTCCATTGAGGATCTCTTCATTGGTAATGACGAACCGAATTCAATCGGGATTCAAGCTTGTCTCGTAAGGGAATACGACACATGGATAACAGCCGCGGTTATCGAGGCTGGATGGCTGCGTTGACGGTTGCCGTCACGCTCTCGCTTGTCTTTCTGGCGGTTGAAAGGCATTTGCGGATACCCACGGCCGCATTTTTGAAAGCCCCGTTTACGGCGGAGGGTCGTGGAGCGACCACCGAACCGCGAGGCATTTTATTGACGGTTGACCCTGGGGTAGCTGGCTCTCTGCAATTTCCTGCCAGTGATGCCACGCCGCTCGCTCGACGATCGACCGTGGTTGAAGTTGCAACTGCCGCCAACATGCTTCGACGTCCGCCTGAACCCGCAGCCAATGTTGTATTGCAAGCACCGATGATGACGAGCGACTTGCTAGCCCTTCCGCTGCAAGCAAGCAATTCGAATATTGACTATTTGATGGAAGCCATGGACGCTGCCTTTGACACGCCCATGCAAACCGTAAGTACTACGCGTTCGACTACCAATATATCTAGTTTTCCCACGTCAATTGGCGGAGTGGGAGCACTTGCTGCTCCAGCAACCATCGATGGACGCATTCCCGAACCGACGCGGCTTCTACGCGAACTGTCCGAACTGAAATATCAGGTTCAACTTCGACAAACGTGGCTCAGCGAATCATCAACCAACAGCAATTCGTCGCTCGTTTCGAGTTCCAAAGAGACATCTGACTCGTTGATGCTTCCATCCGTCCAAACAATGGATAAGATGATCGCGACCAAGTCGATGGAAGTCTCGGCAGTGACCCAATGGCTCGCGCAGACCCAATACCACCTCACGCGTCTGATCAAACTCCAAGGCCTTGAACATGCCGAGAGCAAACATGAGTTGGCTGCACTTAGCGTGCTGGCGGCCAGTGCTTTGTCGGCGGGAGACACCCTAACGGACTACGACCTTTCCTCTCGCTGGAATTGTGCCGCCTATTCGTTGCTCCGCCGCGTCGAACTTTGGCAAGCCATCCAAGGTTGCCTGGACGGTACGACAATTCGATTGCACAAACCACGCAGTGGAGAATTCGCGCGCCAGGACCTCCTCACAGCAATCACTGCAGTTAGAACACAACTGGGAGAAACTGGGGATGCCGTCCGTTGGAGCAACTATTTGTTTCTCGACGACATGCAAGCCTGGCTCGAATCGGACACGTCAACTTGGACCGAGACGAGCCCGCTACCCCTCAAGTCGCTTTCCCGCTTGAGATACCAGCGTCTCACCACAGCGCAGAAGCGGTTCTTGTCGCATCCCGTCTTTGAAGAGTTAGCGTTGCAGCTGATCGTTTGGGGACGTGAACCGGTCGATTACCGTCAACTGTTGACACACCTTGAATTCTTCGAAGAGAACTCGTTAGGGCGTTCGAGCCAATCGTTGGCTAGCACAGTCCAGCTTCTCCGAAATTCAGATCGAGACAGCCAACAACAGGTCGCACGAGTACTTAACGATCATTACCGTAACGCGAATCTTCGCATCAGTTTATCGGCTGACCTAGTTCAACGATTTCTGCCCAATGGCACCAGCGAAATTCGCCCCGTTCGCCAACGAATCTTAGGCGCGGATACCGCTGGCAATAGCGCGGTGCAGACGGAATTGCGGATCAACTTGATTCCAGATGATACTGGCTGGAACATCGACTTGAGCGTTCTTGGCGATCTGGTCAGTAGCACGCGGAGTAGCAAAGGCCCCGCGGTGTTTCACAATACATCGACCGCACAGATCAATAGCCATCGGTACATTCGACTTGACCCCCATGGTTACCGTGTATCGTCCGACCCGACCGGAGTTGATTCGCAAGACTATTTGCAACGCATGAGCACCGACTACGACGACTTACCCATTATCGGAGACTTCGTGCGTCTGATCGTACGCGAACAGTTCGAACAGAAGCGAGGTCTAGCCCAGCGCATCACACGGCGGCTAATCGCACAAGAAGCTGACGCAGAACTGGATCGACGTCTCGACGAAGGACTGAGTCAGGCGGAACGCGAACTGAACGACCGCATCGTTGGTCCGTTGGAACGGATGAGCCTAAATCCAATTGTAGTGTCGATGAATACGTCCGCAGAGCGACTCACGATTCGTTATCGTGTGGCGCATGAAATGCAAATGGCGGCGTATACGCCACGACCGCGAGCCCCAAGCGATAGCTTGTTGAGCATGCAGGTTCATCAATCAACACTCAACAACACGATCGAACAAATTGGATTGGCCGACAAACGTTGGACTTTACCGGAATTGTTCGAACGTTTGGGAGAGGTGTTTCAGCAGTCGGGTTGGACTCTTCCCGAAGATGTGCCTCACGATATCACGATTCGTTTTAACGAACTCCGCCCCGCTACGATCGAACTGGTCGACGGTCGCCTGCGACTGAGTCTGCACATTGCAGAACTCAGCCAACCCGATCGATTGCATATCGAAAATTTCACCGTGGTTTCGCACTACGTGCCGCTGGCCGATGGTCTTCGCGCCGAACTGCTCCGCGATGGCGTCGTGGAGATCGAAAGCCGTGCGAATCGCGATCGACTCCGACTGCGAGTCATTTTTGCAAGCATCTTTGTTGCCAACCCACACATTCCACTCGTGTCCGAAAGTTGGCTCAACGATCCCCGGGCAGCCGGTTTGGCCGTCTCACAAGTGGAAATCCGCGATGGATGGCTCTCGCTGGCCGTCTCCGATGCCAAAAGCGAACAGGCTGCGCGGGTAGCGGAACGCAGCCGACAACTTAAACTGCAATAACAAATCCAGTTGGTCAAACACACGCACTTCTCAACATCTTGCCAGCCCACTCACCAGCGCAGCTTAGCGTTCAATGCCCTCGATGGCCCACCGTGGAACATCCGTGCTCCGGCTTTGCCATCCGTGCAATTCCTACCACAAAAAGCTACGCAAATAGCCCGCGTTCGCTAGCGACCACTTAACTCGACTTCACTCAGTCTGACAGCAAAGCAAGTGGGCGCACGGATGGCAAGGCCGAAGCACGGATAAGGCAGACCATCACCTCACGCACTTCTCAACATCACGCCAACCCACTCACCAGCGCGGCTTAGCGTTCAATGCCCTGGCCGGACCGATGGAACATCCGTGCTCCGGCTTTGCCATCCGTGCTATTCCTACCACAAAAAACTACGCAAATAGCCCGCGATCGCTAACGACCACTTAACACGACTTCACTCAGCCTGACAGCGAAGCAAGTTTGGCGCACGGATGGCAAGGCCGAAGCACGGATAAGGCAGACCATCACCTCACGCGCTTCTCAACATCATGCCAACCCAATCACCAGCGCGGCTTAGCGTTCAGTGCCCTCGATGGCCTACCGATGGAACATCCGTGCTCCGGCTTTGCCATCCGTGCTATTCTTACCACAAAAAACTACGCATTTAGCCCGCGTTCGCTAACGACCACTTAACACGACTTCACTCAGCCTGACAGCGAAGCAAGTTTGGCGCACGGATGGCAAGGCCGAAGCACGGATAAGGCAGACCTTCACCTCACGCACTTCTCAATATCTTGCCAACCCAG